>DASWFT010000284.1:0-11537 GCA_036394075.1 Streptosporangiaceae bacterium
CGCATGCAGCGAGTCGACGCCGAGGCCAGGCGGCTGACGGATCTCGGGGCCACGCTCACCGGAGCCCTGAGCGAGGACGGCCTCGATCACTACGCGGTGGGGATGAAGGACCCCGAGGGCAACGAGTTCGACATCAACTGACGCCTTCGCCCGCCCAGCTCCTCGTGCCGGAGCTGCTAACTTATTGCAGTGCCATCCACTTGTCAGGCTTCGCCAGTGGCGCGAACCCGCCCTGGCATAGACCGCGTGGGCGTCCTCCGTGCCCAGCAATATGCGCCGCAGGCCGCAGGGTTCATGGCAGCAGGTGCAGCTTCCTGGTGATCTTGTCTACCCGGTTGCGGGGGCCGACCAGGCTGAAGGCGCAGACGTTCAGGTCTGCCGGACCGGTGCTGGCGAGCTTCCTGCAGTCGATGGCCAGCACCATCCCGCCAGTGGACGGCCAGGAACCGTGGTGATCGCTGACGCCTCAGAATGGCCTGGGCTTCCTGTCGCCGCGTGGCCGCGCGCCCAGCCGGGGACCGCCTTCACACCGCCTCGCGGCAGCCGCACACGCAGCTTCACGGAAGACACTCCGTTTGGGGTGCTGGCTGCCCATCCGGCCTGGGCTGACCCCGCACGGACTCCGCCACGGACACAAGACCTGGATGGCCGAAGATGGCATCCCCGAGATCCTCCAGGCCCTTCGGTAGGCCACACAGTCCCGGGGATGCGCGGCGTCTACACCCATTCTCCGACACGATGCGCGCCGAACTCAAAGGCGCCCTGCAGGCTGGGAGGCATCCCTGCGCGACCGCGTGGCCATCGCACCCCACTCGCCCGTCCCACTGCTGGACGATCTGCTCGCCCCGTACCGGGAGATCCCCGCGAAGTTGATCTCCCAAATTCCTCCCAACACGTGGCAAGGCCCCGCCCGGCTGCTAGGCTGAAACTTGTCAGCCGAGCTTCTGACCTGGCCCGATGCCTTTCTTTCACTCGTGGGCGCAACTGGGTTCGAACCAGTGACCCCTCGCTTATAAGGGTTGTCACCACCACTCCCCCACCTGCGGCTTGTTCCATCACCCCAGGTCACAAGCAGCAGGACCGAGCACAACGAAAGCGTGAGGGAGCCTGGCTGAGCAGAGCGGGCTCCCATTTGCGCTCCCACTTCATGATCACCAACCCGGGGGGCAGCGACACCAGCAACGTCGGTCGTGCCAGGCGCAGGCTGTTGGCCACGGCCACTTCGGCCTGCCTCGGAACGGCTCCAGACGACACATGATCTAGTCTAGCTACGCAGGGTGAATGCCGCTGCGAGCGTTTATTGCTCATACAAGCGCCTGCCGAGTATGCGCTGGCGGGCGATGGCGTATCGGCGTGGCCGGCACAGAATGAGTAGTTCTGGGCGTCCTTGGTCCCGCAGGCGATTACCTACCGCTGACTCCGGTCATACCATTGGCGGCGGGGTACGGCATGCTGCCCGGCACGCTGGGTACCCGTTCACTGCGGTGGTGACCTGGGTTTAGGGATCGGAATTGCTTGACCGCCTCGTTGATCACCGCCAGCGCCTGTTCGGTCCGCTCGGGTCCACGTCAGCCCGCTGTCGGCAGCCTCGATGGCTGGTTGTATTCGGGCTTGTCAGCGCTTCCAGTGCATCTGGTGACAGCGAGTTTCCCATAGCCCGCCACACACGTGGCTTACCGATCTGCGGCGGACCAGAAATCATGGCCGCAATTGCTGTGGCCGCCCTGGAATCGCTGGATAACCAGTCGGCCTGGTTTCCGCGGCGGCCATCGCCGAGTGCAGCTGTTGCTGATCGTCACCGCTGCGCCACTGCCGGCCCATGCATCTCATCTTCCGGCCGAGTTCCTGCGGCTGGTGTTGGTAGTCCTCGATCCAGGCGGGAACCCTGGCCCTGGCCGCTGCCCTGGTGGCGAAATGCTCGCACCGCCGCAGCTCGAATTCCCCGGTGGACTGCCAGGACTCGATGACCGCGTTATCGAGGGCCGAGCCGGGCCTGCCCATTGGAATGCTGCACGCCAAGGCGCGGCAACGCGCAAAGTGGGAATGTACCTGGTGATCATGGAGAAACGCGATCCCCCGCCTGGGCTGACGGCCTCAGCCACCAGCCCCCAGGCCGCGCCATCCGCCGCGTCACCGCACTCTGCCCGCGACTCGCACGAACCCGGAAACCCTGGGCGATTCATCCACGCCGGTGAGTCTGGACCTGTCAGCGGGTGGAACCCTCAACACCTGCCGTGCTTTCGTTCGGTTGCGCGGTGGATGCTCAGGTGAGCGGAGGGAGGGGAGGTCTGGCAGGTCACCCGGTCATGACCACCGCTATCGGCGGCGGGTGTATCAGCCTCCGCTGTGGATCCTGACGATGGCGGCGGTTGTGGCCCTGACGGTCAGGCTGATTCCCGCCCGCGGATCGCCGGGTAGGACGCTCCATTTCCCATCCCAGGGGGTGTCGCCGGTGATCGCGGCGCCGCCGAGCGTGGCACTGGCCCCCGTGGCGTCCTCTGGCTCCCCGCTGGCGAGCGTCATGATCTCCGCACCCTGCAGCCCCGGGCCGGGCGGGACGATCGTTACGGCCGCATCCGCAGCATCCTCTCCGTGTGTCTTGTTGATGATCGTGACGTAATGCACGCCGGCTCCGCCGATGCCATAGGCGGTCAGGTTGATGCCGTCCGCATTCCCGATCGCGACGGGCTTGACCTGCCCTGCCGAGCCTAGAGCGAACGCTTTGATCCCGTACCCCTTCGGGGTGATCGCATAGCCTCCGGCGGGTGCGGCAGGATCCGGCACGATCGTGTCGGTGTAAAGCCACTGCTTGTTGTGGAAATTCACGCCCGCGGCCGCGTGTGCTGCCCACCAGTGCAGATAATCCAGCGCCCACAGCGCCGAGGCAAACGCATTGCTCGCTCCCGGGACGCCGGTGAGGTAGTCATTCGATTCGGTGAGCCGGTAGCGCAGGCCAGCAGCGGCCACCGGAGCGAGATGGTTCGTATAGAGCCAGGGATAGGGGGTGTAGGTGGTGCGCGCCGGCTGAGTCCCGATCGCGGTGCCGTTCACCCATTCGGGGGACAGCATATTGCTGATCGCCTGCTGAGCGGTTGTCTTCCCCGGGTCTCCCCCCACGTAGTAATGCTGTGTGATATCTGCTATCCGGTCAGAATCCCTTTCATCACTGGCGAACTGCTGCGTCCACGACACGCCGTTTTCAGCGTCGGGGGTGTAAGTCAGCGTGCTGTATGCCCCGGTGTCTGGCCCAGCCAACGGCGCCCCGGGCGCCGCGTCCCCGACCGCGTCGGCGAAGCTCCGCCAGCTGGCCAGGTAGGAGGTGTACGCACTGCCCGGCACCCCCGGGATCTCCTCGTAGATCGCCGGGTCAAACGGATGGCCCGCGTAGGTATGAAATGCATGCCAATCCGGCTCGTTCCCGATGGCGAAGCTGGCTACATTCTCCCGGTAGTGATGCCAGATGTACCCAGCGGCCTGGGCATCAACCGACTTCAGGTCACCGATTGGCTTTGCCCTGGGGCTGAGCAGGCGGAGCGAGTAGATGACCTTCACCTCGGCCACGGCGGCGAAAGCAAACAAGTTGTCGATTCCGGTGAAGCCATCGCTGCCTGTGCCCGCGGGAATAAAATCATCCACCGAGCCTCCGCCGATCCGCAGGTTGCGCAGCCCCAGATTGCGAAAGAGGGCGACAAGCGAATTGTTTGCCGGGCTGAACAGGTAGCCTTCCACACCAGCGTTGCCGGGATTGAGCGGCCCCCGTTCGAAACTCAGCCCAGCGAAATCGTCGGGGACCACCGGCCCGGAGTGCTCAGCGTCAATGGTGATCGTTATGGGGTGAGAGCCCGGCCGGGCGTACCGCGACCCGGCGCCCCGGTAACGCCGACCGGCCAGTATCCGCCGGACGGCCCCATGCAGGCGGGAGGATGGCGGCACCCTCACCGCGGCCACAGCGGGGCCAGAAAGTGCGCCAGAGCACGCCGCAAGCAGCATGACCAGGTCGTTCCCAGTGGCAGGAACGGCCTAACTGCTATCACGAGCATCGTTCCCGGCGCTGGCCCCTCCCGCCCCGCACACCGGCACCTGACCAGTGGCCTGCGCGGAGCGGAGCGGTCCGGCGGGCTAGTGCTCCGCGCTGAACTTGCTTCTCTGCAGCAGTCGCCGTAGGTGGCCAGCCGTGGTTGCGCTCCCATCATCCCTCCCGCCACGGCTTGAGGGACGATCGACCCAGGTCGGCGGACCTAGCCTGACCCGAGAGTCTTGGCTGGTCCTGGCCGCAGCAGGTCCAGAGCAGCGGGGATCTTGCCGACCCACAGAGGCCGACGGACAGTGCCTCGGAGCAAATCCGGCTCCCATCTACGCTCCCACTACCCAACCCAGAAACGCCAAGAGCACTGCCAGACAGGGACGTGAGCTGGGCAAACGCCGCAGACCCCGACCGGTGACCCCGCACTCTCCAGGCCAGTCATCACCAGCCGCCAAGACCCCGGAAACTGGCTGGCAACGCTTTGACCTGGGAGTGGGCGCAACTGGGTTCGAACCAGTGACCCCTCGCTTGTAAGGCGAGTGCTCTACCACTGAGCTATGCGCCCGCCGCACCGGGGCGACCGGGCTTAGCGTACCGTTTCTCCGCCCTGCCTAGGTGATGCGAGGCTCGCTCCGCGATGGCCGGGCTCACCGCCAGGCGGTTGCGCAACCGCTCCAGCCGGATGTCCATCGAGGCACCGCCTATGCCCCTGACGAGCGCCTCCTCGAAATAGATGGCCCCGACGAAAGCCGTCCCGAAGCGGACCCCGTCCGGCAGCAGGTCCAGCTCCGCAGGCCCGAGGACCCGCTGCGTGGCATAGCCCTCCGCGACGGCGGCGATCCGCTCGTCGTCGGGTTGGATATGCCATGCCTCGAGCTGGTCAGGCGGCAGGTCCTGGTCCAGGTGGCACTCCAAGAGGCAATGGCCGAGGTCGAGCACCGGCAGCCCGAGGCCGCTGGTTTCCCAGCCGATCAGGGTGACGCCGACCGGGCCGGCCCCGACCGGCGCCGGATCGGCACCCGCCGCCGCCCCGGCACCGACCGCCGCCGGGCCGGCCCTGGCGGCCGCCGGGGCGGCACCGGTCAGGATGGCGTTCCCCGGCCTCGCGTCACCGTGCACAACAGCCTGGGGAAGATCTCGCGCATGCTGGTGCACCGCCTCGATGGTCTGCCGGAATGCGCCATGGAGCGGCCGCCACGACGGGGGCAGGAGCGCCTCAACCGAGTCGAGACGGCGCAGCGTCGCCGGGACGGCGGCCTCCAGGTGCCAGGCCGACTTAGCGGCTGACTGACCCGGGTCCCGCTCCCTCTCGACCGCGCCAGATGCCACACCAGGTGCCACGACGGCTGGCAGCGAATGCAGCCAGCCGAGCGCTTCGCCGAGCAGGCCCAGCTGGCCGCGGTCCGGCCGCAGGGCCGTCCCGGCCACGAACGTGGTCGCCAGAGTCAGCCACGCTCCCGCCAGCCCGACGAGCTCGCCGGTCCGGGTGAGGACGACGCGGGGTGCCGGATAGCCGCGCTCCGCCAGCCAGGCTAGCGTCGCGGCCCGGCTGGTCACCAAGTCGAGCATGGTGGCCGCCCCGCACCCAATGAAGTCCGCTCCCACCGGGGCGTCTGCGCGCAACGCCCGGACGACCACAGACTCCCCGTCAGGCTGCATCAGGCGGTAAGCGACCCGCGTGCCCCGGACCGAGCCGTGCACGTGCCGGATGTCGGACGGGCGGATGGTGCGCTGGTGGTATTCGCGCAAGATGCGCCCCACCACCGCGGCGTCGGTCAAGGCTGGACCAGCCCCCTTTACCTCCTCACGGCGTTGCGGCCGAGCACCCGGTCAAGGGCGAGGGCCACCTCCTCGGACAGCCCGGGCGCCTGGCCACCGTGAAGCAGCTCACCGGCGACAGCGCCGCCCGGCGTGCTGAACCGGCCAGCCTCATCAGGCACACCGCTGGGCGGAACGACCGTCCGGCAGTCGCGGCACTCGACCTCTCCAAGCCGACGGACCAGGTGCACGCCGCCACACCGGGGGCAACGGTCGAGGTCGCCTACCCAGTCGTGGGCGACCTGGCAGTCCGGGCACACCAGCACCTGGCAGTCGTTGCGAACCCCGCGCCGCCACGGGCTCTGCCCGCGGTCGGGGTCGGTCTGCCGTGCGCCGCAGCGATAGCAGGGCATCGAGCTGTCCGCTCACTCGCCCGGACGCGCCCGGATCCTAGGGCGTGGCCCTAGGCCAGGTCGGCGAGCACCTTCTGGTACTCGGCGATATCGCGCGCCTGGGGAATCGGATTCACTACACTCCACCGGACCACGCCGGCCTTGTCGATGATGAAGGTGCCGCGCCTCGCCACGCCGATGTTCTCGTCGAACACACCGTAGAGCTTGGCGACGCCACCGTGCGGCCAGAAGTCGGCCAGCAGGGTGAAGCCGAAGTGCTGCTGATCCGACCAGGTGCGCAGAACGTGCGTCGAGTCCACCGATACCGCCAGCAACTCCACATCATCCCGCGTCACCTCCGGGAACTCGTCCCGTAGGGCATACAGCTCCCTGGTGCAGACCCCGCTGAACGCCAGCGGGTAGAACACCACGACGACGTTCTTCTCGCCCTGGAAGCTCGACAGCCGTACCGGCGTGCCGTGCTGATCCTTCAGCTCGAAATCGGGAGCCTGCTCGCCAACCTCGACAGCCATTGACCGGTCCTTTCCGCAGGGAACTGGTCCAGTCTGCCATCCGGACCGCACCCCACGAGACGCAACCCAGGATCGGCATCGGACCTGCCGGGGGCGGGTAACCCGGCAGGATCCGTTCGGCTGGAAATGGCAGTGCTCAGCGTCGCGCCTTGGGCGCGACCAGGCGCGTGCCGAGCCAATCCCGCGCGGCGCTCACGCTGGAGGTCTGGGAGAGCCCGGCGGTCGGCGCGGCCTCTCCGATCTCGCTCGGCTCGACGTGCCCTTCCCGGCCTGCCTTGGGTGTCAGCAGCCAGATGTAACCGCCGTCGGCGAGCGGCGTCAGAGCATCTACCAAGGCGTCGACAAGATCACCATCCCCATCCCGCCACCACAGCAGGACCACGTCGACGACATCGTCATAATCCTCATCGACAAGCTCAACGTTTTCCAGCCCATCGATCTCGTCGCGCAACTGCTCATCGCAGTCGTCGTCGTACCCGATCTCCTGCACCACCTGACCCGGCTTGATGCCAAGTCGCCCGGCCAGGCCCGGCTGATCCTGCGCCTGGCGCGCGGTCGCGCTCACTGACGTCCTCCTCATTACCTTTCCCACAGCCCGGCTCGCATCTGGCCAGCCCCGGCGCATCGCCGGAGCTTCGTGCCAGCCGGCGCCGTGGCCGCGTAGGCACCACTTGTTGGGACAGTTCACACTGGGCCGGGCCCCTGCGCAAGTGCCAAATGACCCTGGCAGCGAAAACCGATGTCACAGTTTGATCTTCCCTGAACTCGGCTGAACTACCCGAGGAATGAAAGACGCACCTGTCTGTCCGGATTATCCACATTCAGGTCTACCAGCGCCACGGACTGCCACGTACCCAGCGACAGGCGGCCTGCCAGCACCGGGAGAACGGCGAACGGCGGCACGAAGGCCGGCAGCACGTGAGAGCGCCCGTGGCCGGGCGAGCCGTGGGCGTGCCGCCAGCGCCCGTCGGCGGGCAGTATCTCGGCCAGCGTGGCGAGCAGGTCGGCGTCACTGCCCGACCCGAGCTCCATCAGCGCCACGCCCGCGGTCGCGTGCGGCACGAACACATGCAGCAGGCCGTCACGCCCTCCGGCGGCCTCTGTGGCGAATTCTGCGCATTGCCCGGTGATGTCATGAATGCTGTCGCGGTGCCCGGTATGTACCCGGACAATCAAAGTCTCCATGCCAAACGACCCTCGCGGGCCAGCCCCCATCACGCAACATGCGGCCGACAGGCCACCTCCGGGCCGCCTAGCGGCCGGCCTTCTTGGCCCGGCCGGCGCCGGCCTTCCGGCGCGCGTGCTCCACCACAGCGTCCGGCCCGGGGAACACCAGGCCGGTATGCCCGTCGTCGAAGTGCACCAGATATGGCGGCGCCCCGCCGGTGCCTTTGACCTCGACGATCTCCCCCATCTTGTCCGGCTGGCCCACGCTGTTGCCGTGCACGTGAAGCCGGTCCCCGATGGCTGCTTGCATGCTTGCATCCTCCTCCGGGTTAGCCCGCAGCGCACCCCGGCGCATAGGCTGGGGGTGCTCCAGGTACTTACGCTCACCGTGTACCCACACTTGCACGGGAACGACCCAGGCTGAAGGGCCGGAAGTCCCCAGCATGCCCCCGCGGCCCCTGGCCGCCACGCGTCACTCGCTCCGGTGAGCACCGACTACCCTCCGGTAGTGATGCGTTTCGGGAGCGCACGTACCAGAATTGGTCTGGACAACCCCTGACGCACGGGGTGGCCACCAGCCGCCCCTGCCCGACGGGAATGGCGGTTACCAGCCGCCCGACCACTGCGGAAGGCGAGGATATCCCGTGGCTGCCGGACGTCAGCGTTTCTCGATCATCAGCGACGGGCTTCCCACCCAGTTGCCCGACATAGACCCGGACGAGACCCGGGAATGGGTCGAGTCGTTCGACAATGTCGTGCGCACCCGCGGCCGCTCCCGCGCCAGGTACGTCATGCTGCGCCTGCTGGAGCGGGCCCGTGAGCAGCAGGTGGGCGTGCCGGGACTGCGCAGCACCGACTTCATCAACACCATCCCCCCCGAGCGCGAGCCGTGGTTCCCCGGCGACGAGTACGTCGAGCGCCGGATCCGGGCCTACATCCGGTGGAACGCCGCGGTCATGGTGTCCCGCGCGAACCGGCCCGGCATGGGCGTCGGCGGGCACATCGCCACGTACGCCTCCGCGGCCAGCCTGTACGAGGTCGGCTTCAACCACTTCTTCCACGGCAAAGAGCACGGTGAGTCCGGCGACCAGGTCTTCTTCCAGGGTCATGCGGCGCCGGGGATCTATGCCCGCGCGTTCCTTGAGGGGCGGCTGACCCAGCAGCAACTGGACGGCTTCCGCCAGGAACTGTCGCACCCGGGCGGCGGGCTGCCCTCCTACCCGCATCCCCGCCTGATGCCGGACTTCTGGGAGTTCCCCACCGTGTCCATGGGCCTGGGCGCGATCAACTCGGTGTACCAGGCCAGGTTCAACAAGTACCTGCTGGCGCGGGAGATCAAGGACACCAGCCGCTCGCAGGTCTGGGCATTTCTAGGCGACGGCGAGACGGACGAGCCGGAAGTACTCGGCTCGATCGGGCTGGCCGCGCGCGAGGAACTCGACAACCTCACCTTCGTGATCAACTGCAACCTGCAGCGGCTGGACGGGCCGGTGCGCGGCAACGGGAAGATCATCCAGGAACTTGAGGCGTTCTTCCGCGGCGCGGGCTGGAACGTGATCAAGGTCATCTGGGGCCGCGACTGGGACCCGCTGCTGGCCAAGGACGTGGACGGTGTCCTCGTCAACAGGATGAACACGACCCCCGACGGGCAGTTCCAGACCTACTCCGTGGAAAACGGGGGTTATACCCGGGAGCACTTCTTCGGCGGCGACCCGCGGCTGCGGGCGATGGTCGAGCACCTCACCGACGACGAGGTGCGCAACCTGTCCCGGGGCGGCCATGACTACCGCAAGGTGTACGCCGCGTTCAAGGCCGCGCAGGAGCACGTCGGCCAGCCGACCGTGATCCTCGCGCACACCATCAAGGGCTGGACTCTCGGGCCTGACTTCGAGGCGCGCAACGCGACCCACCAGATGAAGAAGCTCACCGTCGCCGAGCTGAAGGAGTTCCGCGACCGGCTCTACCTGCCGATCCCGGACGCCGCCCTGGAGGCGGAACTGCCGCCCTACTACCACCCGGGCGAGGACTCCGACGAGATCACCTACATGCGGGAGCGGCGGGCCGCGCTCGGCGGCTACCTGCCCAAGCGGGTGGTCCGCGCCAAGCCTCTCACGCTGCCCGGCGACTCGGTATACGACGAGCTGAAGCACGGATCCGGCAAGCAGTCCGTGGCCACCACGATGGCCTTCGTCCGGCTGCTCAAGGACCTGATGAAGGACGCGGAGATCGGTGCCCGCTTCGTGCCGGTGATCCCGGACGAGGCGCGGACGTTCGGCATGGACTCGCTGTTCCCGACCGCGAAGATCTACTCGCCGCAGGGCCAGACCTACGAGGCCGTGGACCGTGCCCTGCTGCTGGGTTACAAGGAGTCAGAGCGGGGCCAGATCCTGCATGAGGGGATCAACGAGGCCGGCGCGATGGGGTCGGTGATCGCGGCGGGGACCTCCTACGCCACGCACGCCGCGCCGATGATCCCGGTGTACGTCTTCTACTCGATGTTCGGCTGGCAGCGGACCGGCGACGAGATGTGGGCGTTCGGCGACCAGCTGGGCCGGGGCTTCCTGCTCGGCGCCACGGCGGGCCGCACCACGCTCACCGGCGAAGGCCTGCAGCATAACGACGGGCATTCGGTGCTGCTCGCCTCGGTCAGCCCGGCGTGCGTGTCCTACGACGCGGCCTGGAGCTTCGAGCTGAGCTACATCGTCCAGGACGGGCTGCGCCGGATGTACGGGGCCCCGGAGGGCCATCCCGACGGCGAGGACATCTTCTACTACCTGACCCTGTACAACGAGCCGTACCAGCAGCCGGCCGAGCCGGCCGACTTCCCGGGCGGGTCGGCGGCCCTGCAGCAGGGCATCCTGCGCGGGCTGTACCGGTACGCGGCTGTGCCGGAGGCCGCCGCTGGAAGCGGCGAAGCCGATGCCAGCGCAGGCCCAGGGAACCATCCGCACGCGCAGATCCTGGCCTCCGGGGTGGCGATGCGCTGGGCGCTGGACGCACAGCGGCTGTTGCGCGAGGACTGGGGCGTCGCCGCGGACGTCTGGTCGGCGACCTCCTGGACCGAGTTGCGCCGTGACGCGCTCGCCTGCGAGGAGTGGAACATGCTGCACCCGGACGTCGAGGCCCGGGTGCCCTATGTCACCCAGGCACTGGACGGCAGCCCCGGCCCAGTGGTCGCGGTGAGCGACTGGATCCGCGCGGTCCCCGATCAGATCGCGCGCTGGGTGCCGGCCCCGTTCAACTCGCTGGGCACCGACGGCTACGGGTTCTCCGACACCCGCGCCGCCGCGCGCCGGTTCTTCCACGTCGACGCGGAGTCGATCACTCTGGCCGTGCTCAGCCAGCTGGCCCGGCTGGGCGAGGTCAAGCCGGAGGTCCTGAGCCAGGCGATCGAGAAGTACCGCCTGGACGTCCCCGTCAGCGCCGCCCTAGCCAAGGACTAGGCCGCTCGCTCCTCCCCGGGGCGAAGCGAGCCAACGACACCAATCCGCACCGGGCTCGTCTGGACGACACCAATTCCGCACCGCTGTCGTTCACCCAGGCGGGGTGCCGCCCGCCACGGGGCCGCGGGCGTGGGGGCCGTGGGGCGTGGGCGCCGTGGCAGGCTGGAGGGATGAAGGCAGCGGACCAGGCGGGCGGGGCAGCAGCAGCGGACCAGGCGGG
>DASWFT010000285.1:0-8520 GCA_036394075.1 Streptosporangiaceae bacterium
GGCGTCTGCACCGTGTGGTGGCTGGGCGCGAGCATGAGCACCACGGCGGCGGCTACCACGCCGAGCACCGCGACCAGGCCGCCAGTGGCGGCGCCGGCGGCAAAGGCCCGGCGGTCGCGCCGGTACTCGGTCTGCCGCCGCTCGCGCAGCCACTGAGGCAGTGTGGCCCGTTGCGCGGCCCAGCTGTTGACCGGCGCGGCGGCCATGCCCAGCGTGGGGAACAGCAGCAGCGCCGCCAGTAGCGGCCCGCTCAGCTCGGTGGCCCGCGTCAGCGCCCCGGCGATGCCGGCTATGCCGAGCACGGCCAGCGACGACTCGGCCCAATTTGCCCGCAGCGCCTCCCACCATCTGGCCCGTTCACTGGTCTTGGGTGTGCGCAGGAATGCCGCCTTGCGGGCGAACAGGCCCATCACCGACGCCCGCGTCACCACCAGAGAGGTCGACTGCCAGATGAAGAACGCGCCGATTGCGTCCCGCCACGATGCGCCGGTCCCGCGGCGCAGCAGTGCGACCGCCCGCACCAGCCCGAGCCCCACCAGGACCGGCACCGTCGCGACCAGGAACGGGGTGAGCTTGCGGAACAGTTCGCCCCCGCCGGTGGCCAGGTTGGCCGCGCCTGCGAGCAGGAAGACGAAGAAAATCAGCCCGAGGAGGTCGCCGTACCACTGGATACCACCGGCCAGGTAGGCCCACCGCTGCGCCGGGGTCAGGTGATTCTCCTTCGTCCTACGGCCCGGCATGAGGGATCGCCAGTGCATGCGCAGGATCTGGATCCCGCCGAAACACCACCGGTACCGCTGGCCCTTGAGGCCCTCGAACGTCAGCGGCATGATCCCGCGGCCCCAGGTCTGGTCCATGTGCAGCCCGTGCCAGCCAGCCCGGAGCAGGCGGAGCGAAAGCTCGGCGTCCTCAGTGATGCACCATTCGTCCCAGCCGCCGAGCTGTTCCAGGGCGACCCGCCTGATGAGTCCCATCGTGCCCGCGAAGATGGCCCCGTCGTGCTCGTTACGCGCGGGCTGGGAGATAGCGAAGAAGTACTTGTAGGAGTAATACAACCGCCGGTAGTAGCGCGCGCTCTCCCAGCCGCGGTAGTCCTGCGGGGCCTGGATGAACCCCACCCATGGGTCGGCGAACGCCGGCGTGCAGCCACGCAGGAATCCCGGCTCGATCTGGTAGTCGGAGTCGACGACGCCAATCACCTCGGCCCGCTGATCGGTGAGCTCGCGCAGCGCGTAGTTCAGCGCGCCGGACTTGTAGCCCGGCCAGTCCTCCAAGTGGGCGAACTTGACCCCGTGCCGGGCGCACCACTGCTCGACCGGGCGCCACAGCCGCTCATCATCGGTGTTGTCGTCGATCAGGATGACCTCATAGCGCGGGTAATCAAGGCGCGTCAGGCTGGAGAGGGTGTCGATGACCATGTCCGGCGGCTCGTTGTGGGCTGGGACATGCAAACTCACGAACGGGGGCTCACCGTCCGCCGGGCCCAGCAACGTGCCAGCGACGATCCGCCGCCGCCACTGCTCGGTGCCGAGCGCGTCGCAGATCTCCCACAGGTAGGCGCACGACATGATCGCAGCGAACACCTCAAGCACCCACAGCAGCACGCCCCCCACCGTGCTGCCCAGCCCGAGGTGGCTGTCCAAGGTCCAGGTCAGCGCGAACACCAGGTAAACGGCGAAGAGGAACACGCTCGATGCCCAGCACAGGTGGGCACGAGCGTTCCACCGCCGTGTCACCGGGAGCCAGACCAGGCTCGCGACCACCAGGGCCGCGACGGCCGCCACCAGATTGTGCTCGGTCGCGTGGAGCAACCGGAGCACGCCTGCCACCACCGCGGCCAGCACCGCAGTTCCCGCCAGGTCCAGCACGAACCGGCGGATCGTCGACCAGGCTCCCGCAGCGCGGGCCCGCTGGTTCGCCCGCACGAAAAGCCCAGCCGAGCCCAGAGGTGCCGCCACGATCCCAGCCAGCAGCAAAGCCGCGAGCATGAACGCCCCTTTGCTCTTAGGTCGGCGCGATCCGTCCGATCCCGCACTGCCGTGAGATCACGGACTATACGTGCGATACGACACCGCTCCAGCGAGCGTAGAACCCGGGCCGGGCACATTCCCTGCGTTTGCCGTCCGCTCTCGGCTTCGCACGTGTCCGATGACGGCTGAGGCGCCCAGCGCTAGCATTGCCTCCTGGCTCAGCGCCGAGGGGGTAGGCCGAGGGGGTAGGGGGACAATGGCGACAAGCCCGTGGCCGCTCATTCACGCGCTGCGGTGAGCGAGCGCAGCGCCGGGTACTCGGGCACTCCGCTGCCGCGCAAGCTCGGCATCAAGCCCGGCCACGTGGTCGCGCTGGTCGATGCCCCGGGCGGGTTCGCGGAGAGCCTGGGTGAGCTGCCCGGTACCGAACTCACCGAGAGGCTGGACGCCGCCCCGGAATTCGACGTGATCGTTTTCTTCGTGACCTGGCGCGCCGAGCTGGAAGCGGAACTGGGCCGCCTGCGGCGGCGGATGGCCCCGGCGTGCGGGCTGTGGGTGGCCTGGCCGAAGCGGGCGGCGAAGGTGCCCACGGACATGACCGAGCACGTGGTCCGTGAGGTCGCCCTGCCTACCGGCCTGGTCGACAACAAGGTCTGCGCGATCGACGCGACCTGGTCCGGCCTGCGGCTGGTTATCAGGCGCGAACTGCGCTAGCGGGCCACTGCCCAGGCCGCCCAGCGGGCCAGCGGGCCAGCGGGCCAGCCTAGCGCCGGTCAGTCGAGCAGGCGGCGGCCGTCGAACACCCCAAGTTCCTCGCGGTACAGTTCCAGGCCCACGCCGT
Source organism: Streptosporangiaceae bacterium (assembly GCA_036394075.1). Classification (GTDB taxonomy): domain Bacteria; phylum Actinomycetota; class Actinomycetes; order Streptosporangiales; family Streptosporangiaceae; genus JAWWPY01. Next base: position 2,812 of record DASWFT010000285.1, read on the forward strand.
TCGGGTCACGGAAGTACATGCTCTCTTCCACGCCACGGTCGGGGCCGAGGTAGTCGACGCCTGCCGTGTCGAGCTTCTCCTTGGCCGCGGCGTACTGCTCCGGCGATATGGAGATGGCCAGGTGCTGCACGCCCCCGATAGTTTCCTGCCAGGCGGGGTGGTCATGCCCGGGGAAGTCGAAGAAGCCGAGCAGGTTGCGGTTGCCGATGTCGAAGAAGAAGTGGCTCGATCCCGCGTAGTCACGATTCTCGACCAGCTCCACCAGGGGAAACCCGAGGAACTCCTGGTAGAACTGGATCGTCTCCTCCACGTCCCGGCAGATCAGCGCGAGATGGTGGATGCCCCGCACCGTGCTGGCGGGCCGTTCGCCGGGAGGCCGCAGGTATCGCTGCCGCAGTTCCTCCCGGCGTGCCCTGATCTTGTCGAGTTCCTGTCCCTGTGGCTGTGGCATGGCTGCCTCCCAGCCACAGGCTACCCAGTCGCCCGCAAATCCACTCAGCCGCGGCGTTCCCTGGGCACGACAACCACGGGGCAGAGCGCATGCTGGACCACCTGCGAGCTGACCGACCCCATCACGAGCCTGGCAAAGCCGCCGGCGCCGCGCGCACCGACCACGAGCAGGTCGGCGTCCGCGGAGGCCCTGATCAGCTCGTCCGCGGGCAGCCCGCTGACGGCCCGGACCGTGATCTGCACGCCAGACGCGTCACTCCGGCGGGCGATGGCCTCGTCCTCAAGCTGCTGGGTGGCCTTCTCGACCCGCGCCCGGTTCTCTTCGTCAGCAGGGTAACGCTCCGGCGTGTAGCCGAAGATGTTGGCGGCAACCGGGCTGACCGCGAGGACGGTCAGCGGGGCGCTCCGGATGGCGGATTCGGTGATCGCCCAGTCCAGAGCGTTCCTGGAATTGTCCGAGCGGTCAACACCGACAACAATGCCTGGCATATCCAGCCTCTTCTCTTCTTGGTCTTCCACTGGCGTCTTTAGTTCCACCCTGAGGCTAGGCCCCCGGGAGCGGCGCGTACAGGGCAGCACCTCTCGGGTGCCCGGGACCAACTACCCGATTGCCTGGGACCTTGGTAATCACCTGAAGACCTATCACTTCCTAACGTAACGATCAAGGTTAATGTGGAGGCACAGACGACTGGGTGCCGCAGCGTCGGCCTCTGGCCGCAAGGGAACGTCGGCCTCTGGCCGCAAGGAGTGTGGAGCGGGTGGACGAGGCAGCGAAGACGGCCGGGCAGATCGGGGTGTTCCTGCTCGACGATCACGAGATCGTCCGGCGGGGCGTGCACGACCTGCTGGAATCCGAGCCCGGCATCATCGTGGTGGGCGAGGCGGGGACCGCCGCAGCGGCGCTGGCCCGGATCCCGGCTCTCAAGCCCGACGTGGCCATCCTTGACGTGCGGTTGCCGGACGGCGACGGGGTCACCGTGTGCCGCGAGATCCGGTCGCGGATGCCCCAGGTGGCCTGCCTGATGCTGACCTCGTTCGGCGACGACGAAGCGCTCTTCGATGCGATCATGGCCGGTGCTGCCGGGTATGTGCTGAAGCAGATCCGCGGCACCGACCTGGTCGGCGCGGTGCGGACGATCGCCTCCGGCCAGTCGCTGCTCGACCCGGAGGCGGCCAGCCGGGTGATGCGCCGGATGCGTGACCAGGCGCAGCGCTCCGACCCCCTCTCCGGGCTGACCGACCAGGAGCGCCGGATCCTTGAACTGATCGGGGAAGGGCTCACCAACCGGCAGATAGGCGAGCGGCTTTTCCTCGCGGAGAAAACCGTCAAGAACTACGTGTCCGCGCTCTTCGCCAAGCTCGGCATGGAGCGCCGCACCCAGGCAGCGGCCTACGCGGCCCGGGTCTTTGACGACCACCGCCCGGAAAACTAGTGATCTGGCCCAGGCACCCGCCAGACAAGTTCGGTGCCGCCGCCCTCGGCCTTGTCGACCTGTAGCTTGCCGCCGAGGCCCTCGGCTCGCTGCGCCAGGTTGGCCAGGCCGCTGCGGCGGGTGCTCGGGCCTATCCCGGTGCCGTTGTCGGTCACCCGCAGGACCAGATCAGGGCCGGCCTCGACGGTCACATCGACCCGGCTGGCGCCCGCGTGGCGCGCCGCGTTCGACAGCGCTTCGCGCAGCGCGCCGATCAGGTGCTCACAGGCGTCCTGGGGCACCTGCTCGTCGAGGGGCCCGACCAGCCGCAGGGACGGGGCGAACCCGAGCGCACCCGTCATCTCTTCCACCACGTCCAGGATCCTCGCGCGCAGGCCATGCTGCTTGGCGTCGCCGCGGGCCTGGAGCGAGAAGATCGCCGAGCGGATCTCCCTGATCGTCTCGTCCAGGCCGTCCACGGCGCTGCTCACCCGTTCGCTCGCCTCCGGCCGGGCAATCAGCGGCATCGCGCCTTGCAGCGACATCCCGGTGGCATATAGCCGCTGAATGACGAGATCGTGCAGGTCCCGGGCGATCCGGTCCCTGTCCTGCAGTATCGCGAGGCGCTCGGCGTCGCTGCGGTGCTCGGCCAGTTCGAGCGCGATGCCTGCCTGCGCCGCGAACGTGGTGACCATGTCCACCGCCTGCGCGGCCAGCGGCATGGCCCCCGGGCTGCGGCCCACGGTGAACACCCCGCGGACGTCACCGGGTGCGCCGAGCGGCAGGACGATCGAGGGTCCCAGCGGCATGTGCTGCCTGGCCGCGGCGGCGACCCGGTCGTCGTGACCGAAATCGTCCAGGACCACGGGCTCGCCAGTGGACAGCACCAGGCCGGAGATCGAGGTTGCGATGGGAAGCACCAGCCCCAGCGCCTCGCGGGCGCCCTCCCCCGCGGCATGCTGGATGACGAGATTGTGCCGGTCCGGTGTGGGCACGGCGAGGGCCACCAGGTCCGCGCCGGAGATTTCCAGCGCCTGCTGGGTAACCTCCGCGAGCACTTCGCTGGTCGCGCTGCCGGACAGCAGCCTGCGGGTGACATCGCCGCTGGCCCGCAGCCACCGCTGCTGCCTGCGGGCGTCCTCGTACAGCCGGGCGTTGTCGACGGCTACGCCCGCCGCCGCCGCCAGCGCGACGAGCAGCGCCTCGTCCTCCTCGTCGAACTGGGTGTCGCCCAGTTTCTCGGTCAGGTAGATGTTGCCGTACACCTCCTCGCGGATGCGCACCGGCGCGCCGAGGAAGGACCGCATCGGCGGATGCCCGGGCGGGAAGCCATACGACTGCGGGCTATCGGAGATCTCCGTGAGCCGGAGCGGGCGCGGGTCGGATATCAGCGCGCCGAGCAGGCCGCGGCCCTCGGGCCAGTGATGGATCGCCGCGATCTGCTCGTCATCCAGGCCGACCGGGATGAACTCGATCAGCCTGCCGCCCTCGCCGATCACGCCGAGCGCACCGTACCGGGCCCGGACCAGCGTAACGGCCGTCTCAACGATCTGCTTGAGGGCAGTCTCGAGGTCGAGACTGCGGCCGACCTGAACAACCGCCTCTAGCAGCGCGTACACCCGGTCCCGGGTGCCGACTACCGCCTGGAGCCTGGTCTGCAGCTCGGCGAGCAGGTCGTCGAGCCGTAGTTGCGGCAGCACAGGGCGTGGATCTTGGGACTCCATCGTCTGGCTCCCCGGCCGGTCTTCGATGATGCTAAGTCAACGTTATCCCAGCTGGAGAAACCGGAGAAGCCAAAGGTCCTGGCGGCGGGGACTAACGGACCGCGCGCCGGCGTCGAGGCCGAGGTCTTCATCAAGACGGCGGCGCGCAACGGCAATACGCCGACCCCAGCTGCCGTCTCCTGACCCCGGTGGGGACTAACGTCCCAGCATCCCGGGCGAGGCGTCCCTGCCCAGGCGAGAGCCTGGGCAGGAGGCTGCAGGGTGGCACCGGCTCACCCGACATTCTCGCAGCCAGGAACCGGTATGACACCGGCCCTAGGGACCAAAGCCCTTCCCACGGGTGACTGACATCTCTATTGGCGGTCGGCCAGCCGGCCCATCCTATTTCAGTAGTACAACTATCGTCCCCTAGGCCTGAGCGGCCTTCCCAGGAGCTTGGAATGAGTCTTCATCATCTGGCCGAAAGCGGTTCCGGACCTATTAATCTGGACCAGCCCGGGACCTACCTGCACTGGTCTATCTTCACCGTCTCGGTGGCCAACTTGACGCTGATCGCCGTGATGGTCGTGATCTTCGGCGCGGCACTGCTGCTCCCGTTCCCGAAGGGACGTACATACCCGGCTGAGGAACCGGCGGCCGGACCGCTGCCAGGCCATGATGCCGCATCCGGCAGTGAAAGTGCTGATGCGGACCGTGGCATGGACGCTGACAGTGATATGTGGACGAACCGCGCCCGCCGCTGGGCGCTGCGCCTGCTGCCACCCCGCAAGCTGCTGCCCGACCGCCAGCCGGCCTACGTGGCCTCGTGGATCTACGTGTTCGGCGTGGCGAGCCTGGTCGCGTTCGGCGTGGCGATCGCGTCAGGTTTCGCCATCGCGATCGGCGGCCCCGACTGGTGGCGCTACAACTCGGTCGGCCACTTCTTCAACAGCCTGCACCTGTGGAGCGTTGAGCTGTTCATGGCCTTGCTGGTCATCCACCTGTGGGGCAAGTTCTGGATGGCCGCCTGGCGCGGCAAGCGGGCCTGGACCTGGATCACCGGGGTCGTCGCCTTCGCCGCCTCGGTCGTCGAGTGCTTCACCGGCTACGTGTCGCAGCAGAACTTCGACTCGCAGTGGATTTCGGCGAGCGGCAAGGACGCCTTCAACTCGGTCGGGATCGGCGCGTTCTTCAACGTGATGAACTTCGGCCAGATGCTGATGTGGCACATCGTGCTCGTGCCGATCGTGCTCGTCGCCATCATCGGGGCGCACGTGCTGCTCGTCCGCGTCCGCGGCGTGTCCCACCCACTGCCGGCTCACCTCGGCACGCCGGGCAGCGGGTCACGGCGCCAGCGCCGCCGCGCCATGGCCGCCGCCGACGCCGCGCCCTGGCGCGGCCCGACCCGACGCTACGACATCCTCAAGGAGGGCACGATCGCCGCTTCTATCGTGCTGGTCCTCACCGTGGCGCTGGCTGCCCTGCTCTCCTCCCCCAACGTGCCATCTGTCACCATCCAGAGCTGGGCTAAGGTGGCCCCGGCCGACTTCCTGGCCACGTCGGCGACCGAACTCAACGGCACCAGCAAGACGGCCACCTACGGACCCCCTTACAACAACGCGACCGGCACCGTCCAGCGGCTGCTGTTCTCACCGGCCCAGCTCGCCGGGGTCCGCCAGCCCATCGACCCCGCGCACGACTTCGTGCTCCGGCCGCTGGCCTCGATCGCCTCGACTAACCCGGGAGTCAAGACCGCTCTCGCCACCTACCTGGCCGCCCCGGCAGCAAAGCAGCTGGCATGGGCCAACGCCTACCTCAACGCGGTCACCCACGTCAGGTTCCCCGGCGGTAACCCCGTCGTGCCCAAGGCCGCCGACGGGCCCGTCCCAGTCATGATGGCCGGTGAGCTGAACATGGCGCGCAATGGAGGGCTCGACGCGAGCCTCCTGGCCCAGCAGCCCTTCTACGGCACCAACTTCACCGGCCCGTTGCTGTTCATGGAGGACGGCGCCTACTTCTCCACCAAGGCCGACGCCATGAACCTGACCGGGGCGCAGTGGGGCGTCATGAACGAGACCGGCAGCTACCCCGGCCAGCCCTGGCTGTGGCTCTACACGCTGTGGTACCAGGTCCCCGGGTTCTCC
>DASWFT010000286.1:0-22681 GCA_036394075.1 Streptosporangiaceae bacterium
GGCCGGCCGCCGACGGGAGGCCCGCCCGGGTGAACATGCACCGGGCCCGTTGGACCGGCGACGCCTGACGCCACCCGGGACTGTCGTAGCGGAATCGTGTCAGAGGGCATCGGTACGCTCGCAACGTCTGCCTCAGCCGTACCGATCCGCACAGGGCAGGATGGGCCGAAGCGAATGGACCGCGAGTCACCCGCGTACCGCCTCTTCCGTCGGCCAGCGACGCCGGCCGAGCCGCCTCGCCTGGACGAGGCCCAGCGCGCGGTGGTCGCGCACGCCGGCGGCCCGCTGCTGGTGCTCGCCGGGCCGGGCACGGGCAAGACCACGGCCATCGTAGAGGCGGTGGTGGAACGCATCACGGTCCGCGGGATCGATCCCGAGCGGGTGCTCGTGCTCACGTTCAGCCGCAAGGCGGCGGAGGAACTGCGAGAGCGGATCACCATGCGGCTGCGGCGTACGACCCGTGAACCGCTCGCGCTGACCTTCCACAGTTACGCCTATGCGCTGGTGCGCAGGGAGTTCGTGCTGGCTGGCGATGTGCCACCGACCCTGCTTTCGGGTCCCGAGCAACTGCTGGAGGTGCGGCGGATGCTCCGGGGTGAGGCGGCGGATTCCCCGCGGCACTGGCCCGAGCGGCTGCGGCCGGCCCTCGGCACCCGTGGCTTCGCGGCCCAGTTGCGCGACTTCCTGCTCCGCGGCGCCGAACGCGGCCTGGACGGGCGCGCACTCGCCCGGCTGGGCCGGGCGCGCGGGCGGGACGACTGGGTGGCTGCGGGCGGTTACCTGGACCGGTATGCGGCCCGGTTCGACCTCGCCCCGGTGCCGGCCTACGACTACGCCGAGATCGTCCGCATCGCCGCGCTGCTGCTGGGGCGCTCGGCCACCAGGGACCGGGAGCGCAAGGCCTACGACGTCGTGCTGGTGGACGAGTACCAGGACACCGACCCCGCGCAGGAGGCGCTGCTGCACGCGCTGGCGGGCGACGGCCGGGAACTGATCGCGGTCGGTGACCCGGACCAGTCGATCTACGCCTTCCGCGGCGCGGATGTGCACGCGATGACCCGGTTCGCCGGCGCGTTCCGCACCCCCGATGAGCATCCGGCCAGGGTGATAGCCCTGCGTACCTGCAGGCGCAGCGGCCCCGTCCTGCTGGCGGCGTCAAGGCGGGTGGCCCGCCGGCTGCCAGCGGCCCCCGGGACCGCTCCCGGTCCGGCCCTTGACCGGGCCCCGGCCCTTGACCGGGCCCCGGCCCTTGACCGCCCCCCAGCCCGGTCAAGGGGGCACCGGGACCTGATCCCGCTGCCAGGCGCCGCGCCCGGCCGTGTACGCGTGATCATCGCCTCAAGTGCCAGTCAGGAAGCGGCCGTGATCGCCGACACGCTGCGCCGCGGGCACCTGCTGGACGGCGTTCGGTGGTCGGCAATGGCGGTACTTGTCCGTTCTGCGGTCCGTCAGGTCCCGCTGCTGCGGCGCGCGCTGGCTATGGCCGGGGTGCCCGCCGTGGTAGCAGGCGACGAGCTACCGCTCAGCGAAGAACCCGGTGCCCGGCCGCTGCTCCTGCTGCTGCGTTGCGGGTTGCAACCCGGCATCCTGGACGAGGACGCCGCCGCGGAGTTGCTGACCGGGCCGCTCGGCGGCACGGACGCGCTGGGCCTGCGCAGGCTGCGCCGCTCGCTGCGGGCCGTCGCGGACGCCGCGGGGGAGGAGCCGTCCAGCGAGCCGCTGGCCAGCGCCCTGCGCGACCCACGCGAGCTCACCTTGATTGACGGCCCGGCGGCGGATGCGGCGCGGCGGGTTGCGGGTCTGCTGGCCGCGGCGAGGCAGAGCGCCGGGACCGGCGCGACCGCGCACGAGGTGCTGTGGGCCGTCTGGGACGCGTCCGGCCTTGGCCCGGTCTGGCAGGCGGCGAGTGCGGCCGGCGGGTCCCGTGGCGCCGCCGCCGATCGTGATCTGGACGCAGTAGTCGCGTTGTTCGACGCGGCCGTCCGCTTCGCCACCAGGCTGCCGCCGGGCCTGCCGCGGCTGTTCCTGGACAGCCTCAGCGGCCAGGAGATCTCCGGAGATACCCTGGCCGAACGTACCCCCGAGGGTGATGCCGTCCGCATCCTCACCGCTCATCGCGCCAAGGGACTCGAATGGGACCTGGTGGTGGTGGCGGGCGTACAGGAAGGCACCTGGCCCGACCTGCGAATGCGGTCCTCCCTGCTCGGCATGGACGAATTGGTCGACGCGGTCGGCGCGGGGCTCAACGGTGCGGGGTCTGGCAGCGGGGGGTTCGGCAGCGCAGGGTCTGGCGGCACGGAGTTCGCAGGCACGGGGTTTGGCGGCACGGGGTTCGGCAGCGCGGGGTTCGGCAGCGCGGGGTTCGGCGCTGGCCAGGGCGCCGACGCGACGGCGGCCGCGCTTGCCTCCAAGCTCCTCGACGAGGAACGCCGGCTGTTCTATGTCGCCGTCACCCGGGCGCGGCGCACCCTGGTGGTCACCGCCGCCGGCGGCGAGGACAGCGAGGATAGGCCGTCCAGGTTCCTCGCCGAACTCGCGGGGGACGACATCGAGATCGAGCAGGTCGCCGGATCCGAGCCGCGCTGGCTGTCCCTTCCGGCGCTCACCGCCGAGTTGCGGCGGGCCGCGGCCGACGGTGCCCGCCCCATGCCCGTCCGCGAAGCGGCCGCCGCCCAGCTTGCCCGCCTCGCTGCCGCCGGGGTCCGCGGTGCCCACCCCCGGCAGTGGTACGCGCTGACCGAACTGTCGGACGCCGGCCCGGTCATCAGCGGTCCGGTCGTAGGCGACATCGTGCGGCTGTCGCCCTCCCAGGTCGAGTCGTTCAGCAAGTGCGGATTGCGATGGCTGCTGGAGTCGGCGGCCGGGGCACGGTCCCAGGACGTGGCGCGCCACTTCGGCATCGTCATCCACGCGGCGGCGGTGCTCGCCGCCGAGAACACCGCTGATGCCGACATCGCTGAGCGGATCGACCAGATCTGGCACCACCTGGACTTCGGCAGCGCCTGGTACAGCGAGAAGCAACGGGCGCAGGCGCACAAGATGGTGCGCAAGTTCCTCGATTGGCATCACGCCAACCCGCGGCAACTCGTCGAAGTGGAGCGGGATCTCAAGGTCCGGGTCGGCCAGGTGGAGATCATCGGGCGGGTGGACCGGCTGGAGCAGGATCACGATGGCAGTGCCATCGTGGTGGACCTGAAGACCGGATCGGTCAAGCCTGACGACGCTGAGCTGGACCGGAACCCGCAGCTCGGGGTGTATCAGCTGGCCGTGCTGCTCGGCGCGTTTGAACGGCTGGGCCTGATCGAGCCCGGCGGCGCCGAGCTCGTCCAGGTCGGCAAGGCCAGCCTGTCCGCCAGGGTCCGGGTGCAGCGACAGCGGGCGCTATCCGATGATCCGGATCCGGGGTGGGCGGCCAGCCTGGTCGAGACGGTCGCCGCCGGCATGGCCGGGCCCGTTTTCCAGGCCACGGTGAACCCCGGCTGCCGGGTCTGCCCGGTCAGGTCATGCTGCCCCGCGCACCCCGACGGAGAGCAGGTGACCCCTTGACCGGGCCAGGGCCCGGTAGAGGGCCGGGGCGGGAGGCCGGGCGGGGGTCGCAGCTGGAGCTGGAGCTGGAGCTGAGGCCCGAGCCGGGGCCACGGCCGGGGCCTTCGCCACGGATCCAGTACAGCCCGGTCCAGCTCGCCCGCCTGCTCGACCTCGCTGAGCCCACCGCGGAGCAGGCCGCTGTGATCTCGGCCCCCGCGGTGCCGCTGGCGGTGATCGCGGGCGCCGGCTCGGGAAAGAGCGAGACCATGGCGGCCCGGCTGGTCTGGCTGGTCGCGAACGGCCTGGTCCGGCCGGAGCGGGTGCTCGGCCTCACCTTCACCAGGAAGGCCGCCGCCGAACTCGGCCAGCGGGTCCGGGTCAGGCTGGACGGCCTGCGCCGGTCGGGGCTTGGCCCGCCGGACGCCGACGGCCTGCTTGACGGCGAGCCGACCGTGTCCACGTACCACGCCTACGCCGCGAGGCTGGTCGCCGACCACGCGCTCCGTGAGGCGCTTGAGCCTTCCCTGCGGCTGGTCACCCCCGCGGTGGCCTGGCAGATCGCGGCGCGGGTGGTCGCCGCTTACGGCGGGCCCATGGACGCGGTGACCTGGACACCGACGTTCGTGACCGCGGCGGTGCTGGCGCTGGCCAGCGAGTTGGCCGAGCACCTGCGCACCCCGGACGAGGTTCGCGGGGCAGGCGAGTGGCTGGCCGCGCAGGCGGCGGCGCTTCCAGAGCAGGTGCCCGCTAAGGTGCTGATGATCCTGGCCCGCCAGCGTACGAGGGATCAGCTGCTGCCTATCGTTCAGGAATATACGGCGGCGAAGCAGGTCCGTGAGGTGATCGACCACGGTGACCAGGTGATGCTGGCCGCGCGTATCGCGGACCGCCATCCGGAGGTCGGAGCGGCCGAACGGGCTCGCTATCAGGTGGTGCTCCTCGATGAATACCAGGACACCAGCCATGCCCAACTGGTGCTGCTGCGCGCGTTGTTCGGCGGCGGGCACCCGGTCACCGCCGTCGGCGACCCCTGTCAGTCGATCTACGGCTGGCGGGGCGCGAGCGCGGGCAACCTACGCCGCTTCGCGCGGGACTTCCCCGTCGCCCCGGGCCGGGCCGGCGGGCGGGTGGGTGCTGCGAGCCCGGCCCAGGTCAGGCTGCTGTCCACCAGCTTCCGCAACACCGGCCGGGTGCTCGACGCGGCAGCCGCGCTGCAGGAAGGCCTGCGCGCACAGGCCCCGGATGTGCCGCGCCTGCGGCCGCCCCCGGCCCGAGCTGGCCGGGGCCAGGTGACCTGCGCACTCACCGAGACGGTGGCCGCTGAGGCGGACTGGATAGCCGAACGGATCGCCGTCCTGCTCGCCTTCCCCCCCGGCACCGCCCCGGATGGCCAGGCGTGGCCCGACGGCTGCGAAGATGGTGTCCGCCCATCCGATATCGCCGTGCTCTGCCGCAAGCGCTCCCAGTTTCCCGTGCTGCGCGCGGCCATCGAGGCGCGCGGCATTCCGGTGGAGGTAGTCGGCCTCGGCGGGCTGCTCACCGTCCCGGAGGTCGCCGACATCGTCGCAACGCTGCGAGTGCTGCACGACCCGGGCGCATCCGGCCCGCTGGCCAGGCTGCTCACCGGCCCGCGGTGCCGGATCGGGCCGCGCGACCTGGTGGCTCTCGGCAGGCGGGCCAGGGAACTGACCCGGGAGCAGCGTGAGCCGGCCAGGCAGGCCCCAGCGTCTCAGCAGGCCCCAGCGTCTCAGCAGGCCCCAGCGTCCCGGCCAGGCGAGCCAGATGATGCTCTCGCGCGGGCGGTGACGGACCTCACCGCCGATCCGGGCAGCCTGGTTGAGGCGCTTGATGACCTGGGCGAGCCTGGATCGTACTCGCAGGTCGGCTACGCCCGCTTCACTGAGTTGGCCGCGGAACTGCGGGCGCTCCGTGGGCACGCGGGGCGGCCACTGCCCGACCTGGTGGGCGAGGTTGAGCGGGTGCTCGGGCTGGATGTCGAGGTGGCTGCCCGGCCCAGGCGGGACCCGGCCGGCGCCCGCGCCGATCTCGACGCGTTCGCGGACGCGGCCGCGGGCTTCGCCGGGGATCAGGAGGAGCCCACGCTCGGTGCCTTCCTCGCCTACCTGGCGGCGGCCGAGGAGGAGGAGTTCGGTCTGGAATCCGGCCACGTCGGCGACGGCGACACGGTTACTCTGGCCACCGTCCACGCGGCCAAGGGCCTGCAATGGCCTGCTGTGATCGTGCCTGGCATGGCCGCCGGGGATCGGGCCCAGGTCTTCCCGGCTAAGCCGAGAACCAGCACGAAGTGGACAGAAAACCCGCGGCTGCTCCCGTTCGGCCTCCGGGGCGATGCCGGTGACCTCCCGGTCCTGCCCGACCTGAGCGCTGAGTCGCTGGCGGAGTTTGGCGCCGCCTGCGCCGCCCGTGATGAGGCCGAGGAACGGCGGCTGGCCTACGTGGCGGCGACCCGCGCCGCGTTCTTCCTGGCCTGCAGCGGCTACTGGTGGGGTGAGGGCACGCTGCCGCTCGGCCCCTCCGCGTTCCTCGACGAGGTCCGCGAGGCGTGCGAGGCGGGCGCGGGGACCGTCGCCTGCTGGGCGCCGCCGCCGGAGGAGGGCGGACAGAACCCGGCCCTCGCCGAGCCGGTGTCCGCTCCCTGGCCGGCCACCCCGGCCGGCGCCGGGCACGAGGCCGTCCGCGAGGCAGCCGAGTTGGTCCACCGGGCCATGGCGGCCAGCGGCAGCGCGCCCGCGGCCGATAATGAGTCGGCGGCAGGCGGCGCGTTGGCTGAGGGCGGCCGCGGTCTCGCTGAGGCGGACCGCGCCCTGGCTGAGGCCTGGGCGCGGGACACCGAACTCCTTCTCGCCGAACGGCAGGAGCGGCGCGCCGAGGCCATCACGGGCGTCTGGCTGCCCGGGCGGCTCTCGGTCTCGTCCCTGGTGATGATGGCCAGGGACCCTGCGGAACTCGCCCAGCAGATCCGCCGGCCGATGCCGCGTCCGCCGGCGCCGCACGCCCGGCGGGGAACCGCGTTCCACCGCTGGCTGGAGGAGCGGTTCGGGCAGCAGCGGCTGATCGACCCGAGCGACCTGCTGGGCGCGGCCGACGATCCGGCCGACGGCGAGCCCGACGACCTGGTCGAACTCCGTGAGCGGTTCGAGGCGGGGGAGTGGGGGAACCGGTGGCCGCTGGAGGTGGAGGTGCCGTTCGAGACACTCATCGCCGACCGGCCGGTGCGGGGGCGGATCGACGCGGTGTTCGCTGACGCCCCCGAGGGTGGCTTCGACGTGGTGGACTGGAAGACAGGCCGCCCGCCGTCGTCGGATGAAGGCTTCCAGGCGGCGGCGGTCCAGCTGGCCGCCTACCGGCTCGCCTGGACGGCGCTCGCCCGGGTGCCGGTGGGCCAGGTCCGTGCGGCGTTCTATTACGTGCGCGAGGACCTGACCCTCCGTCCCGCGGACCTCCTGGATCAGAAGGGCCTCGCCGCGCTGATCGACGGCATTCCGGGGGGGTCAGGCTGACCGGGCCAGGGTTTCCAGCCGGGTCAGCCTGACTGGCCGGGTCAGGGTGGAGTAGCCGGTTCGTCGTCGAGAATGCGTCCCGCCGCGGCCCGGATGAGGACGACAGCCCAGGTGCGGAACGGTTTCCAGGGCTCGGCAAGAGCGCGGAACTGCTCCTGCGACGGGCGCGCGGGCAGGTGGTACAGGCGAGCTGTCAGGGCCAGCGCCTTGGGTTCGCTGACGGGGAGCACGTCGGTGAACCCGGTGCCGCGGATCACGATGAGCGCGCTGTAGAACGGGCCGATACCCTTGATCGACTGCAATTCGGCCGCGGCGCGCTCGGGACCCTGCTCCTTCAGGAGGTCGACGTCGAGACGGCCTTCCAGCGCTGCATGCGCGACGCCGTGCAATCGCCGCATCTTGTCCTCGGGAATGCCAGGGAACGACTCGACGCCCAGGAGTTGGCCGGGTGCGGGGAACGCGGCCAGTGGGGCGCCGGCCAGATCGAAGGTCGCCCCATGAGCCGTGCTCAGCTGGTCCCGCACCAGTGCCATCTGGCGTGCGGGGCGTCGGGCGCTCAGAACTGACCAGGCGGTTGCTTCATACGGCGAGTAGAACAGGGGCGGCCGCAGCCCCGGCGCCGCCGCCTGCAGCCTGCCAATGACGGGGTCTCGCTCACCGACGCGCAGGAATTCCGCGCCGTCATGATCGAGAGAAAGAACGCGGGCGACCTGGTGTAGCGCCCTGTCCATGTCGACGTTCGCCGGTCCGCGGATCGTCGCATGCACATCGCCGCCGTCGTCCTGGCGTACTTCGACTCCGACATGCTCCTGGTAGCCGTCGAGGCAGAACGCCAGGCGCATACAGCCGTCCCAGTCCTGTCCGTCGCGCTGGCCGAACCCGAACGTGGCCGCCTCAGCGAGCGAGAACGGCCCGCTCGGCGTGATGGTGAAGGACCCGGCAGACATGGCGCTCCTGCTGATCGATTGCCTGGGGCCATCCTTGCAGGAGGGTCTGACGATTCCTGACCCGTCCCGGCCCAGTTGCCTGCAGGGCGCGGACCCGCCGTGCCGGAACGAGCCCAGAGCGGATCTAGGCTCGCCAGAACGAGCCCGGTGCGGATCTAGGCTCGTTAGCGCACGGTATAGGGGCCGGTGGAGACGGTGTGATAGCCCTTGGCTCCGATGGCCCGGGCGAGCGGGCTACGGGGGTCCTCGTCGGCCTCGAGCAGGTCCAGCACGTGCCGGAAGTCATAACGCGGCGTCCAGCCCAGCCCGGCGCGGGCTCGGGCGTTGACATATACCCGGTCAATCTGGGGAAACATCGTCCATCCCCGCCGTGCGTACTCCGCCTCCTGGTCCGGGAACAGGCGTCCGACGACGCCGGGCGCGTCGTTGCGCAACTGGCCGAGATCGCTCTGGCTGAATGGCGTGGTGGCGCTCACGATGTACTTCGCGAAGGCGATCTCCGGCGCCCGGGCGATGGCGAGCAGATGCGCGTCCACCACGTCCTGGATGTCGACACGGCGGTAGAGATACTCGTTGGCCTTGACGTTCGCGTCGGGATAGGCGGCGCGAATCTCATCCCGGTCATCCGGCTCGGGGAAGAAGCGGGCGGTACGCAGAATTATCACCGGCAGGCCGTGATCGGTGTGGATGAGTTCGCAGACATCCTCCGCCGCGGCCTTCGTCACTCCGTAGATGTTCCTGGGAACCGCCGCGGTATCCTCACTGACCCACGCCGCCGGCTCGCCCGGCCTGGGCGTGAGCGCGCGGCCGAAGGTGCTAGTGGTGCTCGTGAACACGAAGCTGCCGACCCCGGCCGCCGCCGCCTCCTCCAGCATCATCAGTGTCCCGGTGACGTTGGTATCCACAAACGCCTGCCGCTCGTGCGAGCCAACATGCGGCTTGTGCAACGTCGCCGCGTGAACGACCGCGCCCACGCCAGCCAGGCAGCCCCGGACCAGATCGCGGTCTGTGACGGACCCGGTCACGGTGGTGAACGGCGAGGCGAGTACGTCGACACCGACGACCTCCCGCCCCTCGGCGCGCAGGACGCGGACGAGCGCTTCGCCAAGGTGTCCTGCACTGCCAGTTACCAGAACTCTTTCGCGCGGCATAACGAAAACGATAAGCCGCTGCCCCCCAGGGGCCCGACGACTTTTCCGGCCACGCCAACCGCCTCGCCCGCGCAGCCCGAACCTCCCAACCGGGTCGAACCCGGGATCGCCAGGGTTCCGGCGCGGGTGCTGGGCCTAGGGTTCGAGGGCGGCGGGGAGCAGCTGCCCACAGCCAGCACGGCATTGGCTAGTGGCGTATCCAGGTCGTGCGGCTGCCTGCGCGACGAGGCCACAAGACATCGCTCCACCACGCACGGACTGAGCGGACACCCGCTATGGCATACCGAGGTTCCCCTTGAACCGTGGAGACTCTTGTAATGCGGATCTTGTTCTGTCCCCACCGTGCACCGGGTGGCCGCGCTGCTGAAACGATGGTGCCCGGAGCCCGCGGTCTGGGGAAACGACCGGCAGGAGATGACTGACCTCGCAGAGCCGGGTCCGGGGGTTAGTACTCGTTCTTGATGTCGAAGAAGGAACCGCGAATGGTTCCGGCCAGCTTCGACTTCTGCCTCGCGAACTTGAACTGCGAGGCGAGTTCCGCGGGGACGTCCATCCCTTCGGAGAGCTTGAACCCGACCGCCCGCCTCTTGGGGTCGTCGACGGTGTACATCACGTTGATCGACAGACCGCTCTCGTAGAAGACGTAGGCCATTCGGATGTTCTCGATCTGGAACGCCGAAGCCTCGAGAGGGCGAGACGAGATGACGATGTCGCGTTCTTCCTTGAGGATCCGGTGCACCCAGTCGATGGTCGTCTTGGCGTTGCTCGCAGGCTCCACCGTGAAGACGTGGTCGTACTTGTTCTTGAAGTAGCGGGCCTCGTTCGCCCGCAGACCAGCGAGCGCGGCCGCGACTGGCGACGACTCCAGGCCGACGGTCGAGACGGTGTTGAAATCCACGGTGTAGGGCATGACGCACTCCCGAACGCGCCAAGGTATGTCCGTTTGGGTTGGCCGGAGTCTATCTCAGCGGTGAAGCCCGAGGAGCGTGACTTCGGCGCCGCCGACCTCGTCGACGACGCGCTCGCCGTCCTCGACGAGAGCGGCGGACTAGGGGACTGCCACCCGGTTGTCCCCATCTCTCAAGCAAGAATAATGATGTGGTTACCCTGTGATGACGCGCGATGCTGACCTGCAGATTCCTTGATCACATATCCGGGATGCATGACATGCCGAAACGATAAGCCACTGCCCCAGGCCCACATGAGGACCTTTCCCGGCCTAATGAGCAGCCCCGCCTGCGCAGCCCGAACCTCCCAACCGGGTCGAACCCGGGATCGCTAGGGTTCCAGCCTGGCTGCGGGCTCCTAGGGTTCGAGGGCGGCGGGGAGCAGCTGCTTGAGCAGGTTTTCGAGGTTCGCGGTCTCGTCGTTGGCGAGGATGACGATGCTTGCCGCGGGCCCGGGGAGCCAGGCGTTGAACGATTGGTAGCCGGGATTGTCGCCTGGATGGAAGTACGCGGCATGTCCGCCGATCCTGCCGATGAAGTAGCCGTATCCATAGCCGTCGCCGGTCAGCCAGTCGTCGCTGAAGCCTTGATCACCGCTGAGCGGGGTATGTGCGGTGCGCAGCGCCCGCAGGGAGTCACCGGTGAGCAGCGATCCCGAGTGGACCGCGGTGGTGTAGCGGGCCAGGTCGCCGATCGTGGAGCAGATGTCGCCGGTGCCCGGCATGGCGCTGAGTTCCCATGGCGGGACTGGCTGGCCGTCTCGGTAGCCGCATGCGATAGCGGCGCCGGCCAGGGCGCCACCGGCGGTGGTCGACGTCAGCCCCAGCGGAGCCAGGATCCGCTCGGTGAGAAAGTCCCGGTACGGCTGGCCGCTGGCCCGCTCGACGATCTCGCCGACGAGCAGGTAACCGGGACTGCTGTAGTGCCACCGCGTGCCCGGCTCGGTGAGCAGCGGCGCCTGCTGGATGAGAGCCAGGCGCTGGCCGGGGGTCATCGGCTGACTCGGGTCGAAGCCGGGGGCGTCGCCCCAGTGGGCGATCCCGGCCGTGTGGGTCAGCAGGTGGTGCAGCGTGACCTGGCGCCACTGCGGGAGGGCGCCGGGGAACCAGCGCTCCACCGGCTCGTCCAGCGCGACCATCCCCGACTCGGCCAGCAGCATGGCCGCGGCGGCCGCGAACTGCTTGCTGACCGAGGCGATCTGGAATCGGGTCTGCGGCGTGCATACCGCGTCAGTCTCGGCGTCGGCGAGGCCGTCAGCCAGTTCCAGCTTGACCGATCCGGCCCGGGTGACGATCGCGGCGCCACGCAGACCCTCGATCGAGCACACACGGCGAACCTAACACCCGGCACCAGCCCACTCCGGCCCGGTTCTACCCGGGATCATCCGGGCTCGCGGCCGGGTCGGCCCTCCCCGCTTGATCGCCTTCCGTGAGATGCGGGCCCTGGCTGGCTGGCCGACGGGCCATCCCGGCCACGGTCGACAGGAGGCTGGGATTCCGTGCGCCGACCAGCTGCCAGGCCCGCGCGATGGCGAAGAGGAAGAAGGCCAGGAGCAGTACGCCCTGGCTGCTGACATTGCTAACGTTGCCGGGAGCCCCGTCCAGCTGGATGCCGTCGGCCAACTGCAGGCCATACAGCACAAGCAGCACGACGAGCAGGCTGACCTCGCTGGGCTGGATCCGCTCCCTGTGCTCCCGGTAGAGGAAAATGATCAAACCGGCTGTCGTGGCGAGCCCGGCGGCCGCCAGGGCGATGCTCGCCGGACCGAGGTTGGCTCTGGGCAACAGGGCCACGAGCGCGATCACCATGGTGTTGACGAGCGCCGAGAAGGCCGCTCCCGCCTTGACCTGGTGGTCAGCGCTGGCGCGCTCGCCGGTCAATTTCTCGGGAGAAACTGAGATGGCGACGAAGAGCAACCCGATGAGCGCGCCGGCGACCGTGGCACAACCACCGAAGAAGTCGTGATAGCTGACTGGGACCACCGGCCAAAAAGACACTCGCGCCGAGGGCTGAAGCGCCGGTCTGGTCAGCTCGTGCCGACCGAGGTGACCACGGCCAGGACGAAAGTGGCAACCGCCGCCAAACCGTGACCGAACGGTATGAGGGCTGCCGGGTGCGCTCTGGGCTTTTTCACGGCTTGGGACGGGTCTGCGGGCACGCTGGCGAGCAATTCGTCGATGAACTTGCTGACGAGTGCATCGTCGGTGAGCGCTCTGGCCATCATCTCATCGGTGAGCCTGCCGGTCACCACGTCCTCGGCCGGCCCGGCGAGCCCGCGGCCAGCGGGACCGGCTCCGCCGGGGCCGGCGAGCGGGCCGGCGCTGGCCGTGACGGAAGGGTCAGGGTAAGGAGTCCACAGGATCACCGTGCAGAGGCCGAGCCCGATCGCCGGGATGAGCAGGCCGACCGCCGACCAGGCCAGCGCGGCCCAGCCACTGGCCAGATAGCTGACCCACACCACCAGCCCGGTGAGGGCCAGGCCGAAATGCCCGAACAGCACCTCTGGGGGGAGGCCGTCCCTGATGTTGCGCTGTCGGCGCAAGCCGCCCGCGGCGACCAATCCGCGGAGCATGTAGGCGCCGAGGCTAGCGGTGCACAGCCAGGTGATCAGCGTGACGATGCCCAGCGTCCCGCTGTGCGCTGAAGAGGCCGCCATGGGCACTGATCGCACCTACCTACCTGCCTGCCCGTGAGCCGCAATAGCAGAGTATCCCGACCGGCTCAGGCCCGCGACGGCCGGCGATCTTCGTCGGCGAGGCCTCAACCAGCCGGGGTTGGACCCTTCGGTGCCGTGCTGCGACGATGAGGTGCTCACGTGCTGACGGCGAAGTCGAAGGCGGTCCCCAATGTCGATGGAGATCAAGCGGCTGCACCTGGCGCGTCTGCGCGGCCCCGATGGCCTGGAATGGCCGGTGCATGGTTTCGTGGTCACCTACCCGGGTGGCGCGGCGCTGGTGGATACCGGTGTCGGCGGGCCTGACGAACTGCTCAATGACTGGCGGGTGGTCAACCGCTCGGTAGCGGACGCGCTCGGCGAGTGGGACATGACCCCCGACGACATCGACCTGGTGATCAATACTCACCTGCATTTCGACCACTGCGGCCAGAATGCCGTCTTCAAGCACGCCTCCTGTTACGTCCAGCGCGCGGAGCTGAAACGCGCACAGCGGGAGTCACCGGATCTGTTTGACTGGTTCGGCTTCATGAACGCACGGTTCGAACTGCTCGACGGAGACACCGACGTGCGGCCTGGCCTGGCCGTGATCGCGACTCCCGGGCATACCGCCGGCCACCAGTGCGTCGTCGTCCAGTCCGGCGACGGCGCGTCCGATCTGCTGATCGGGGACGCGGCATACACGCCGCGCCAGTACTGGGGCCCGGCCGGCGAAGACCTGCCACCCGGTCAGGCGAGCGACCCGGCGACCTGGTGGGACTCACTGCAGCGGATCCGGTCCATGAGCCCCGGCCGCGTGCACTTTTGCCACCACACGGACATCATTCACACCTGACGGTTTGGTCGCTGCGCGACGCGCAAACCCAGGCATACTGGCGGGCATGCCTGAATTGATCGGCGAGCCGAGCCGGGTGGCTGCATCGGGTGAGCCACCGAAGCTGATCGACGAATATGTGGGGAAGGCCAGCACAGGCGACACCCGCCTCAGCGTCGCCCACATGCGCAGCCCGTCCGGCTGGGCTGAGCCCGGGCAGCGCCCGGAGTTCGACGAGTTCACGATCGTGCTGCGTGGAGCAGTGGTCGTGGAGTCCGATAGCGGCCAGATCACGGTCCAGGCCGGCCAGGGCGTGCACACCAGGCCGGGCGAATGGGTGCGCTACAGCACCCCTGGAGCCGACGGCGCGGAGTACATCGCCGTCTGCGTGCCGGCCTTCGCCCCTGGCATAGTTCACCGCGACGACTGAGCGGACCTCACCGGCTCATTCCAGCGATCCGCAGCTCGCCGGTCACCGTCCGGTGACGCCGTCAATGCTCTCTCGAAGCAGGTCGGCGTGACCATTGTGGCGTGAGTACTCGCCGATCATGTGCACGTACACCATGCGCAGGGAGAAGTCCTCACCGCCGACGTCGAAGGTGTCGCCAAAGGCCATGGCTGCAACGGCCTCGTCAGCACGGCGCCACTCGGCCTGCAAGCGTTCGACGTCGGCCTTGGCTTCCGCCGCCCTGATGTCGTTGAAGTCAGCGTCCTTGCCTCGGGATGGGTCGTACATAGGCTCGACAGGTTGGCCCGCTGCACGTTGCCGGAACCAGGTCCGCTCGACCTTGGCCAAGTGCCGGACCAGACCGAGCAGGGACAAATTCGACGACGGGATTGGCCGGGCGGCGAGCTGCTCGCCGGTCAGACCTGCGCAGATGTTCAGCAGGGTGGCGCGCTGCCAATTCAGGTAGCCCTCAAGGATCGGTCGGTCGTCGCCCGTGACCGGCCCGTCTACCGGGTCAGGGGTCGGTGCAGTCCACGTCATCCGCCAAGCTTGGCAGGTGTGCCTGCGGGCGCCCCAGTCAGCTACCGCCCAGTCCAAGGACGCTGAGCAGGACCAGGGTGAGAGTGGCACCGGCGAGGACGCCATGACCCAGGACGACAGGGACGGGGAAATGGCCTTCGGCGGGTGTTTCGGCGCGCGCCGTCCCCAGACTGTCCCGGGCGCTGGCGCCGACGCTGACGCTGGCGCCGTCCATGGCGCTGGCGCTGGCCCGCAGCGCAGAGGCGAGCGTACGGCGCACCATGATCCAGCGCCCCAGCATGGTGAGACCCAGCAATACCACCGCGAATAGGGTGGACAACGCGATCAAGGCGAGCATGTACCGGTCCACGATCAGGTAGACGATCCACACGACGAGACCGGTGGTGGCGAGTAGGACGTGCCCGGTGATAACGGTTCGGGGCAACTGGCTGACGGCACCACCCGGCGCGCTGACGTCGTATTCGATCAGCCAGATGGCGAGCAGGTAGAGCCCGCCGACGGCGGTGATGATCCACGTGATCAAGGCGGCGACGGTCATGGTCTCTCTTTCCGGCAGCTACGGTCACGAGCTAGGGTCACTGTTCACGGCCCCAGCGGTCACGCGCTGGAATGCTGGGCCGAAATGCTGGGCTTGATACGCCTTTCACCCGTTGTTGGGCTATTCCCCCTGTCACGGACCGCCGTGGACGGCGGTTCACCCCGCCTGGCAACGGTTGCATCACGCGGGCCACGGGCGGAAGGGCCGCCACGGGCGCCGGGTTCCGCATCGACGCGGACTGGCGCGTGCAGGACCGCGGCGAGCTGGACGCCACGGCAGAGCGCATCCGCCACGGGATCAGCCAGCTCCCATCGTGAAGGACGTAGTCGAGATGGCCGGGCTGTCAACTTCCAGGTATCTGGGAGCTGCGCAAGATCCGTTGACCTGCACGCATTTTGTCCGCATCCTCGATCATGAGTCAGGCGGCTGGTCAAACGGACGGGTCGTCAAGCCGAGGACGGGTCAAGGACGGTGTGATGGCTGAGCGCAGGGACGCGGCACTCCTGCCCGAGCGCGCCATGGTGCGACGGCGGAGCCGGAAGCGGTGGGGGATGGCGGCAGGCGTCGTCGGCTGCTGGGCGGTTCTGCTGGCCCAGACGGGTTCCTTCATCGGGGCAACCGCACTGCTGGCGTTTCTCGCTGCACTCGGCGTCATCTGCGTGCTGGGCTTTCGGGCGCTGGGTATCACCCGAGATCACCCGTGGGTGCGGCAACTGGCCGCCCGGCCATGGCGTGATGGCCAGGATGTGCTGCAACTGAGCCTGCGGCACCTGTCCGAGGTGTTCGTGATCACACCCAGCGGGTCGTTGCTCGCTCCGAACCTCGTCGAGGTGCGGCTGAATCCCCATGACCTCAGCTCGCTGACCGAGCTGATGGATGTCGGCTTGATCAACGCGAGCGCGGCTGAGGTATACGAGGAGCAAGTCGCCGCGCACGGGGCCCGGCTCGCCGGGCCCGGTCCGGTCATGGTGAGCGTTTTCAGCGATCCGTCGGTTCCAGCGGGCCGCTACTGGCTGCGCCAAGGCCAGCCGCTCGGCCCCGGTCCCCGGCGCAGCCATTCCGGCGTCCAGACGATGCCTCCTGGCGCTCCATTCGGCCCGCCCGATTCTGCGTTCCTGCATTCTGTCCCTGAGTTCGTCCGCCATGGCCCGCCGCCCGTGCAGGCCAGGCCGGACGGGGTCTTCATGGCCCACGATGGGAGCACCTGCGCCGAACCCATATCACCCCAGGGGGTCGCCAATCTGGCGACGGTCGCGGAACTCGTCCGTGCGCCCGTGCCCTGGCTGCGGCTGGTCACGGGGGACTCGGTGGCGCAGACACGGACTTCCGGCGCCCGCGCGGGCCGGGGCGCGGTAGAACTCGGGCTGCCGGACGTGCCCACCGTGTCGCGGGAGCATGCCAGGTTCACGTTTGCCGACGGCCGGTGGTGGATCGCCAACCTCGGCATGAACGGGCTGACGGTGAATGGCAACCCCCTGCTCGGCGAGCAGCCGGTCAGCGGCGGTGATTCCATCCGGTGGGGAACGAGCCCGGGTGCGCCGCTCTCCAGGGTCGAGATCGGCTGACGCGGCGGCCACCAGACCCGACGCTGTGGGCTACCAGCACGTCCGGCGCAGCCGCCGATGTCACAATTGAGGTCGCAGGCATGGCGGAACTGGATGGACGTGTCGATGGCGCGCCAGCGTCGGAGGTGGCAGCTGGGTGGTAATGGGCCAGCTCTCTATCTGGTCATCCGGGGGCGGGGAGTGGGTGAACTGCCCACCTGATGAGATCACCTGGCTCGACCGGGGCCTGCTCAGCGGCAACCAGGATCTCACCCTGCACCGGGCCCCGCGCTGCGCCGGGCTTCGGCACGTGCACCACCGTTGGGAGCTGTTCAGCAGGGACACCACTCACCGCGTGTACCTGGCGACGTACCCCGATGCCGCCCCTCACGACGCCGCGGCCCCTCACGACGCTGAGGACGTGCAACGGGTGGCCCGCCGCATCCTCCCGGTGGCCCCGGCACATTACGAGACGTTGCCGGTGGAGCTTGAGGAGGGGGCGTGGCTGGTCAGCATCGGCCGGTGGGTGCTCCCGCTGCGGCTGGACGTCCCGGCCCGGCGCGCCGAGCCAGCCGCCCGGCCCGGCGATAAACAGCCCGCCACCCAGGACGGGAAAGTCCTGGTCAACGGCTCGCTGACCAGTCATGGAAGCCCGCCACGCGAGGACGCAGTGGCGCATGTCCGCGGCTACTTCGAGCGCAACGCCACGGCACGGATGGCGATGGCCTACTACTACCAGGAGTTCATCCTCGGCCTGGCCGCCCCGCAAGCCGTGCCGATGATGGATGTCGTCATCACCCTGGACCTGAGCGGCGAAGGCGCGGTGTCCGACTACAAGAAGCTGCTGCAAGGCTTCATCTGGAAAGAACGCGGTCACTCGCGTGACCTCGCCGAATTCCTGCTCTCTAACGGCCTGCTGACCCAGGCCGACCTCGATCTGGCCCGGAAGGCCGCGATTGACCACGAGCGCAGCGGCCAGAGCGAGATGGCCAAGCAACGCCTGCAATACCGGCCGAAGAAGTAGTGACTCGGGCGGCCCTAGATCATCCTCGATCCGGAGTGAGGCTGCGGGATGGGCGTGATAAGGCGATATAGCGCCCGTAACTGGCCAGTGACCCGCCTGCCCGCCCGGACCCTGCTGGCCCGGTACGCCTTCGCCTGGCTGTACCTGACGGGCTTCGTCGTCTCCGAGCTGGTCTATGCCGCCTTGCCCGTACACGATCAGTCGGCGGTGCTGCGGTGGGCGAGCACCAACGTGGTCAACCTGCGCCATCACCCGGTGGGCGCGCTCGCGGCCTCGGCGTTCATCCCGGCGACGTTCACCATCGCCTGGCCTTTCCTGATCGCCCTGGCCGTGTTCGGCGCCAACCGGGTGCTGGGAAACTGGCGCACGGCGCTGGTCTGCGCCATCGGGCATGTGGTCGGCACGTTGGTGAGCGAGCGCATCGTCGACTACCGGGTGGCGCACGGCCTGCTGCCCGCCTCCGATACCCGCATCGTGGACGTGGGCCCGTCCTACGTCGTCGTGTCCGCCATCGTGGTGGCCGTGCTGTATGGCTCGTGGCCGGCCCGCGTGGCGGCCGCGCTCGATTTCGCTCTCCTCGTCTTCATCGGCCAGATCTTCAGCGGCCTGAGCACGCTGGACGTGCCGGCGGTCGGCCATACGACGGCGATCGCGGTATCGGTCCTGCTCGGCAGCCTGCTGGCCTGGCAGCTGCGCCGCCGTAGGCCGGACCGGGCCGTGCTCGTCAGCGGCGCTTAAGAACGTGGTGCGTGCATTCGCAGCTGCGGATGCCCGCTGAGCCAATGACCCGCCGCATGGTGGCCGCGGTGTCCAGCCCGCACGTGGACGTGCTGGGGCACTGCACCGGCCGGCTGCTCACCGGCCGTGGCCGGCCAGAATCGGCCTTTGATCCCGAAACGGTGTTCACCGCCTGCCGTGACCACGGCGTCGCGGTCGAGATCAACTGCCGCCCAGAACGCCAGGACCCGCCGGATGGGTTGCTGCGCCTGGCGGCCGAGATCGGCTGCATGTTCGCCATCGACACCGACGCGCACGCGCCCGGCCAGCTCGACTGGCTGGATAACGGCTGCAGACGGGCCGAGAAGTTCGGTATCCAACCCGACCGGGTGATCAACACCCGCAGCGCGGACGCCCTGATCTCCTCCAGGCCGTTAAGGAGAGACTAGGCCAACCGGTGGTACTCCGTAGCTGGTCGCTCAACCCGCCTGCCTCTCAGTACCCGGAACTTCAGTATCGCCCGCGCCATCGTGATGGATAGCACCCTGAGCAGTGCTGCCGTCACGACCGATGCCGCGCCCACTCCTGCGCGACTACGGCGAGGCGCGTCTTCCAGGGCTGGGGATCCTCCCGGCGATCTCCGCGTACAGCCGCGGCAAAATCAGCGAAGTGCCCTGCTTGGACTAAACTCTCTTGTGAACCGTTACGATACTCCATATAATAACCAGTATATAGTTACTACATCGGCCTGACCTGCGGGAGTAACCCGATGACCACATTGTTCTCGCGCCGGTCGAGAATGTGCTTCTTCCGAGACGGCGCCCGGCGGCTGCCGCTTATGGCCGCTGTCACGGGAGTGTGCGTCATCGCGGGAGCGGCTTGGTCGTCACCGGTGTCCGGGCCGCTGCCGGCAGCCAGCCTGGCAGCGCATACGACCAGCGCCCCCCGGTACTCCGCCGAAATCCGGCGCACGGAGTACGGCATACCGCACATCCTGGCGCGCGACTACGCCGGCCTCGGGTACGGCTACGGGTACGCGTTCGCGCAGGACAACCTGTGCACCATGGCCGATCGGGTGGTGACCCTGCGGGGAGAGCGGTCGGCATACTTCGGCGCGACGGGCGATTCCGGCGACACGCTGGGGGCATCGACCACCAACCTGAACAGCGACATCTACTACCAGGGCCTGCGGAAGTCCGGCGTGGTGCATCGGCTGCTGGCCCGTCCCGCTCCCCTCGGGCCCACGCAGCAGGCCCGCCAGCTGGTTGATGGCTACGTCGCGGGCTACAACCGTTACTTGCGCGACACCGGGGTGGCGCACCTACCCGACCCGACGTGCCGCGGCCAGTCCTGGGTCACGCCGATCACCGCGATCGACGTGTGGACGCTTGTGTACGACCTCGACACCCTGGCCGGGGTTGCCGCGTTTAAAGAGCCCATCGCCACGGCGAGTCCGCCCGCGCCCGGCTCGGCCACGGAACCGGCGCTACCGGAGGCGCCGCCGGCGGCCAACGTGTCCAGCAACGGCTGGGCACTGGGCCGCGATGCCACGGCTGGCCATGACGGGATGGTCCTGGCCAATCCGCACGTGCCCTGGGTGGGTAACGCTCGCCTCTATCAGGTGCAGTTCACCATCCCCGGGGTGCTTGATCTGTCCGGCGCGAGCCTGTACGGCACGCCCATGCTCGAGTTCGGGCACACCTCGGGTGTGGCCTGGACCCAGACCGCCTCGCACACGCCGCGTTTCACCCTCTACCGGCTGAGCCTGGTCCCAGGCGACCCGACCAGCTACCTGGTCGATGGTCACGCCATCGCCATGGATCGGCAAGAGGTGACGGTGACCGTCCGTGATCCGGCTGGCCAGCTCTCCACGGTCACCGGCCCGCTGTACCGCTCGCGGTACGGGCCGGTGCTCGGCACCGGCTGGACGACGGCGAACGCGTTCGCCGTCCGCGACGCGGGGGCGGACAATCTGCGGTCGGTGGACGAGTGGCTCGCGATGGGACGATCGGAAGACCTCGCCCAGCTCCGCGCCGCCCAGGACACCTATCAGGGCCTGCCGTGGACCTACACCCTCGCCGCCGACACCAGCGGCACCGTGTACTTCGCCGACGCCTCGGTGGCCCCGCACGTCACCGCCGCCTTGGAACAACGGTGCCAGGTCGGTCAGCTGCCCGGCGACGTCCCCACCCCGATCCTGGACGGCTCAACCTCCGGCTGCGGCTGGGGCAGCGATCCCGACGCGATCGAACCCGGCATCTTCGGACCGGGCAACTACCCTCAGCTGACCCGCACCGACTACGTGGCCAACTCCAACAACAGCCCCCGGCTCGCCAACCCGGCGGCGCCGCTCACCGGCTACCAGCCCATCTACGACCCCCGCATCCAGCTTGAGCTGCGGCCCCGGCTCAGCCTGGACATGATCAGCGAGCGGCTGGCCGGCGCCGATGGCTACGGTCCGCCCGGCTTCACCCTGACCAGCCTCCAGGAAACCATGCTCGGCCAGCGCAACTACAGCGCGGACCTCGCCCGCGCCGCCGTGGTGGCGATGTGCCGCGCCCATCCGGTGCTGACCGCCACCGACGGCAGCCAGGTCGACGTGCGCGCCGCGTGCCCGGTACTGAACGCCTGGAATGGCCGCGCCGACGTGAACAGCCGCGGCGAGGTCCTGTGGCAGCAGGCCTACGGCGGGCTCAACTACACACCCGAGTGGTGGCGCGTCCCCTTCGACCCGGCCCAGCCGCTCACCACGCCACGCGACCTCAACACCGATGACCCGGCGGTCCAGCACGCACTGGCCGATGCCGTGGAGTACTTCCAGGCCCAGAGCGTTCCGCTGGACATCCCGCTTGGCGCGGTCCAGCACTACGCCGGGATCTCGCTGCCAGGCTGCACCGAAGGCGAAGGCTGCTTCGACCGCATCGAGGGAGCCGCGCCGCCGGGCAGCGCTGGCGGCACCGATGCCAGCAATGGCTCGAGCTTCATCATGGCCACCGAGCTGACGCCGGACGGGCCGCGCACCCGGACCATCCTCACCTACTCCGAATCCGCCAACCCTGCCTCCCCGCACTACTCGGACCAGACCGCGCTGTTCTCCCGCGGCCAGTGGGTCACCGAGCGCTTCACCGAAGCCGAAATCAACGCCGACCCGCAGCTACAGACGACAACCCTGTACGGCTGACCCGAGCCACCGCCTCGCCCGCTTGCCAATTCGCCCGGCTGCACGGAAAGCGCCCGGGCAGGGCCGCGACGTGCGGCACCAGCGGGCATACAGGACGGGAACGCCTGGCCCGTCAGCCACGGTGCGGCGCCTTTCCACCAGTAATACGACCATGAGTGAAATCCAGCCGCTCAGGGCAGACCGGCCCATCTGTAGTCACGGCTCAGGCGTCGCGCAGCCGGAGCAGCAGGCCGCCGGCCAGGAGCGCGCCGGCGGCCCAGGCGGCGAGCACGCCGAGGCCCGCCCATGGGCTGAGCGGCAGGCTGCTCAGGCCGGTGGTGGCCTGGATGTCGAGTCCGGCGCTCATCGGCCCGATCTGTTCCAGGTGCCGCTGCCAGTGCGGATCGGTGACGACACCGGCGATGATCGGGAACAGGTAGAGCAGGCCGAGCACCACCCCAATGGCGACCGCGGAGTCCCGCACGGCGGTGGCTATGCCGAGGCTGAGCAGGGCGATCAGGGCGAGGTAGAGGACTGACCCGGCGGCGGCGCGCAGCACCGGCCCGTCGCCCAGGGACAGCAGCGGGAAGCCGCGCGCGGGGGTGAACCCGTGGCCGGGCAGGATCAGCCGCCCGGCCAGCAGTGAGCCGAGCACGGCGATGGTCCCGGCGGCCAGCACCAGGCCGGTGAGGATGGCGGCCTTGGCGGCTAGCACGGCGGACCGGCGCGGCATCGCCGTGAGGGTGATGCGGATCATGCCGGTGCTGTACTCGCCGCTGATCGCCAGCACGGCCAGGATGGCGACGACCGCCTGGCCGAGC
The DNA here is from genome assembly GCA_036394075.1 of Streptosporangiaceae bacterium. Lineage (GTDB taxonomy): Bacteria > Actinomycetota > Actinomycetes > Streptosporangiales > Streptosporangiaceae > JAWWPY01. The sequence goes on from DASWFT010000286.1 coordinate 22,375, forward strand.
TGGACGCCGGAGAGGCTGAGCTTGGTGGTATCGACCGGGCAGGCGATGCCGGACGGGCATCTGACAGCGGCCGTCGCGGCGGCGCTGACCGCCACGGTCAGCGCGGCGGTGGCGGCCAGCAGCCAGGCCGGGCCGGCCACGGTGCGCAGCTTGGTCCATTCCGCGTGCAGTGTGTCCCGCATGCCCGTCAGTTCCACCCGCCGCGCGACGGACGGGCCTGGTTGTCCGGCGTGCAGGGCCTGGCTCAAGCGTCCCTCCGGCGGAGCAGGACAGCGGCCAGGCCCAGGGCGAGCGCGGCGTAAGCGCA
>DASWFT010000287.1:0-3106 GCA_036394075.1 Streptosporangiaceae bacterium
GGGGAGAGACTGTCTCATCCATCCTGGCACAGAGGGCCGGGCGGCTGCACGGTTCTACGCCTCGCCGGAGGGCAAGGCAGTCCGTGAGAAGCTGCCCAAAGTGATCGACGAGATCATGCCCATGATTCAGTCCGAGCTCAACCGAGCCGCGCGACGGCTCGTTCGCTGAACGGGCCCGCATCCGCACCAGCATACGTCGTAAGCAGTGCGGCATGCCTACCCGTCATGACATCTCGTCACTGGACCCGCGCTCAACACTGCATTTCGACGGTCTGTATCCATGCAAATAACATCTTGGTGGTTATGGCGTACATCCTACTAGTGCGGGCTCCGCCGCGCTCTCTGTCTGGACTTACCTCAATCAGACAAGTGCCCCTGCCCGTACTTGTCCCACATCGCATCAGTTCGCGGCTTGATCCTCCTCGCCTTGGCATGCTGCCCGGCGTGCCGAAGCGCTAGCCAGTACCGAACCAGGATCCATGCCAGGTAGGGGTGGTCGGTCCCCAAGGCCACCTCAGCCTGGTCCAGGGCGGCTCGATAACACGCGGCCGCGCTGGCATGCTGGTCCTTCCGCTCGATCTCCAGCGCCTTCTCAGTGAGTTGGTCCGCCTTGACCGGCGGCTTGAAGGAAAGGACGTTCGGCCACGCGTTGCATACCGGTCCGCAGGCCGTCGCCGCCATGCTGTGCTCGTGGTGGAACATCTTGATGAGATGCGCCAGCGTGGAGTTCCGAAGGAACCGGTGCCCCTTCCGAACGCGCGGGTTTCGGCGCAGACGCTGGGCGACCAGCAGGTCGGGATCGCTTGAGCGGCCCAGGAACCCGAACGGAAGCAGGAGGTCCCCGAGCAGGCCCCTCTGTGCCAGGATGGATGAGACAGTCTCTCCCCCCGCAATTACTGTAGAGGGCGAGACGGGACGACGACCTATGGACGCGCGAGGTGAGATGGCAGTGGCGATGACGGAGGACGTGCAGGTGGCGGCGAAGCCGCGGCGGCGGACGTACACGGCGGAGTACAAGCGGCGGATCCTCAAGGAGGCGGACGCGGGCACGACGCCGGGGGCGATCGGGGCCCTGCTGCGGCGGGAGGGACTGTACTCCTCCCACCTGGTGGAGTGGCGCCGGGCCCGCGGGCGCGGGGAGCTGGCCGCTCTGACCCCGAAGCCGCGCGGCCGCAAGCCGAGGCCGGTCGATCCCCGCGACCGGACGATCACCGAGATCGAGCGGCAGGTGGCGCAGCTGACGGGCCGGGCGGAGCGGGCCGAGATCCTGGTGGAGGCCCAAAAAAACTTGGCGGCGCTGCTCGGCCGGCCGGGGGCGAGCGCGCCGTCATGATCGCCTTGGTCGAGGAGCGCCAGGCCCGGCTCGGCATCGCCCCGTTGTGTGCGGCCCTGGGGCTGGCCCGGGCCACCTTCTACCGGCGGCGGGGCGGCCCGCCGCCGGGGCCGGTCGCGCGGCCGCCGCGGCGCCCGCCAGTGCAGGCCTTGACGCCGGCGGAGCGCACGGGGGTCTTGGCCCTGCTGCATGAAGACCGGTTCGTCGACCGGCCCCCGGCGCAGGTCTGGGCCCAAGTGCTCGATGCCGGCCAGGTGCCCCCGTGCTCGATCCGCACGATGTACCGGGTGCTGGCCGCCCACGCGGAGGTCCGCGAGCGCCGCGACCAGCTCCGCCACCCGGTGTACCGCAAGCCCGAGCTGCTCGCGACGGGGCCCAACCAGGTCTGGAGCTGGGACATCACCAAGCTCTTGGGCCCGGTGACGTGGACCTACTACTACCTCTACGTCCTGCTCGACATCTTCAGCCGCTACGTCGTCGGCTGGCTCCTGGCCCGCCAGGAGTCGGCCGCCCTGGCTAAGGTCCTCATCACCGAGAGCTGCGAGCGCCAGCACATCGGCCACGACCAGCTCATCATCCATGCCGACCGCGGGCCGTCCATGACCTCCCAGCCCGTGGCCCTGCTCCTGGCCACCCTGGGCGTGGTGCCCTCGCACTCCCGGCCCCACGTCTCCAACGACAACCCTTTTTCCGAGGCCCAGTTCAAGACCCTTAAGTACCAGCCCGACTTCCCGGACCGCTTCGGCGCCTACGAGGACGCCGAGACGTTCGGCCAGCGGTTCTTCCCCTGGTACAACCGCGAGCATCGCCACGGGGCCCTCGGCCTGATGACGCCCCACGATATCCACTACGGCCTGGCCGCGGCCAAGTGGCAGCAGCGCGCCGAGGTCCTGCGCGCTGCCTACCATGCGCACCCCGAGCGCTTCCCGCGCGGCGTGCCGGTCCCGCCGCCGCTGCCGACGGCGGCGTGGATCAACAAGCCCCTGGCGTCACCGGCGCTCCTCGTGCCAGAGGGAGCCGGCGCATGACGGCGACTCACAAATTTCCGATGCCCACTGTCTCATTCGGCTTGACAACTTCCGCGGAGCTCGTTCGCAGTCAGGTTGGCGACCAATCCGTCAAGCATGACGCCCTTCATGTACACCATGTCCACCCGCTGGTTCATCTGCTCGAGGAACGTTTCACGTTGGCCTCCGGTAGCCGGTCACTCATCTCGCGGATAATGCGGCCGATCTCCTCGCCGACGGGAACGACTGTGAGAAATTCCTCGGCGGCGGTCCGGCGGGCTTCGGGAGTATCCGGGACAGACGGCTGGGCCATGGCTCCGAGGACGGCGATGAGCGCAATGGCCACGAGACCGAGCCGATGTCGTGGCGAAGCACCGGCCGGCCCAGCGGGTACCGGAAGGAGCGGGAGACGTTCAGGCGCTTCAGCGTTTCGTCGACACCATCCGTCGTGGCGCTGTGGTTCGCACATCACCTAAGACTCCGTTCGCTGTGTACACGGGTGGTGGCGTTCTTCGGGCCGTCCACCCCAACTCCCGAGGTCGCATCGAAGCCTGTGACATTACTGAACAGCCCGTTCGCGACGAAGAATGGGGCATCATGACCGACAAGGAAGTCGACGCGATATCCGACGTTCCATTTATCTTCGTGCTCCAACGAGTTCTCGAGCACGAAGTAGACCTGGTTCAACCGATAATCGTTGGACCGCCAACCGAGGTTGGCGCCGAAGTTGATGCGGTCGCGCGGGCTGTCGATGTTGCCAGCGAAG
>DASWFT010000288.1:0-3033 GCA_036394075.1 Streptosporangiaceae bacterium
TCTACTCCACCAGCTACGGCGGCTCGTGGACGGCGTCCACCGGGCTGCCCACAGGTGCACTGGTGGCCTCCGACCGGGTCACCCCGGCCAAGTTCTACGGCTTCTCCGGCGGCACCTTCTACGTCAGCACCAACAGCGGCGTGACCGGCATCTTCCGGTCCGACGACGCCGGCGCGAACTGGATCCAGATCAACGACAGCCAGCACCAATGGGGCAACATCGGCCAGGCGATCACCGGTGACCCCCGGGTCTATGGCCAGGTCTACGTCGGCACCAACGGCCGCGGCATCATCTACGGCAACCCGGCCGGCATCATCACGCCGCGCCCACCCCGACCGCGACCAGCGCGTCACCCACCCCGACCGCGACCAGCCCCAGCCCCTCCCCGAGCCCGACGGCGACCGCGACCGGGTCGGTCACTGCCTGCCACGTCAGCTACGTGACGCAGAGCCAGTGGGCAGGCGGGTTCACGGCCAACATCACCGTCAACAACACCGGGACAGTGCCGATCAACGGCTGGACCGTCGTGTTCACGTTCGCCGGTGACCAGAAGATCACCGCAGACTGGAACACCACCATCAGCCAGAGCGGCGAAAAGGTGACCGCGACGAACGTCGGCTACAACGCCGTGATAAGCGCGGGCGGCAATACGGCGTTCGGCTTCCAGGGCACCTGGACCAGCAGCGACAGCCCGCCAGCCAGTTTCACGGTCAACGGCACCACCTGCACCTGAGGCCACCGGGCCTGCGGGCGGCGGGCGGCGCTACGCTACGCTCCCCGCTCGCCCGCAGGGGCGCTTTGAGGCGCCGCCTTCCCTCGTCACTCGTTCCTCGCTCCTCAGTCCAGGCGGCACCGCGCCCCGGCGGCTCGCTCATGCCGCCGCCCGCGCCGGCGGCCCGGCACAGTCACGGGATCACGCGTCCGGCGGCTCCGGGGGCAGCGGGAACCGCAGCGTCGCGGCGACCAGGTGCTCCTTCAGGTCCGTGTCCTCTTCCACATGCCTGATCGAGCCGCCTTCATCGATCACCGCCTCCACCAGTTCATCGATCACGTCCGGAGTCGGCCGCGTCGGATTCCCGCAGAAAGGACATGTGCTGCCGGACAGGGCCAGCCAGCCGGACTGATCGCAGACCACGCCGGGGACGACCGCACCGTCCTGGACCAGCAACGTCTGAACGGCAGCCACAGTCCCTGCCCACAGGGACGGGCGCAGGCCCGCGACAGCCAGGCCACCGGCCGCGACCTGGCCGAGGACCTCGGCGACCAGTGACCGTTCCTCGGCGCGCTCGTGCCGTTCAGCAATCGCGTCCGCTTCGCGCCGGATATCGGCCGTGGTCGCGGTGGCCGGATCCACGGTGAACGTGCCCGTCAGCCGCTGCCGCAACTCGTGCGGCAGGAAGTCGACGAAACCCGGCACCTCATAAGGGTGGCCGCCGATGATCAGAAGATCGTAGCCGTCGGTCCGGAACAGCCCATCAAGCAGTTCCACCACCCGCCGGTAGTGACGCTTGGCCAGCTCGTCGGCCTTGTTCCTGACGCGGTCCTCGGCCAGCCCGGCCGCGTAGTTGGGCTTGCGGAGGGTGCGGTCTCGGAGGCTGCCCACCGTGCGCATCTCCTCCTGATACAGCTCCCACACCCGGGCGTCGCCCCGGTCGATCAGCACGACACAGGTCCGGTGGTACTCGTCAAGCACCGCAAGCATCGGCCGGACGTACGGGGTGAGGTCGACGGCACTGCGATCGCGCACCGCCCGGGGCAGCGGGACCTCTTCGAACAGGCCAGCACCCGTGCACGAGAAGACCGCCATCCCACCTGGCCGCCAGCGCTCCTGATCCGCTGCCGCCTCGATTCGCTCAAGGTCCCCGCGCACCGACAGCCTGGTTTCGTGGGCCAGGGAACTGTCCTTGGCCAGCGGCCGGACCCGGTCCAGCAGGCTGTTGACCCGGGTGGGCACCGAGTTCCGTGCGCCTGGATCCGCATCGATGCCGACGTAGACCGACACGACAGGAAGCTCATGCCCGTCGAACCGGATGATGCGATCGATCGTTTCCGCCGTGATCATCGTTGCCTCCCTGCCGTTCGGGAGCCGCCTTGGCTGCACCAAGCGAATCATGCCGTTGCCACTGCCACGGGGGGCGGCCCGCTGGTTTCGTCCGGCCGCCCGGGAACACGGTGACCGGAGCACGGCGGGCTGTAACTTTCACCAGGCCGCGGCAGATAGTGCGATGACACGGGGCAGCGCCGTGGGCTCCCGGTGACCGCTGCTTGACAGCCGCCCGAGCGGCTCGGACGATCGCACCGATCGGCGCGCAGCAGCCGCGCCGGCCCGAGGAGCTCCCATGCGCCCATCCCTGATCCCGACGGCAGTGCGTGCCCTGCGACGCGGTCCGGCGGCCCTCGCCGTGGCGGTGCTGAGCGCCGGCGCCTTGTCGGCCGCGCCTGCCGTGGCGGCCGGGCCGGCCGCGGCCGCCGGGCCAGCCACGGTCAATGTGAGCGTCAACGCCGGCGAAGGCCTCGGCACGATCCCGTCCACCGCCTACGGGCTTAACTCCGCCGTCTGGGACAGCCAGATGAACGTCCCGCAGGTGCAGGGACTGCTCCAGCAGGCCGGGGTCGAGATGCTGCGCTACCCCGGCGGCTCCTACGGCGACATCTACCACTGGCAGGACAACACCGCGCCGGGCGGTTACGTGGCCCCTGGGACCGGCTTCGACGCGTTCATGGGCACGGTCAAGAAGATCGGCGCCCAGCCGATGCTCATCGCCAACTACGGCACCGGAACCCCGCAAGAGGCCGCGGCGTGGGTGCAGTACGCCAACCTCACCAAGGGATACGGCGCCAAGTACTGGGAGATCGGCAACGAGATCTACGGCAACGGGTACTACGGCGCCGACTGGGAAGCCGACAATCACGCGACCAAGAGCCCCGCGACCTATGCCAGCAACGTGCTGCAGTACGCCAGCGCGATGAAGGCAGCCGACCCGACGATCAAGATCGGCGCCGTGCTGACGCTGCCGGGCAACTGGCCGGACA
>DASWFT010000289.1:0-10575 GCA_036394075.1 Streptosporangiaceae bacterium
CCTGGAACGGCCGTTCGCTAGTGAGCACATGGCGACGGGCGGGTATGTCGAGCACTTGCTCGGATGCCACCGGTTTCTCCTTTGTGACCTTGCTCTTTCTGAGCCCCGCTCCCCGCGATCGAGGAGCAGGAGCTCAGAAAGCGGCGCGGGTTCAGACGCCTGCTGCGGCAGCCTTGATGACATCGACGACGTAGTCGGGGTGGGACAGCATGGGGACGTGGCTGCTGTCGATTTCGTAGGTGGTGGCGCCCATCCGCTTGGCCGAGGCCCGCTCCAGGTCCGGGTGGACGGTCTGGTCGTTGTTGCCCACGATGCACCAGCTCGGCTTGGTCCGCCACGCAACGCCGGGGGCGTTGTGGAGGAACAGGTCGGCGGCCGGGGCGAAGTGGGTCGCATAGACCAGCTGCTGCTCTTCTTCGGGCAGGTCGCCGCAGAAACACCCGATGCCCGACGGCTTCAGCCACACCCGCCCGTCGGCCACGTCGATCTGGCTGAACACCGGCGTTTTGGGGTACTTGTCCTGCTGGCCCTGGGAGGTCTCGGTCTCGTCCGGGCCCAGGGCGCAGATGTAGACCAGCCCGGCCACGCGGTCATCGATGCCCGCGGCCGTGATGACGCTGCCGCCGTAGGAGTGGCCGACCAGGATGGCCGGGCTGTGAACCCGGCCCAGGGTGCGCCGTGTCGCGGCGACGTCTTCCACGTTCGAATCGAGACCGTACTGGGCGGACATCACCTCGTAGCCCTCGGCCCGAAGCGGCGGGATCACCTTGCTGAAGCATGAACCATCCGCCCAGATCCCGTGGGCGAACACAATACTGGGCTTGACTGCCATGTCTGCTCCCTCAGCCTAGATGGAGGTGGCGGCGGTACGGATGACGTCGAGGACGTTGTCGGGCTGGGACAGCATGGGGCAGTGGCTGCTGTCGAACTCGTATGTGGTAGCGCCCATGCGCTTGGCGGCGGCTCGCTCGAGGTCGGGGTGGACGGCCTGGTCGTTTTTGCCCACGATGTACCAGCTCGGCTTGGTCCGCCACGCGACGCCGGGGGCGTTGCTGCTAAACAGCTCGACGGACGGGGGCCAGGCGGTCGCCCAGACGACCTTCTGCTCTTCCTCGGGCAGGTCGCCGCAGAAGCAGGCAGCGCCGCCGGGCAGCATCCACACCCGCCCGTCGGCGACCTCGATCTGGCCGAACGCCGGCGTCTTGGGGAACTTGTCCTGCTCGCCCTGGGATGTCTCGGTCTCGTCCGGGCCCAGGGCGTTGATGTACACCAGCCCGGCCACGCGGTCGTCGGTGCCCGCGGCGGTGATGACGGCGCCGCCGTAGGAGTGGCCGACCAGCAGGATCCGGTCGTGGACCCGGTTGAAGGTGCGGATCGTCGCAGCGACGTCGGCCACGTTGGTGTCCAGGCCGTACTGCGCGCAGATCACCTCGTATCCCTCCGCCTGAAGCGGCGGGAGCAGCTTGTTGAAGCACGACCCGTCGGCCCAGATCCCGTGACAGAACACGATGCTCGGCTTGGTTGGCGTGGACATGGCTTCCTCCTGAACTGTGGTGGCGATGGCTCCATTCGGGGGAGCCGCACAGACACCAGCCTGGCCGGACGGGCAACAGCAATCCCTCACACGTTCAGGTGAGCCGAGACAGTCGCCGATCGGCGGCTCGGGTGCTGACCCGTTCGGGGTGATCCGCTACGTCGAAGAGGACAGTGTCTTCGCCGAACCCAATCGGCGGCCTGGACCGGGCCCACCCTGGTCACCGTTGCCGGCATGAATGATGGGGCTGGCCCTCGCTGGCCAGCGCCCAGCGCAGCGACCGGGTCTCCCTCGAACGGACCGTCATCACGCCCGGCCGCACGACGAAGGACCGGAAGACTGACGGACTGACGGACTGAGGGACTGAGGGACTGACGTTTGCCGCGCGGTCCAGCTAGCGGGACCTGGTTCGCGTCCGCCGCCATCCGTTACCGCATGCTGGCCGCGGGTCTCGTGTCCTCGGCTGAGAGAGGGGGCGGTCCTGTCAGGCCGGACCTGCGCTCGGCACTGTCCATCGGGATTCCGGCAGCGGTCGCCGCAATACGGCGGGCGTCAGGTGGCCGCGATGAACCTGTCGATGGCCGCGGCGACCTCGGCGGGTTGCTCCTCGGCAACCCAGTGTCCGCTGTCGGTGATGATGCTGGTTTCCACGTGGTGAGCGCCGGCTTCGCCCAGGCCTGCCGCCACTTCGGGCAACACGGTGGCGTGACAGTACTCGGCGAACGCCAGCAGGATCGGGGGGTCCACGGTGCCGGTGCGGCGCTCGTTGCTGGCGACGTCGAGCGGGATCGCCCGGAACAGGGCGAAGCCCGCGGTCAGACGCTGCGGCCCTTGGTATCCCTGTACGTAAATGGCCACGTCGGCATCGCTGATCGCGTCCGGGTACGCAGCGAACCGGTCGATGTGACTGCGGAAGTAGCCGTGCTCCCGCCCGGCGATTAGCAGTTCCGCCAGGCCGGTGCCGCCCTGCATGGTCTGGTGGAATCCGATGTGCCAGAACGCCGACGAGGTGAACAAGTCCTCGCAACCACCAACTCCTGCGATCGGGGTATCCAGCACCATCACACCGCGAACCTGCGCAGGGTAGCGGCGCAGGTAGGCGTAGGCGACTTGAGCCCCCATGCCATGGCCCACGACCAGCGGGTTCTGGATGCCGCGCTGGCCGAGGCTGGCGTGAAGATCCCCGCTGATTGACCACTTGTCGAACCGGTCAAGCGCCGGCTCAGAGGAGCCGATGCCGGGCAGGTCATAGGCCAGCGTGTGGCAGTCCGGGGTCAGCAGAGGCGTCACGTGCCGCCACGCGTACGAGGTCTGCGGCCACCCATGCAGCAGGACCAGCGGGATCGTCCCGCTGCCATGCTCGACCACGCCCAGCCGCCGTCCTGCCGCCTCCCGACGGTTGGCATCTTCTCGCCCGGCGCCGCTCCAGGCGTGATCGCTGACCACGTGCCGACTATAGCCAGACTGACGTGCCCGGCGCGCTCACCAATTCAGGTGAGACGCGGAGGGTGCCCCGGCTGCGCACGCCCGAGCCCGAGCCCGGCGGACGGTCCGGATAGGCTGCGTTGATCAGTCCCACGACCTGGAGCAAGGTCAAAGACTACGATGGCAGCTGTACCGTTCTTGCCGCTGCGCGGACGAGACACGCACCTGGCCGCGTTGGACCGCCACCTAGCAGGCGCCGCCTCGGGCACCAGCGCCGTAACGATCATCGAGGGCGGGGCGGGGCTCGGGAAGACCACGCTGCTGCGCGCCGCGCTGGCCAGCGCGACCAGCCAGGGCTTTCGCACAGGTTACGGCACAGCGGATCCAATCGAAGCCGTGGTCGACCTTGCGGCGCTGACCGAGGCCCTGTTCGAGGGCGACCCGCCGCTGCTCGACCGTGTCGCACTCCCGGACACGCACGCGTCGCCCGAGCAGCGCTTCTGGCTGCTGCAGGACATCCAGGGGCTGCTCGAGCGGGCGGCCATGGACGGACCCATCCTGGTCTGCCTGGACGACCTGCAGTGGGCCGACAACGGTACGGCGGCCGCCCTGCGATGGCTTCCCCATCGGCTGGCGGACCTCCCTGTGGTCTGGCTCCTCGCCACCCGGCCGGGCCAGGGCTCAACCCAGATCCTGGCTGCACTGGCGCAGCTGGACGATGCCGGCGCTGAGGTACTGCGCCTAGGGCCGCTGGCCGACGCCGCGGTCGCACGGGTCATGGGAGACATCCTTGATGCAGAACCGGACACCGACCTGCTGCGGGCGGCCGGACAGGCTCACGGCAACCCGTTCCTGCTCGTCGAATTTGCCCGGGGCCTCAAGGAAGAGGGCATCGTCGTAGTCGAGTGCGGCCGGGCCACGCTCCTCGATGATCGGCTTCCGGCCCGCGTCGGGGAAGACATGCGGCGGCGGCTCACCAGAATGCCCGGCCCGGCCGAGCGGGTCGCCACGTGCGGAGCCTCGCTGGGCCGGCGGTTCTCGGTCACGGAGCTGGCCGCCGCGAGCGAATTGTCCGTTCCGGAGCTGGTGGTGCCGATCCGCGAGCTTGTCGAAGCGGACATCCTGGCCGAGTCCGGCGAACGGCTAGCCTTCCGGCACGACCTGATCCGCGACGCGGTACGGGCCAGTGTTCCCCCGGCGGTACGCCGCGCGCTGGACCGCCACGGCGCGCAGGTGATGCTCGCCCAGGGAGCGCTTCCCGTCGAGGTTGCAACGCAGCTGGCCGGCAGCGCTGAATTCGGCGACGAGATGGCGATCGCGACCCTGCTCGACGCGGTGGAGGCGCTCAGTACCACGGACCCGGCCGCTGCCGCGGATCTTGCCCAGCGGGCGCTGCGGCTCACCCCCGCGCATCATCCGCTCCGGGGCCCATTGGTATCCCGCCGCGCCGTGTCGCTGTTCGCAGCAGGAGCTGCGCGGGAGGCTAAGTTGTTCGCCGACACCGCGCTGCGTCAGGCCCTCCCGCCGGAGCAGGAGGCCGAGGTCCGGGTGAGCATCGCCAGCATGTTCAGCCTGTCGCCAGACGTGCGCGCAGATAACGCCCGCTACGCGCTGACTCTGCCGGGCCTGTCGGCAGACCAGCGAGCATGGCCGGCGGCTCTGTTGCTGCATAACCTTGCCGTCGCTGGCCGCGGTGACGAAGCAGTTCGCGCCGTCTCAGGCCTGTCTGAGCTAGTCCACGCGAGTGATAGCCGCGATGCACGGTTCGGCTTCGAGCTGGGGCATGCGGCCTTGGACTACCAGCTATTCGACTTCGAGTCAGCGTTGGGCCGACTGGACGTCGCCGACCGGATAGGTACCTCAGCAAACGTCAGCCAGCGGCTTGCTCACTATTTCCGGTGCTGGCCGCTGGCGGCGCTGGACCGGTTCGACGAAGCCCGCGCCGTGGCCGACGGAGGTATCGCCAGCGCCACCCGGGACCGGCAGAACTGGGCCCTGCACATCTTCGAGACCTGGAGAGGTCTTCAGGAACTCCAGGCCGGACGGCTGCCAGACGCGGCGGTAGCACTTGAGGGCAGGTTCAGCGTTGACGAAGCCGGCGGGGTCCTAGGCATCATCGACGCGGCCAATGTGGCTGCCCTTGGCCGCATCCATATCCACGCCGGGGACCAGCGCGCCGCTCGCCAGGTCGCGCAGATCTGCGGCGTAATGCTGGAGACGACTGCACCGGGTAGCCGCCGCCACGCTGCCTGGTTCCTAGCCCGCCAGGCGATGGCTCTCGGATCTCCCACCGACGCGCATCGGTGGCTATGTGCACTGGGTGTCGACGAGCGGTTGTCGATCTTCCCCTTGTTTCCTCACGACCCGGCCGATGACCCCGAAATCGTCCGAATCGCCTTGGCCTGCAGCGACGATGAGCTCGCTGCCCAGGTGGTCGGCATGACCGAACGCCGCCACCGGCTCAACCCGTGCGTGCGTTCACTTCAGGCGGCCGCCGCGCAGGTACGCGGGCTGGCGGACCATGCGACGGACGAGCTCGAAGCGGCGGCCGGGCTGTACCGGACCGCCTCGCGCCCGCTAGCTTTGGCCTCCGCGCTGGAGGATCTCGGCCAGGCCCGAGTCGATGACGGCGCCACGAGCGACGCCATCGCCGCGTTCGGCGAGGCTCTGGCGATCGCCGTCGAGATCGGCGCGTCGTGGGACGCGGCTCGGATCCGACGCCGGCTACGCCGCCTCGGCGTGCGCAGACGGATCCAGGCACCGCGGACCCCGCAGACGGGGTGGTCGGCCCTGACCCACGCGGAACTCCAGGTCACCCAGCTGGTAACCCAGGGCAAGACCAACCGAGAGATCGCGGAACACCTGTTCATATCACCCCACACGGTCAGCGCCCACCTCCGCCACATTTTCGACAAAATGGGAGTCAAGTCCCGGGTCCAGCTGACCACCGTTGCCCCAGACCGCACCGAAAGACATCGCACGAATTGACGATGCGCCGCAGTTCAGACGCTGCCACGCTCAACCGCAGGAATGCCGTTCTCTCGAGGTGGTGCCGTGCGGTCAGGACCGTTGCGGGGTCGTAGCGAGCCGATGGCCAGTGCGCTGTCGGCGCTACGTAGTGCCTGCCGGCACGGAACCAGTGCCAGTGTGCTGATCTCCGGGCCATCCGGTATCGGCAAGACCACGCTGCTCGCGGAGATCTGCCAGCAGGCCACCCGCATGAACATCCGGGTCGGCTGGAGTAAGTGCGACCCGATCGAGCAGGTCTGGCCCGGCGCCCCGGTGATCGCGGCGCTGCGCGCAGGGCCGGATCCGCTGACCACGGCGGGAGTGTACGAGCAGATCGCCGGCGTGGTCAGCGAACCGCTGCTGCTCGCCGACCGCATCGCGTCCCGCCTGGAAGACCTCGCCGCCGTCCAACCGCTGCTTATCGCGATCGATGACCTCCAGTGGGCCGACCGGGTCAGCCGGTTCCTCCTGCGCAGCCTGCTGTCGCGGCTGGCCAGCCTGCCCGTGGTGTGGATGTTCGCCAGCCGCGACGACCCCGTCGGGATCGATCTGGCCGGCCACGACAGTGTCCATCTCGAGCACGTCCAGCTTGCGCCGTTGACCACGGCGGATCTGGCGGCGATGGCCCGAGACCGGCTCGGGCGGGTCCCCGACGAGCGGACCCGCCGCTACCTGCATGCCACCGGCGGAAACCCCTTCCTGGCCACGCAGGTCATCGACAGCCTGGCCCGCTCGGCCGTAGCCGGGGAACCCGACACCGTCGCCGGCGGGTTCGCCGCGGCGATGGCCCGCCAACTCGCCGATCTGCCTAGTCCGGCTCGCGAGCTGACAGAGCTGGTCGCGGCCGCCGGACGGCCGCTGCCGGTACGCGACGCGTTCGCGCTGATGCCCACCCTGAGCATCTGTGACGGTCAGGACGGTCTCACCGGTGCCGTCGAGTCCGGGCTGATCACCGTGTCCGCGGATGCCCTGACCTTCCGCCACGACCTGGTCCGGGAGACGGTCCACGCCCTCCTGGCCGGCCATCGTGCCCGTCAGCTGCACGCACGCCTGGCCGAGTACCACCTGAGCGTGCTCGGTGAGCCGATGGTCGCCGCCTCCCACGCCCGGGCAGCGGCGGCGACCGGTGACCTTGGCAGCGTCCTGATCCTGATCTCGGCGGCGGAAACCCTCGCCCGCACCAGTGCCGACGACGCGGGGGAACTCGCCGCGCTCGCCTTCACTACGATGCGGCCCGCCCAGCCGGAGTGGCTGGAGCTGGGCCGCCGCTGCCTGTCCGTCTTGTGCCAGGCCCAGCACGCCGCCCAGGCGATCACCGTCGCGGGCCAGATCCTGGCCCGCGTCGACGACGCTAACCTGGCCGCACAGGTCGAGACCGAAGCCGCCCGGGCCCTGTGGCTGAGCGGACGGGTCCACGACCTGGCCTCCAGGATCGAGAAGACCCTGTCCAGCGGCGACCTGGACGCGCTGGTCACGGTCCGGCTGCGCGCGGCATACGCGCTGGCCTGTACCCGGACCCTGCCCGGCGAGCCGGCCGCCAGGGAAGCGGCCAGCGCGCTCAAGCAGGCCCGCGACAGCGGCGACTGCGAGGCGCTCGCCCTGGCGGTGCAGGCGGCCGGTGAGGCAGCCCGCAACCAAGGGCGCCACCAGGTGGCCTTGCGGCACTTCCGTGAGCTGCGTACTCTCACCGGCGCGCCGTACCTCGCCGAGGAGATCACCGCGCTGCAGTTCGTGGACCGCTACGACCACGCCCAGGTCCTGCTCGATCACGCTCGCGCCAGCTCCACCGCTACCACGGAGCCTTTGCTGCCGGGTGTCGCCTGCGCGCAGATGTGGCAGGACTTCAATCTCGGGCGCCTCGAGGACGCCGACGCCGGCGCTCGCACGCTGATCGAGCTCGGCCGCGAGCTGGGCACCAATCTGCACCTTCTCGATGCGATCACTGTCCGTACAGCGGTCGCGCTGTTGCGCGGCGAGACTGAGATCGCCGCGGCCCAGCTGCGGCTCGCCGACACGCTCACCGACGCCGACGAGGCCATCCGCAACCCCGGCATCACCGTTATGCGCGGCTGGCTCGCCGCCAGCCGCGGCGATCTGCCCGCAGCACGGGACACGCTGCGACCGGTCTTGCAGGGTGCCGAACAGGGCCGCAGTTACTGGCCGCTGTGGCCGTGCTGGAACGGGCTGTTCTTCCAGGTCGGTGCCGCCATCGGCGATAACACCTTCACCGCCTCCTGCCTGGATGTCGCCGAAGCGAACGCGGCCCGCAACCCCGGCGTGGCCAGCTTCGAAGGCGTCGCCCTCAACCTGCACGGACTGCGCAACAAGGACCTCGACATCCTCGCCAAGTCCGTGCACGTCCTCAACCGCAGCCCGCGCCCCGTCCTGCGTGCCGTCGGCGCCGAATCCTACGGACACGCCCTGCTGGCCGTCGACCGCCGCTCCGAGGCACTCGCGCAACTCGACCGGGCCTGGGACGAATACCACCACATGGGAGCCAAGGCCTTCCGCGACAATGTGCAAGGCGCCATGCGCCAGACCGGCGCCCGCCGCACCAAATGGTCCGCCGCGGCCGCCGCGCCGGCGAGCGGATGGGCTTCCCTCACCGACGCCGAGCGGCGTGTCGCCACCCTCATCAGCGAGGGACACACCAACAAGTCCGCAGCATCCGGCCTGGGCGTCTCCATTAACACCGTGGGCACCCACCTCCGCGCGGTGTTCGCGAAACTCGGCGTGCAATCCCGCGTGCAACTGGTTAACTACATGGCGAGTTACGCCAGCGAGGTGCCTGTCGACTCGATGCGACGGCAGGCCTTATCTCTCCGCGCGGCGGGGACCTATGAGTAGCAAGCGGCGGCGATGTTCCATTGGAGGAGTTGCTCATTCTGGTCTCATAACCAGGCCGCCAGCCTAGGCGCTGATCACTGAGATCGCCGGCGGGAGGCGATGAGTCGTACTCGCTTCGCGCCACCAGCGCGGCGTCTACTCAGCGGCCGTATGTCTCTTTGCACAGCCACGGCAGCCGCGAAGCCACGGACTTGCTACAGATAGGCCAGCGGCGTATGAAGTTGCGTTTGTCGCCCCACAACGGCGGTCAGAACGATGTCCGCTGGCGATCATCACCCTGACGGATCGATTGGAGCCTGACCTCGAGTTCGTGCCTGGCGCGGCGTACCCGGTCGGGTGCGAGTCCGCAAGCAGACGAGGAGAGGATCGAACGTGTGCTCGGGCGCCTGAAGCCCGCACATCTGGAGTCAAGCGCAGATCGTTAAGGGGGGCAATTTGGGGGGCGAAACGCAGCCTGTGGGGGCTGATCTGGGCTCGTCTACGCTAGCGCGAGCTAGTGTTCTGCCTGCTCAGAGCCTCTACGGCGCTTACAGGGACCGTCTGGTGGTCCATGGTAGGGAGAAGGTCTACGGTTCGATTCCGTAAGGGGGCTCCACAAAGTAGCAGGTCAGACGGTTCTTCTGATCAGTCTGAGATGGCCTTCAAGATCACCTGACCGTCAGTTGACCGTCGTTCTGGACGTGGAGAGTCGGCACTTAGCCGCACGGACTGACCCTCGATGACACGCCGGTCCGGCGCGGCGAAGGCTCTTGTTGAACAGCCGGGGTCGTGCCTGCAGCGGGCACAGCGTTCGCCGGGCCGCTGGGTCAGTTCGGTCATCCTGAACGCCCAGCAAGAGGTCCGGCCCTCCGCATCGTCCTGTTGCCGGTGAGCACCTGACTAGCACCACCGGCCGGAGCCGGGACCGAATGGCAGCTCGGTGAGCTGCAGTCACGGTCGCTGTCTATAACGCAGTGTTACGGCGTCCGAGCGATCCCGAGGTAGCCGGCGGCGCCTGCCGACTCGGCGCGGCGTCCGGGTCGGCTCAGCGGTGTGACTGGCGGCGTGCAGATCATTCCTTGTGCCTGGCCGTGGGAGGCCTGCGGGGCGGGGGTAGGCCTGTGCGGTTCGGAAGGCGGGGCCGGGAGTGTCACAGCTCCGGGTGGTGGCTTGTCTTGAGGGGTAGGCACCAGGCGGAAGGGAAAGATCATGCGGGTCTTCGTCACGGGAGCGACCGGGGCACTGGGACGGCACCTCGTTCCGGCCCTGGTCGCGGAGGGTCATGAGGTCACCGCTACCACGAGGACGCCCGGCAAGGCCGGGCGGTTGCGCGAGGTGGGGGCGGAGCCGGTGGTGGTGGACGGGCTGGATCGCGAGGCGGTGATCGCGGCGGTGCGGGCCGCGGCGCCGGAGGTGATCGTGCATGAGATGACCGCGCTGGCGGGCATGCGCAGCTTCCGCAATCCCGACAAGCTGTTCGCCGCCACGAACGAGCTCCGGACCCGGGGCACCGGCAACCTGCTGGCGGCCGCCGCTGAGGCGGGCACCCGCCGGGTCATCGCGCAAAGCTACGCGGGCGCCGGGCCGGACAAGGGTCCCGGCCCGGTGAAGACCGAAGACGATCCGCCAGAGTGGCGGCCCATCCGGTCGGCTATGCAAGGGCCGGCGGCGATCGCGCATGTGGAGAAGACGGTGCCGGCGCAGGCACGGGAGGGGCTCGTGCTGCGCTACGGCGGCTTCTACGGGCCGGGCACCGGGGACTTCCTGGTGGAGGCGGTGCG
>DASWFT010000290.1:0-3784 GCA_036394075.1 Streptosporangiaceae bacterium
TCCCCGTCGCGCGGCACCGGGTCCGGCAGCACCGGCAGCGCATCCTGCGCCCAGGCCGCCTCCCCGCCGCCAGCCTCCTGGCCTGCGGTGTCCCCGCCCGCGGGGGCATCCGCCGCGGAGGGACGGGCCGGGATACGGCCCAGCGCGGTGCGGACCGCGAACGTCGAGACCCCGCACTCCGCGGCGACCGCGGCCTGCGACTTCCCGGCCGCTGCCAGCTCCCTGATCTTCTCCGTCAGCTCCGGCGTCAGCTTCGACGGCCCCTTCGGCCCCCGCCGCGCGGGCAGCAGTCCGGCCAGCCCGTCCCGCCGGTACGCATCAGCCCACCGCCACACCGTCACCGGGCCGGCCCCGAACGCGGCCGCGGCCTGCTTCTGCGTCGCGGCCCCGATCTCCGTCAGCTGCACCGCGGCCAGCCGGCGGCCCGCCTCGTCCCCGGCCGCCCAGCAGAACGTCATCATCCCGTGCACCCACACCGCGCCGCCGCCATCCGGCAACGACACCAGCCCGACCCCGGGCGCGATCTCCGCCGCATCGGCGGGCAACCACGGCAGCGGCGCCTGGGCCAGCCTCGCCGCCATTCCCGCCTCCCCGGGCCGCCCTCCGATACTCCATGAATTATATCGCCAGTTCGGGCCGGATACAGCCGGAAACACAAGGAAAGACAGCAAAAAAGCCCAGGCCAGGCACCTCGTTACGCCCCGTCAGCAGACCGCTATGTCAGGAGTCCTGAGGCCAGGGCGATGATCCCGACGATGACGGCCAGGACGCCGCGCAGGATCAAGGAGGTGGACGCTGACTTGAACATGGGTGATGGTCCTTTCGATTGGGTTGGCGCCTTGATCCGCGTCCGTGCACGGGGCGCTATGCGTCGACCCCCATGGGAAGCGAATCCGGCGCGGCAATCCAACATCCGGCACCAATAGAGCGATAGCCACGGCCTTTGGATGCGCAGGCGGGCCGATGGTGCCATGGACCCACCAGCAGCAATCGTGCTATTGGTCTGGAGTATTAGCCAGCGACGCCGCTGGCGGCTGCACTGTCCCCATGGAAGCTGACCGGCTGGACGTGCCCGGCCCGATCCCTGGTGACGTCACACCCGGCGCACCAACCCGGCTCGCTCATCTTCGGATCGCCGCGGCGGCGCGCGGGATCCCGCTGGCCGCCATCGTCACCGCCGTGGGCGTAGTGGCCCTGGCCTACCTGGCAGGCAAGCTCATCTACCGGCTGCGGGATGTCATCCTCATGATCGTGGTCGCGGGGTTCATCGCCCTGATCCTGAACCCCTTCGTGGTGTACGTGCAGCGGCGGATCCGGCGCCGCGGCCTGGCCGTGGCCATCGTCATCGCGTGGGCGACCCTGGTCTTCGTGGGTCTGCTGGCGGTGTTCGGTTATCCGCTGGTGAACGGGCTGACCCACCTGTCGCACCAGCTGCCCTCGTACGTGCGGGACGCGGAGCACGGCCACGGCTGGATCGGACACCTAGTGCGCCGCTTCCACCTGACCGCCTGGGTGACGCGGACCGCCCCGAACCTGCAGACTCTCGGGACGCGCCTGGCCAAGCCCGCCCTGACCTTCGGCAAGGGCGCGGCGTCGATGGTCGCGACGCTGGCCACCATCGCCGCGCTTGTCCTGCTTCTCCTGCTCGAGGGCCCCAAGATGCGGCCAGGACTGCTGGGCCTGATGTCCCGGGACCGGGCGGAGCGGTACGCCCGGGTGGCGCACGAGATCAACCAGTCGGTGACCGGTTACGTGCTCGGCGACTTGCTGACCTCCCTCATCGCCGGCGTCGTCGTCTTCGTCACGCTCGCCGTCCTGGGGGTGCCGTTCCCGCTCCTGTGGGCGCTGTGGGTCGCCCTGGTCGACTTCCTGCCCATGATCGGCGGGGCCCTGGCCGGCATCCCGACCGTCCTGTTCGCCGCCAGCCACTCGCTGACGGCAGGCATCGTCACGGCGGCCGCGTTCGTCGGCTACCAGCAGCTGGAGAATCACGTCCTGAACCCGGTGGTCATGAGCCGGACCGTAAAGGTCAATCCCCTGCTCGTGCTGGTGTCCATCCTGATCGGCACGTCGATCGGCGACTGGCTCGGCGGCTTCTTCGGCGGCTTCGTGGCGGCGCTGGTTTCCATTCCCTGCGCGGCCGCTTTGCAGGTCGTCGTCAGGGAGCTCTGGCAGGCCACTGCGCCGGGCGGCCCGCTCGATGACGCCGAGCCAGGCTGACTCTCGTCCTACGTCGCTGGTGCAGTCGGTTGACGCATGCCGACGGCCGGGCCGCGGCAGGCTCACCTTATCTTGCGTTTTAACCTCCAAGAGGGCCGTCAGGCGGCCTTCTTGAGGACGGGATGCCTGGGTGCCGGGGTGCTGGTGCGGCCTTTAGGGCGGCCGGGTCCTGCTTTTGAGGGTTTTGGCGGGCTGGCGGGCGTGCCGGTGAGCGTAAGCAGGCGGGCAAAATCCCGGCGGACCCGGCCGGGGGTGAGCCGGCCGGGCTTGCGGGGGCGTTCCCAGGGCAGGCGGTGGTCCTCGGCGATGGCGCGGGCGAGGCGGAGCTGGGTGATCGCGGCGATGATCAGCCAGGTCCAGCGGGAGACCTGCCCGGGCTCGCGGAGGGCGGCGCCGGCCCAGCCCAGGCCGTGCTTGGCGAACCTGTAGGTGTGCTCGATATCGAAACGGTGCAGGTAGGCCCGGAAGCACAGGTCCAGGTCGGGGGTGCCGGGGCCGGCCCACCACAGCCACAGCGGCCCGGGGACCTTGCGGCCGCCGGGCAGCTGCTCCACCGTGACGCGGATCAGGTGGCACCTTATGAGCGGGGGCTTATCCATGCCCTCGAACCGGCCCCGGCATTGCAGCTTCGGGTGCAGCCCGGACCAGGACTTCACGTTCACCGCGCCGTACCGCTCATCGTGCAGCGACAGTTCCCGGTCCGGCGTTCCCCAGGTGGCGGGGTTCTTGCACTCGAACCGGTCGCGGCCGTTGCCGTGCTTGCGGGGCCGGCCCGCCCTGCCGGGCTGGCGGGGCGGCGGGTCGCGGTACAAGACCCGGTCGTTGCGGACCCGGACCAGGACCTGCACCCGGTCCAGGTGATCGCGCAGGTCCCAGGTCAGCGCGGCCTCGTCATACCCGGCATCGTGCACGTACAGCGGGATCCGCCGTTCCCCGTCCGCGCGCAGCCGCCCGGCGTGCGCGAGGATCTGCGCGGCGGCCTGCACGGTGGCATCCGCCCCGGCCCCTGCCCGCACCTGGTCCTGCGGCGCGGTCCAGGAACCGCCGGCGAAGCTGAGCTGGGACAGCCACTGGAACGCCCACCCGGGGATCACCGTCCCGTCCTTGCCGTGCGCGCCCGCGCAGCTGTGATGATGGAACTCCCGCTCCGGGCTGGCCTCCGCCTCCGGCCGCGGATAGGTGGAGGCGTCGATCGCGAACACCGCCGGCCAGGACCGCGGCCGGCAGGCCACCAGCAGGTCCCGCACCGCGTCCTCATCGATCTTCCCCTCGGCCAGGCCCTGGTAGACCATGCCGTGACCGCGGCGCATCACCGGCTCCAGGCTTAAATACGGCAGCGACGGCACCGGCCCGGCGGTCAGCACCGCGTCCGTCGTCTCGAACAGCGCGTCAGGCCGCTGCCATAGGCAGCGGTACCACCCGGCCCGGAACCCCGCCAGCTCATCCAGCGCATTCCCGCCCGTCCGCTGACACGCCTGGCCCCCTGCCGCCATACTGGACATCACGGCCGCCGCCTTTCTCCGGAAGATCACGCCTGACCTACCGAAGATGCGGCGGCCGCACC
>DASWFT010000291.1:0-4043 GCA_036394075.1 Streptosporangiaceae bacterium
CGTAGGAACCGGTCCGCTTCCGGATGCTCCGTCCCCTCCGGCCAGACGATCGTCCACGACCGCCGCCCGTTCCCCCTCGTCAGCTTCTGCACCCTGAGCTGACCGATCACCACTTGCCGAGCCACATGTCCTCCGAACCGATACCTGCGAACAAGACGGACGTCCCGAACCAAGTCGGTAAATGATCACGGAACGTCCCGGAACGCAAGCCGGACAGACATCAAGAACAGCTGTAACTACGGTCGGTAAAATCGACGGCGACCAGGCCGGCGCGGGTGTCGGTGCAGACCCCGCAGACGGCCTCGATGATGTCAGTCAGGTTCGCCCGGCGGATGACGGGAAGGCCGAGGAACCGGGCGAACTCCACCGCTATCATCTTCGCGGTCGCGGCCGGCGGGACGGTGATGTAGATGACCGGGATGTCGCCGCCGGAGCGGGGGTGGCGCTGGCGGTGGACGGCCTCGAGGGTCTTGCCGAGCTGGGTGATCGCGGTGGTCTTGCCGGTGCGCGCCGGGCCGGACAGGATCAGGCCGCACCTGCCGGAGTCGGCGTTGCGGTTGAGGTAGGACAGCCTGCGCCCCTCGGTGATGACCTTGCGGATGACCGGGGTCGCGACGACCAGCAGCCGGGAGTGGTGATTGAGCCGGGCCTCGTCATAGGCCAGCCGCCCGGCATCGCTGAGCCGGCGCCACCGCCGGTCTGGCAGCAGTTCCGGCGGGACAGGCTCATCATCGACGAACCGCCGCCAGCCGGCCAGCACGGTGAGCTGCCGGTGCAGAGCCTCGTCTTCCGTGCCGCCAGCGGGTGCGGCACTGGCGGCGGGCTCGCTCACCAGCGTTTCTTCGCTTCTTCGTGGGCGTTGAAGATTCCCAGGGGGATCACCTTTGGCGACCGGCTCGCCGCTGTCCTGCTGCGGCGTTTCCGGAGTATCCCCGGTCCTGGGGGGCACCGGATCGGCGGGTGTCCCGGCTCCCGCGCGTGCTGCCGTGGCCGCACGTGTGCGGGCAGCGACCCGCCGGTCCCGGGCCAATGGCCGCCGCTGCGGCCTGCCCGTGCTCGCGGCTTCTGTCCCAGGGTCGTCCGGCGGCCCGTGGTAGGCGCGGCGCAGCAGGTCATCGACGGCCTGGGCGCGTTCCAGCTCACTGGGACCCGGCTGCCCCTGCGCGGCCAGCCGCCCAGAGACATGGTCCCAGGCCAGCTCCCCGAATGGAGCCAGGACTTTCTCCAGGTACTTCCACGGGCAGGTGATCCAGCCGCCGGGCCCCCGGACGAACACCCGGGACACGTCATATGGGTCGTGGCGGACCTCCCATAGTCCCTTCCGGGCGGCGACGCCGGATCTCTGCTGCCTGATCGGGTTCAGCTCCGGGGCGTCGTATGTGCGGTGACTGATCTTGATGCCGTAGGCGTTGACGGCACGCCATACCGCGGGCAGCAGCTCGATGTGGTCCTCGGCGCTGAGCGGGACCGGCACGTATCCGGCTGCCTCGATCAGCGCGGCGTACTTCTGGTTCGGCGAGAACGTGCGCTGCGGGTGCAGCGGGTCCCGTAGTCCGTCGTGGGCCCTGTTCTGCCAGACCGAGATGAGCCATTCGTCCAGAAGGTCCTGCATCTGCATCAGGGACCACAGCGGCTGCCCCTCCACGTGGCGGCCCCGCCGGTCGGCGCTGCGCCCGAGGTAGCCGGCGGCGAACTGGCAGAACAGCGTGCCCAGCGAGGAGAACATCTTCTCGATATGCGGCGTCCGAGCCGGTCGCCAGGTGCGCCGGCTGGATGCTGATCCCCAGGTGCCGGCACGAGGAGCGGAAGTTGTCGGAGACGAACACCGCCCCGTGATCGCAGTTATGAAGACATCTTCATAAGCTGGATCGGGGGTATTCATCTGACCGGACTAGACTGAGTGCTCATGGATGCGTTCCGGCCGGTGGCGGGGGTGCACTACCCGAGGTCCGCCGGGGAGTTTCAGTCGTGGTTCAGGACCGATGACGATTGCCTTGACTACCTGGACTGGCTGCGGTGGCCTGACGGGTTCGCCTGCCCGGAGTGCGGGCAGGCCGGCGGATGGGCGCTTGGCGATGCCCGGTACAAGTGCGCAGCCTGCGGCAAGCGCACGTCGGTCACGGCTGGCACCTTGTTCGACCGGCGGCGGACGCCGCTGACGGTGTGGTTCGCCGCGTGCTGGATGTTCGCGACGCAGAAGGACGGCGTCTCGGCGCTGAGCGTGCAGCGGGCGCTGGAGATCGGCTCGTACCCGACCGCGTGGGCGATGCTGCACCGGCTGCGGTCGGTACTGGTCCGCCCGGGCCGTGAGCTGCTGGCCGGCACGGTGGAGGTGGATGAGACCTTCATCGGGGGCGAGGAGCCCGGCCTGCGCGGGGGCCGCCAGCGCGGCAAGAAGAGCCTGGCCGGCATCGCGGTCGAGGTGGCTGAGCCCAGGGGCATCGGCCGGTGCCGCATGCAGATCCTGGCTGACGCGTCAGCGGAGTCGCTGCACCCGTTCGTCACCGCGAGCATCGCGCCCGGGACCAGGGTCATCACCGACGGCTGGCAGGGCTACGCCGGGCTCGCCAGGCTCGGCTACGTCCACGAGCGGCGCAGCCAGCGGGCCGCCCGTTCCCGCGGCGAGGACCCCGGCAAGCTGCTGCCCGCGGTGCACCGGGTGGCGTCCCTGGCCAAGCGCTGGCTGCTGGGCACCCACCAGGGCTCGGTCGACGACGCGCACCTGGCCGCCTACCTCAACGAGTTCGTGTTCCGCTTCAACCGGCGCCGCTCCCGCAGCCGGGGACTGCTGTTCTACCGCGTGCTCGAGCTCGCAATCGCCCACGACCCCGTCCGGTACCGGAGCCTGGTCGCCAGCCCGAAGCCGAAGGCCCGCCGGCCGGCACCGCCAGGTCAGCGGGGGCAGCCGCCTAGCATGGACCGCCTGCCGGCTGCCCGGCCATGGCGTGCCGCTGACCTGCACTAGTCCGGTCAGATGAATACCCCAAAGCCGACTTATGCCGACGTCGGCATAAATCTGCGTAGCGCGAGTAGCGCAGCCGCCGGTACCCGGGGTCGGACGGGTCCCCGAAGGGGAGCGTGCGCGCCCGCCGCTGGTATTCCCGGGCCTTGGCCCGGTCACCTTCCCTGCGGGCCTGCGTGAGCCGGTAGTGCACCTTTCTGTACTCGGGATTTACTTTCCGGCGATCCCCTCGGGTGTACTGCGGAATAAGGACTGTCTCGGCGAAGGTGTCCAGCTTGCTGAGGTAAATATTGGAGAGGACTGGTGACACCACGCCGCCTTGCGGCACGCCGCTCAACGTGTCGTGGTATTGCCAGTCTTCCAGGTACCCGGCTTTCAGCATGTTTCGGATAAGCCGCAGAAACCGGTTGTCATGGATTTTCTCTGACAGGATCCGGGCCATTACATCGTGATCCAAAGACCCGAAACAGTCAGCGATGTCACCCTCGATGAACCACGTTGTCCCGGTCCATGCCGTTGCCACTTCGGTTAATGCCGTGTGGCAGCCCCGGCCGGGCCGGAACCCGTGCGAATGGTCAGAGAACGTCGGCTCGTAGTACGCTTCCAGCAGGAGGCGCACCACCTCACCGACGAGCTTATCTGACCATGACGGCAGTCCCAGCGGGCGCATTTTCCCGTTCTTTTTCGGGATGAACGTCCGCCGGGCCGGACTGAAGCGGTAGCGCTCGGAGCGCATCGCCTCGATGATCTTGTTGATCTTGTCCTCGGACATGCCGTCCGCGGTCTCTGCGCTGGCCCCGGGTGTCATCGCGCCCTGGTTGGCGTAGATCTTCCCGTAGGCCAGCAGATACAGGTTGAAGTTGAACATCTGCCGGTACAGTTCGTTGCACGGCAGGCCGCGCCTGCCTCGTTCACGGAGGACACCCAGCACCGTCTCGGCACTTTGCCGGGTAAGCGGGGCGCATTACTGCGCCCCGCTCCCCTCAGAACCGCACGTGCACGTTATCCGCGCATACGGCTCAAGCAAGCCCCGAAGGGCAGTTCAGGAATGCAGAATTGCTGGGTCCCTGCGTGCGCCGGT
>DASWFT010000292.1:0-18678 GCA_036394075.1 Streptosporangiaceae bacterium
CCGGCTGCCTCGCTCCCGGTCGGCCAACCCCCGGCGAGCCTGCGGAGGCGCACATGAGCCCGTCCCTGAACGTGGATGCCCTGGCCGCGATCGACGTCCACGTGCACGCGGAGGTCTCCAGCAGCGGCGGCAGCTCATTGCCGGCCGAGCTTGAGCAGGCATCGAACAGCTACTTCAAGATCAAGGACGCGCGCCGGCCGACGCTCCCGCAGATCGCCGCCTACTACCGGGAGCGGGGGATGGCATGCGTGGTCTTCACCGTGGACGCCGAGTCCGCGACCGGTCAGACGGCGGTGCCCAACGAGGAGGTGGCGGAGGCGGCCGCGGCCAACCCGGACGTGATCATCCCGTTCGCCTCCATCGACCCGGCGAAGGGCCGCTCCGGAGCCAGGCGGGCCCGCGTGCTGGTCGAGGAGCACGGTGTCCGCGGCTTCAAGTTCCACCCGAGCGTGCAGGCGTTCTACCCGAACGACCGGGCGGCGTACGTGCTCTACGAGGCCATCGAGGAACTCGCCGTCCCCGCGGTCTTCCACACCGGGCAGACGGGCATCGGTGCCGGGGCGCCCGGCGGTGGCGGGATCCGGCTCAAGTACTCCAACCCGATGCTCATCGACGACGTGGCCGCTGACTTCCCCGGGATGCCGATCATCCTGGCGCACCCCTCGTTCCCGTGGCAGGACGAGGCGCTCGCGGTCGCGACGCACAAGCCCACCGTGCACATCGACCTGTCCGGCTGGTCGCCGAAATATTTCCCGCCGCTGCTGGTTCAGTACGCCAACTCACTGCTCCAGGACAAGGTCATGTTCGGCTCGGACTACCCGCTGCTCACCCCGGACCGATGGCTGGCCGACTTCGAGAAACTACCGGTCAAGCCGGAGGTCCGGCAGAAAATCCTGAAGCTTAACGCGGCCCGGCTGCTTGGCCTGGCCGACCGCTGACAGGGGGTTCGGCAGTGCTCACACAGACCACGGGGCCGGGAGAGCGCCCGGCCGGAGGGAGGATACCGGCATGACCACGATCATGAAAGGCCTCGATGAGCTCAAGGCACAGGCGGGCGCGGATCTCGGGCGCACCGGCTGGCTCGAGGTCACCCAGGAGCGCGTCAACGCCTTCGCCGACGCCACCGGCGACCACCAGTGGATCCATGTGGACCCGGAAAGGGCCGCGGCCGGGCCGTTCGGCGGCACCATCGCGCACGGGTACCTGACCCTGTCCATGGTCATCCCGCTGTTCAGCGAGCTGCTGGAGGTCAGGGGGATCACCATGGGCATCAACTACGGGCTGAACAAGGTCCGGTTCCCCGCGCCGGTACCGGTCGGTTCGCGGATCAGGCTGGCCGCCAGGCTCGGCGCGGTCGAGGACGCCGGGGTCAACGCCGTCCAGGTGGTCGCCGATTTCACTATGGAGATCGAGGGCGTGGCCAAGCCCGCATGCGTGGCCCAGGGCATCTACCGGTACTACGCCTGAGTTCGATCCGGGTCGCCGGGCACTGATCGGGAGCGCCCACGGGTATCGCGGGTTCACCAGCTATCAGCCCGCCCGTCGCTACTGGGCATTCCAGGCATCGAGGCCGGAACCTTCGTGCTCCTCGCCGCCGCGCTCATCGCCGTGACCGCGATCGTGGCGCTCCGCCGCGACGCGTAGCGCCCCCCGCGATCCCGGTCGCTTCGGTTGACGCGGGCGCACACTCGTCATATCGTTTATCTATGACTATAGGTAAACGACCTATTAGTGCAGGCGAGATCGCCGAGGACATCGCATGAACATCATCGAGACCACGGGCCTGGGCAAGCGCTACCGGCGGAACTGGGCGCTGCGGGACTGCACGCTGGGCATCCCGGGCGGGCATGTGGTCGCCCTGGTCGGGCCGAACGGCGCGGGCAAGACCACCATGCTGAGCATGGCGGTCGGCCTGACCACGCCGACCGCGGGCCGCATCACCGTCCTGGGCGGTGAGCGCGCCGGGTCATCAGGCGCCCTGGACGGGATCGCGTTCGTGGCGCAGGACGCGCCGCTGTACAAGAACCTGCCGGCCGGCGACATGCTGCATCTGACGCGCAACCTGAACCGGCGCTGGGACCAGCATCGGGCCGAAACCCGGCTCGCCGAACTGGGCATCCCGCTGACGAAGAAGGTCGGCAAGCTGTCCGGCGGCCAGCAGGCGCAGCTCGCGCTGACCGTGGCCCTGGCCCGGCGGCCCGACCTGCTGGTGCTCGACGAGCCGCTGGCCATGCTGGACCCGCTGGCCCGGCACGACTTCATGGCGTCGGTGATGGCAGCGGTGGCCGACGACGGCGTGTCGGTGGTGCTGTCCTCGCACGTGCTGGCCGAGCTGGAACGGGTGGCCAGCTACCTGATCGTGCTGTCCCACGGGCAGATCCAGGTGGCGGGCGAGGTTGATGACCTGCTGGCCGGGCACCGGGTGCTGACCGGCCCGACGGCGGAAACCGACCAGCAGGCGCAACGGATGCGCGTCGTGCAGTCCCGCCGCGACGGCGCGCAGTCGCAGTTGCTGGTCAAGACCACGACAGCAGCGGATCCGGTGCCGCCCGGCTGGGCGGCACAGGACGTCAGCCTGGAGGAACTCGTCCTGGCCTACCTGCGCGAAGGCGTCTCGGCGCCGCCCGGGCCGGCCGCGGTGCAGGCCGGCCACGAGACGGCCAGTCACGGAACGGGGGTGCATCAGTGAGCGCCCCGGAGGCGAGCGGGGGACGCGGCGTGACCGCGCCCGCCGCCGGGCGGCCCGGCGCGACGACGACGCCATCGGCCGCGGCCGGGACCATCCCCGCGCGCACGCCGGCCGCATCCGCGCCGCCGGCCGCGGGTCGCCGGCGGCCCGTGCCATGGACCAGGCTGGCCTGGGTGACCTGGCGCCAGCAGCGGGCCACGCTGGCCGGGGCGGCCGCCCTGCTCGGCCTGCTGGGCCTGTACCTGCTGATCATGGGGCTGAAGATCCACAGCGCCTACGCGAGCGTGATCGCCTGCCACCCGGCCAGCTCGGAGGCCTGCCAGCAGCTGACGAATTCCTTCAACCATGACTACTGGGGCGGCGGCGGCGGATCGGCCATACAGGCCGGAGGCGCCCAGACCGTCTCGAGCCTGCTGCTGATCTTCCCGGTGCTGATCGGGGTGTTCGCCGGATCGCCACTGATCGCCCGCGAGCTGGAGACCGGGACGTTCCGGTTCGCCTGGACCCAGGGCTGCGGACGGCTGCGCTGGGCGATCGCCAAGCTGGTGCTGCTCGCGGCGGTGCTGACCGCGGCGGCGTGGGCGTTCAGCGAGCTCTTCACCTGGTACTCGCAGCCCTTCATCGCTGATGGCCAGGTCAGCCGGCTGCTGCCGCTGGAGTTCGGCCTGCTCGGGGTCGCGTTCGCCGGCTGGACCCTGGCCGCCTTCGCCATCGGTGCCTTCGCCGGCGCGGTGATCCGGCGCACCGTCCCGGCGATGGCCGCCGCCCTGGTCACCTCGACCGTGCTCGCCCTGGCCACCGCGATCTCCCTGCGCCAGCACTACGAGACGCCGCTCACCATCAACGGAGCCAAGCCCACGCCCGCCGGCGCCTGGGTGCTCGGCAGCTTCTTCACCGGCCCGGACGGCAAGCCAGTAAGCCAGGCGACGATCGATAACGCGATGCAGCAGATGCCGCCCGCCAAAATCCAGAAATCGTCAGGCTCAGACCCTTTCGGTGCCTGGCTGAGCCAGCACCACTACACGCAGTGGATCTCCTACCAGCCGGCTGCCCGGTTCTGGCACTTCCAGCTCATCGAGGGCGGCTGGCTGCTGGCCCTGTCCCTGATCCTCATCGCGGCCACCGTCTGGCTGGTCCGCCGCCGCGCGGCATGAGGCCGGGGTGCGGGCGGCCAGCTTTGACGGGCCTGCGATCCGGTCGTAGCTTCAACCTATGGTTATAGGTAAACATAGTGATGATAGGAACGGCGTTGCGATGAGCCAGTCCGGCCAGACCATCCCGGCCTCGCCGATCGAGTTCCGGCTCGACCCGAGTTCCGGCGTGCCGACCTACCTGCAGCTGGTCCAGCAGGTCGAACACGCGCTGCGGCTCGGATACCTGAACCCAGGCGACCAGCTTCCCACGGTGAAGGGCACCGTGGCCGCGCTGGCCATCAACCCGAACACCGTGCTGAAGGCCTACCGCGAGCTTGAGCACCGGGGCCTCGCGGCCGGCCGGCCCGGTCAGGGCACGTTCGTGGAAGGCACCCTCGGCCACATGGGGCTGCCCGAGCTGGCGGCACTGCGGCGGACGTTGCTGACCTGGCTGGGCACCGCTGACGCGGCCGGCCTCGACGAGGCGGGCATCGTCGCGCTGTTCACGAGCGCGCTGCGGGATTTTGGTGAGCGCCGCGGCGAGCACCCCGACCGCGGGACCGGGCGGATCGCCTCCCCGGGCCGCCGCGGCCCTGATGACCAAGCGGAGGGCGTCGCATGAACATCATCGAGTCCGCCGGCCTGGGCAAGCGCTACCGCCGGACGTGGGCAGTGCGGGACTGCACGCTGGGCATCCCCGGCGGTCACGTGGTCGCCGTGGTCGGGCCGAACGGCGCGGGCAAGACCACCATGCTGCAGATGGCGGTCGGCCTGATCACGCCGACGGCCGGTGGGATCACCGTCCTGGGCGGTGAGCCCGCCGGGTCACCGGACGCCCTGGACCGGATCGCGTTCGTGGCCCAGGACGCGCCGCTGTACAAGAACCTGCCGGCCGGCGACATGCTGCGGGTCGCCCGCAGCCTCAACCGGCGCTGGGACCAGCCGTACGCGGAAACCCGGCTGGCCGACCTTGACATCCCGCTGACGAGGAAGGTCGGCAAGCTGTCCGGCGGCCAGAAGGCGCAGCTCGCGCTGACCATAGGCCTGGCCCGGCGACCTGACCTGCTGGTCCTCGACGAGCCGCTGGCCATGCTGGACCCGCTGGCCCGGCACGACTTCATGGCGTCGGTGATGGCGGCGGTGGCCGACGACGGCGTGTCGGTGGTGCTGTCCTCGCACGTGCTGGCCGAACTGGAACGGGTGGCCGACTACCTGATCGTGCTGTCCCGCGGCCGGGTCCAGATGGCGGGCGACGTGGATGATCTGCTGGCCGGGCACCGCGTGCTGACCGGCCCCGCGGCTGAGACCGACGAGCAGGCGCGGCGGATGCGCGTCGTGCAGTGCCGCCGCGCCGAGGCGCAGTCGCACCTGCTGGTCAGGATCACCACACCAGCGGATCCGGTGCCGCCGGGCTGGGAGGCAAACCGCGTCGGCCTGGAAGAACTCGTCCTGGCCTACCTCCGCCAGCCCGGCGCCTCGGCCCTGCCCGGCCCCGCCGCGCTGCGGGCCCACCCGGCCGCGATCTGGGCCGACCCGGCCGCTGTGGGGGCCGGTCACGAAACCGCCGGCCACGGAACCGGAATGCAGGCATGGCCACGCTGACCTCGCCCGCGCCGCCGGCCACGCCTACCTGCGTGGTCCGCCGCCGCGCCGCACGACTCCTATGAGCCGCACGACTCCTATGAGAAGGGTGAACCCACGATGACCACGCTGACCTCGCCCGCGGCGTCGGCCGCGCGACGCCGGCCCGTGCCGTGGACGAAACTGGCCTGGGTCACCTGGCGGCAGCACCGGTTCGCGCTGGCCGGAGTGGTGGCCCTGCTCGGCGTGCTGAGCCTGTACATGCTGATCATGGGGCTGAAGATGCGCTCCACGCTGAGCAGCCTCGGGCTGGACAGCTGCCACCCGGTCACCATCGCGCGCTGCTCCACCCAGCTGGAGATCTTCCACGGCGCCTATTACAGCCGGGCGCAGACCCTGTCTGGGGTGCTGCAGGTGGTACCGGTGCTGATCGGCGTGTTCACCGGGGGGCCGCTGCTGGCTCGTGAGCTGGAAACCGGCACGTTCCGGTTCGCCTGGACGCAAGGCTGCGGGCGGCTGCGATGGACAGTCGCCAAGATCACGCTGATTGCGGCGGCGGTGACCGGCGCCGCCGCCGCGTTCAGCCTGCTGTTCTCCTGGTACTACCAGCCGTTCTTCGCGGAGCACACGGACAGCGTGCTGGCCCCCCAGCTGTTCGACCTGGGCGGCGTCAACTTCGCCGCCTGGACCCTGGCCGCCTTCGCCATCGCCACGTTCGCGGGCGCCGTGATCCGCCGGGTGGTGCCGGCCATGGCCGCCGCCCTGGCCGCCTGGACCGGCCTCGACCTGGCCACCGTACTGTTCCTGCGGGGGCACTACGAGACTCCGGTCGTCGCCAAGTTCCTGCCGGGCGGGAACGGCAGCGCCCTCCCGTGGGTGCTGAACCAATGGTGGACGGGCCCCGATGGCCACGTGGCCAGCCCGGACCAGGTCAGGAACGTCCTGCAGGGGTTCGCGCCCCAGGGCCCTGTCCGCATCAAGAGCCACGACGGCCCCCCGCCTGTGCTGCAGTGGCTGGCCCAGCATCACTTCACCCAGTGGTTCAGCTACCAGCCGGCCAGCCGGTACTGGCATTTCCAGGCCATCGAGGGCGGCTGGCTGCTCGCGCTGGCGGTGATCCTCAGCGTGGCGACCGTGTGGCTGGTCCGCCGCCGCGCGGCTTGATCGTGACCGTGCGCGGCTGCGGCGGCGTCGGATATGCCAAGGTAGCGGCATGCGGAAATACGTCATCATGGGCGTGCCGGGGAGCGGCAAAAGCTCGCAGGCGGCCCTACTTGCGGCGGATCTGGACCTGACGCATATCAGCGTCGGCGACATCTTCCGCTGGAACGTGCAGAGCCACACCAAGATGGGCGCCCAGGTGCGGCGCACCATGGCGGCGGGCGAACTCGTCGGGGATGACCTGGCCGAGCAGGTGACGGCGGACCGGCTCACCCAGCACGACTGGAACTACGGGTTCATCATCGACGGGTTCCCCCGCAACGCCCGGCAGGCCGAGTTCTTCCTGGAGAGCTACGACATCGACGGCGTCATCCATCTCGAGCTGCCCGACTCCGAGGTCCGCCGCCGGGTGCTCGCGCGGCGGCTCTGTTCCGGCTGCGGCCTGGACTACAACCTCATCCAGGGCCGCCCGGACGTCGAGGGCAAATGCGACGTGTGCGGCGGCGACCTGATCACCAGGGAAGACGACACGGAGGAGGCGCTGGCCGTCCGGCTCCGCGACTACCACGAGAAGACCGATCCGGTGCTCGCCTTGTTCCGGCGCAAGGAATACGTCTTGATCATCGACGCCACGCCCGACAAGGACACGGTCCAGCAGACCATCCGGGACAAGCTCGGGCTGCCTCCCTACCACCCGAACCACTGACACCCGCGGACGCGCCGGTGCGGATCGTGATCGCCCCCGACTCGTTCAAGGGCAGCATCGGCGCGACCGCCGCCGCGGAGGCCCTGGCGGCTGGCTGGCTGCTGGCCCGGCCGGGCGACGACGTGGCCCGGGTGCCGCTGGCCGACGGCGGGGAGGGCACGCTTGACGTGCTCGCCGCGGCCGTAGCCGGGGCACGATGGCGGCACGACCGGGTCACCGGCCCGGGCGGCCAGCCGGTGGACTGCCCGTGGCTGGAGCTTCCGGGGGCGATCGCCGTGCTGGAGCTGGCCCGGGCCAGCGGGCTGCCCCTGCTCGCCACGCCGGACCCGCTGGGCGCGCACACCACCGGCCTGGGCGAGGTGATCGGCCGCGCCCTCGACGGCGGGGCCCGCGAGATCGTCATAACGCTCGGCGGCTCCGCGTCCACCGATGGGGGAACCGGGGCGCTGGCCGCGCTCGGCGCCCGGTTCCTCGACGCCGCCGGGCGCACACTGCCGCCGGGCGGCGGGGCCCTCCGCGATCTGGCCTCCGCGGACCTGACTGGCCTGCGCCCGCCGCCGGCCGGTGGGGTCACCTGCCTGGCCGACGTGGCCGCGCCGCTGCTCGGCGCAGCCGGGGCGGCGGCGGTGTTCGGCCCGCAGAAGGGCGCGGATCCCGGCCAGATCGCCCGTCTCGACCAGGGGCTCGCCCGGCTGGCCGCGTTGCTCGGCGGTGACCCGGGCGCCGCAGGCGCCGGGGCCGCGGGCGGCACCGGGTACGGGTTCGCCGCCGCCTGGGGCGCGCGCATCCGGCCGGGCGCGCCGGAGCTGTGCCGTATCGCCGGGCTGGACGCCGCGCTGCACGGCGCGGAGCTGGTGATCACTGGCGAGGGTCGTTATGACCGGACCTCCACGGGCGGCAAGGTGGCCGGCGTGGTGTTCGCGGCCGCGGCGGCGGCGGCGGGCGTGCCCGTGGCCCTGGTGGCCGGCCAGTTCGCGGATGATCCGCCACCGGTCAACGCCGCGATCTCGCTTTCCGAGCTCGCCGGCAGCCCTGCGGCCGCGCTGGCCGCCCCCGCGCGCTGGCTGCGGCTGGCCGGCCAGCGCCTGGCCGCCGGGATGGTTCCGCGAGGAGACCGTGAGGGCGGCGCGCCGCGGCGCCGCGGGGGTGACCGCTAGCCTGGGCCACGTGCGGGAGATCGCAGTCTTCAGCGGCAGTGCCCACCCCGGGCTGGCCGCCGAGATCTGCGCAGAACTCGGCGTGCTGCTCAGGCCGGTCAGGCTGCGCCGCTTCGCGAACGACTGCCTGGAGGTCCAGCTCCAGTCGAATTGCCGGGAGCGGGATGTCTTCGTCATCCAGCCGCTGTGCGCGCCGGTCCAGGAGCACCTGGTCGAGCTGCTGCTCATGCTGGACGCCGCCCGTGGTGCCTCAGCGGCGAGAGTCACCGCGGTGATACCGCATTACGCCTATGCCCGTTCGGACAAGAAGAACATGCCACGCGTGTCCATCGGCGGCCGTCTCGTCGCCGATCTGCTGGTCACGGCCGGCGCCAACCGCGTCCTCACGATGACCTTGCACTCGCCGCAGGTGCACGGGTTCTTCTCGGTCCCCGTCGATCACCTGCACGCGCTCCACGAGCTGGCTGGTCACTTCAGCCGCCAGGACCCCACCGGCGCGGTCGTGGTCTCACCCGACCTGGGCAACGCCAAGCAGGCCGCGGCCTTCGCCCGCCGCCTGGATCTGCCGGTCGCAGCCGGCGCCAAGGTACGGCACAGCGACGAGTCGGTCACCATCAGCTCCATCATCGGCGACGTCGCTGGCCGTGACGTGATCGTGTTCGATGACGAGATCGCGCGCGGCACCACGGTCATCGAACTGCTCAACCGGCTGCGCGAGCAGCAGGTGCGCTCGGTCCGCATCGCGTGCACGCACGGGCTGTTCAGCGACGGCGCGCTGGAGCGGATCTCGGCCATGCCGGAGGTGATCGAGATCGTCTGCACCGATACCGTGCCGATCCCGGACCAGTTGCGCGGCGGGAAGCTCACGGTCCTGTCGGTGGCCCCGGCGCTGGCCGAGGCCATCCGCCGCATCCACGAAGGCGAATCGGTCAGCGTCCTGTTCGGCCCGCACTAGAGGGCGTGTCCCCCGTGGATCTTCAGCCTGCTGCGCGTCCGCCGGAGGGCGCCTGACCTCCGGCGGCGGGACTCAGCTCTCCTGGATGGCGCGGGTGACCTGCTCGACGGTGAGCGGCAGGTCGCGCACCCGGACGCCGACGGCGTCGGCCACGGCGTTGCCGATCGCGCCGGCGACCGGGCCCTGGGCGACTTCTCCCGCGCCGGTCTCCCGCTCGCCGGGGGTTTCCACCAGGCGGACGGCCACCTCGGGTATCTCGGTGAACCGCAGGATCGGATAGGTTTCCCAGCTCACGGACGTGATGCTGGCGCGGTCGAAACGGACCCGCTCCCGCAGCGCCCAGCTCGCGCTCTGCACGGCGCCGCCCTCGACCTGGTTGACCACCCCGTCAGGATTGATCACTCGGCCCACATCCACCGCCAGCCACAGCTTGCGGAGCCGGATGCTGGTGTCCGCCTCGACCTGGGCGACGGCCGCGCAGTATCCGGATGTGCCCTTGTAGCGGGCGAAGCCCACGCCGAAGCCCACACCCTCCCGGCCCGGCCGCGCCGCCCAGCCCGAGAAGCGGGCCACCTCCTCGATGACACGCCTGGCGCGCGTGTCGCTCTGGTGGGCGAGCCGGAAGTCGACCGGGTCGGCCCCGGCGGCCTCGGCCAGTTCGTCCATGAACGACTCGATGGCGAACACGTTGAGGAACGCACCGAGGGAGCGCAGCGACGAGGTCCTGATCGGCATGGCCAGCAGCCGGTGGCGGGTCACCTCCAGATCGGGGATGTCATAGCCCGGCACGGCGTTACGCGTCGAGCCCATCGCTCCGGTAGGCGGGCCGTCGGGGGCGGGCGACATGGGGGTCGCGCCGGCCAAGAGGGTGAGCGCGAGCAGGCGCGGCTCGCCGCCGGTGCCCGGCCGGCCGATGAAGCCGTTGCTCCACACATCCTGCCGCCAGGTCTGGATCCGGCCTTCCGCGTCCAGCCCCGCCGACAGCCGGGCCAGCATGGCCGACCCGAGCGGTGCCCATGACATCTCGTCCGCACGGGACCACATCACCCGTACGGGCCGCCCAGGCACTGCCCTCGCCAGCAGCACCGCGTCCGCGGCCACATCGTCGGCGCCGTTGTGCCCGTAGGCGCCCGCACCCTCCACGTGGTGCACGGTCACCTGCCCGGCAGGCAGCCCCAGGCCCCCGGCCAGCGCGCCGCGCAGGGCGAAGATGCCCTGGCTGTGCGTCCACACGGTGACCGCGCCCCCATCCCAGCGGGCGATCGCGCAGCTCGGGGCCATCGAGGCGTGAGCGAGGAAGGGCCGGGTGAACTCCGCCGAGAGCCGCCGGCTGACACGGGCGGCAGCCTGCTCGTCACGGCGCTCGGCCACGGTCAGCACCTGCTCGGGCTGTGACGTCAGGAAGCCCTTCAGGTCATCCTCATCGGGCAGGGACTCGCGCAGGCTCCACGTCGCAGCCTTAGCCAGCACGCCAGCCGCAGAAAGCGCGACCCGGTCGGACTCGGCGATCACGCCCAGGAACGACCCGTCGTGGACATGGGCCAGCACACCGGATGGCAGGTCCGGATCGCCCAGGTGGTCGAGCGTGGCGGCGGGGCCCGGTGGCCGGACCGCCCGGCCGAACAGCATGCCCGGCAGGACCAGGTCGTGCAGGAAACGCGGCCGGCCGGTGACCTTGTCGGGGATGTCCAGCCGACGTGCGCTGTGCCCGGCGACCGACCACCGGTCGGCCGGCTTGACCGGAACAGGATCCCCGGCGGGGCGGTCAAGCGCAGCGGGCTCGTTCAGCGACCAGTAGGTCAGGCCCGTCCGGCCCGAGGCGGTGCAGATCTGGCCGTCCTCGACCGAAAGCCCGGCCACGTCGGCGCCCAGCTTGGCGGCGGCCGCGGCCAGCAAGACTGCCCGCGCCTGCGCGCACGCCTGGCGCAGCGCCCCGCCGGACTCCTCGATCGACCGGCTCCCCGAGGTGACCCCCTCATCGGGGCTGGTGCTCGTGCTCACCGGGGCCACCCGGACGCGGCTGAACGCCACGTCAAGCTCCTCGGCCGCGACCTGGGCCAGGGCCGTCCACACGCCCTGGCCGTACTCGACCTTGCCCGACCCGACCGTGACCGTGCCGTCCCCGGCGAAGTCGACCCAGCCCCGCAGGACGGGGTTGGCGGCGAGGGTCGCCGGAAGTGAACGCTCTGGCCCGGCGCCGGGCGGGGACGACGCGCTCACCTGGCTGCGTCCGCGGCGCCGGCGCCCGCCCCGGCTGGCGGCGGCTGGCTGGCGGACGCCGCGCTGAGCACGGCGTTGACAATGCGGCGGTGCGCGCCGCACCGGCACAGGTTGCCGTCGAGCGCCTCGCGGACCTGGTCCTCATCGGGCGAGGGATTGCGGCGCAGCAGGGCGACGGCACTGACGACCATGCCGGCCGTGCAGTACCCGCACTGCGCCGCCTGCTCGTCGATGAAGGCCTGCTGGACGGCGTGCAGCGGGCCACCAGCCGCGAGGCCCTCGACGGTGGTGACCTCCTTGCCTTCCGCGGCCCAGGCCGGGAAGTCGCAGGAGGACCGGGCCTGGCCGTCCATCAGCACGAAGCATGCGCCGCACAGGCCCATGCCGCAGCCGAACCTCGGGCCGGAAAGCCCCAGCTCGTGGCGGAGCACGTCGAGCAGCGGCGCGTCAGGCTCGCAGCTGATCACCCGCGCTGCCCCGTTCACCGTAACGTGGAGTTCCTGCTGCATATGGTCGGCATCTCCTTCACCCGGGCAGTTGACGTCGCTACCCCGCACAGAGTATGCATTCGTTTGCAGGTCTGGCCAGGACCACTGAGGAGGCAGCGTGGACGAACGGGTAGCGATGGCGATCTCACACTGGGCGCCGAGGTTCACGATGAACGGCGTGACCGCCGGG
Organism: Streptosporangiaceae bacterium; assembly: GCA_036394075.1. Taxonomy (GTDB): domain Bacteria; phylum Actinomycetota; class Actinomycetes; order Streptosporangiales; family Streptosporangiaceae; genus JAWWPY01. Next base: position 12,281 of record DASWFT010000292.1, read on the forward strand.
GATTTCGAGCGGATCACAAGCGGCCTGGAGCGCTGGGCGGACTGGTGCGCCGCCTGGAGCGCAGTAGGGGCCGAGCATGAGGAACTCGGGCGTGACGCCCTGGCCGCCGGGCGCGAGATGTCGGCCGGCGCGCACCTGTCGCAGGCCGCGGTCTACTACCACTTCGCCAAGTTCCTCTTCGTCGACGACCTCGACCAGATGCGGACCGCGCACATGGCTGCCGTGCGGTGCCTGAACGACGCGCTGCCCTACATGGACCCGCCGGGCCGGCGCATCGAGATCCCCTTCGAGGGCTCACACATGGTGGGCGTGCTCCGCCAGCCGCCGGGCGCCGGGCCGCACCCAGTGATGATCATGATCCCGGGACTCGACTCGACCAAGGAGGAGTTGCGCAGCACCGAGGGACTCTTCCTCGAGCGCGGCATCGCCACATTCAGCGTGGACGGGCCCGGCCAGGGCGAAGCCGAGTACGACCTGGCCATCCGGGGCGACTGGGAGGTGCCCGGTGCCGCCATCATTGACTACCTGAGCACCGAGCCGGGACTGGACGCGGACCGGATCGGGGTTTGGGGAGTGAGCCTCGGCGGGTACTACGCTCCCCGCGTCGCCAGCGGTGATGACCGGGTCCGGGCCTGCGTGGCGCTCGCGGGCCCGTTCGTCTTCTCCGAGAACTGGGACCAGCGGCCCATCCTCACCCGCGAGGCATTCCGGGTGCGTTCGAAGTCGGCGGACATGGACGCCGCCCGCGATGCGGCCGGGAAGCTCAGCATGGTGGGCCGCGCCGAGCTCATCACCTGCCCGTTGCTGGCCGTCATGGGCAAGCTCGACCGGCTCATCCCCTGGGAACAGGCGGCCCGGCTGGTCAAGGAGGCAGGCGGCCCGGCCGAACTGCTCCTGCTCGAGCAGGGAAACCACGGGTGCGCAAATCTGGCCCCGTTCCACCGTTACCAGACCGCCGACTGGGTAGCCGAGCAGCTTGGCGCGCGGACCGGGAGGCTGGCCGGGGCGCCGCAATGACCACGGCGCCACGACCCGGGACCGCTGCGGGGCTGCGGGTACTGGCCCAGCACGACCTGGGCGGCTACGGCGACGGCATGCAGGTCCTCCGGGAGGGCGACACGCTGTATGTCGGGCACATGGGCACCAGCGGGATCGGCACGTCCATCCTGGACGTTGCCGATCCCGCCCGGCCCGTGCTGGTGACCCAGTGGCCGGCCCCGCCGGGCACGCACAACCACAAGGTCCAGGCCGCCGACGGGCTACTGCTCGTCAATCACGAGAAGTTCCTTTACCGGGCCGCGGCGGGCGCGCCGTTCTCCGCCGGACTGGCCGTCTACCGGCTGGATGACCCGGTCGAGCCCGAGCAGGTCGCCTTCTGGCCCAGCGGGGGCCGCGGGGTACACCGCATCGTGTGGACCGGGGGCCGGTACGCGCACATGTCGGCGATCCCCGATCATTTCCGCGACCGCATCTGGGTGGTGGTGGACCTAGCCGACCCGCAGCAGCCGGTCGAGGCGGGCCGCTGGTGGTGGCCGGGCCAGCGCGACGACGAGCACCCCCAGTGGCCGGATTCCGATCGTCATGCCGCGCACCACGCCCTGCTCGACGGCGACCGGGCCTACCTCGGTTACGACGACGCCGGGATGGTCGTCCTGGATGTGTCCGACATCACCCATCCCCGCCAGGTCGGGCACCTGCAATGGGCCGGCGGTTCCACCCACACGTGCCTGCCGCTGCCGGGCCGGAAGCTCGTGGTGGTCACCGACGAGCAGGTCGCCGACGGGCCGCACGCACCGCAGCGGGCCATCCGGGTCGTCGATGTCTCCGGCGCGAGCCCGCAGGTCATGGCGGTCTGCCCGCACCCGGACGGCTTCGATGACCTGCCACTGCGCTTCGGGGCGCACAACCTGCACGAGAACCGGGCCGGGTCCTACCGCAGCGAGCGGCTCGTGTTCGCGACCTACTTCAGCGCTGGCGTGCGCGTTTACGATCTCGCCGACGCCGGGCACCCGGTGGAGGTCGCGCACTGGGTACCCGAGGCGCCGCGGGGCCAGCCCGTCGCCCAGATCAACGACCTGTTCGTCGACGACGGCGGGCTGATCTGGGCCACCGACCGGATCGGCGGCGGCCTCTACGTCCTGGAACCCGAGCCGGCCCTGGCCGCGCTGATGGAGCAGTCGCGCACCTGACTGCGTCTAGTCAGCGGGTCGTGGTGGCGGCGTTGACGCCGGCCCAGAAGTCCTCGACCACCGGCGGCGGCGCCGGCGACGTGACCTGGCGCTGCGTGAGCAGGATTCCGGTGACGCCGCTGCGCGGGTTGGAGCGCCACGTGGTGCCGGTGCCGCCGTCCCAGCCGCCCGCGCCAGGAGGACCCCGAGCACCTGCCCCGATGTGTTGTAGAGCCACTGCTCACCTGGCTGGTACATGAGCGGCAGTGACCCGAGGGCGCCGATCCAGCCGTCGACATCGTGGGCTACGGGGGGCCACGGCGGGCCGCCGATGCTCTGGAGCCCCATCTCGGCCTCGGCCCGCTGGATCGGGTAGCTGCCGGGTGGCGCCATCACGGAGCCGAAACCGAACCGGTAGCTGAGGAGATCCTCGAGGGTAATCGGCCGCGTGGCGGGGACGGTGTCGTCGAGCTCGGCGTCGATGGGCTCTCGGCACCATCCAGCGCAAAAACAACGATTAGGATCACGGCCAGGTAACGGGCCGGAGGCTGGGACTGGCGGTTTACTTGTCCCGGGGAGATCCGGGCCCGAGTTCGGCTGCCCCCGGCGCTGCGCTCGGGGTCTGGGCGAGGGCGTCGGTGACCGCTGCCCTGGCGTCCCAGGCCGGGGTGCGGCCAAGGTAAGCCCGAAACCCGCCATGGGTTGATCTTGGGCACCCGCAAGATGCGGGGCTCGGCCCAGACCAGCGGAACGCTCATTGGCCGATAACGGGCAGGAAGACGGAGCGATATCGCCAGTCAGCGTTCGGATGCGCCTCGTTCCTGCCCATTTCCCTGGCACTCGATGTCAGGACCGGGTGGCAGGCTACGGTCATGCGACTGCGGAATCCGGGCGGTGCTGACGCTGCGCTGGCCACCGTCAAGCAGGTGAAGGATCAGCTCTGGAACGCCAGCGTGCAAGGCAACAACGCGGCCGACCGGAAGAACGCCTTCCTGACCTGGTGCGACCAGTGGGCCACTCCGCAGCTCGGCAACCACTTCCCCGACAGTGAGGACCTGTTCGGGGAACTCACCGAGAGCTATCACCGCGTGGTGCAAACTCCGCAGCTCTCGGAACGGGAGCTGAACATGCTCATGGCTCGTGAGTGCAAGGAGTGGGGCGCGCGGCTCGAGCGCCTGATCGGCGAGATACAAGGTCGGCTGGCGTTCTTGGCCCGGCCCGGCCGGCTAGTTGTCCTGGACACCTCGGCGCTGATGGAGGGCGTATTCTTCACCAGCTTCGACTGGCACCTCCTCGACCCGTCGCTGAGAGGGGATGCAGTGCGCCTCGTCGTGCCGTCGCTGGTAGTGGAGGAGCTGGACGACCTGAAGCGACACCGGGATGGCCGGCAGAAGGCGCAGGCCCGCCGGGTCCTGACCGCGCTCTGGGATCTGCACCGGACGGCGCCTGCGGAGCCGGCGGCACTTCCTGGACGCGCGGACGTCACGATCGAGGTGCTCCTCGACGGCGGCTGGCACCGGCGCATGCCGAACAACGACGGGGAGATCATCGATCAGGCTCTGTCGCTCCAGGAGCTACACGCAGCTCTACCGTGCTGCGCCCGCTGGGCTGGCGGCTGTCCTAATGCCCCGGCCGGACGAAGCCTGAGGGCGTCGGCAGCGTCCCGGTAACCCAGCGCAGCCCATCGGGTTCGGCATCACCCGGCTGCTGGAGGTCGACCTGCTGCCCCGGATCAAGCGGATCAACACCGTGCGGCTGTTCCGCCCGGAGCCGGACGGCGCGGCGGACCGGTTCGCGCGCCTGGCCCCGGCACTGCACCGCCCGATCAGATGGGACCTGATCGACGAGAACTACGACCAGATGGTCAAGTACGCCACCGCGATCAAGAACGGTGTTAGCGACCTCGTTATTTGCTGATGTAGCGGCAGCGCTCCGTGAACACGGTTCGGCAACGGCACGTCCTGGGCCACCGTGCCCAGCCCGCACCCGGGCAGCTCAAGCCAGCTGTACTCGGTAACCACCACCCCCGGCGCCGCCACCACCTGGGCGGTCGGCGGGTACACGAACACCTCCGGCGTGCCCACGCCGCTCGCGCTCAAAAACGGCTAGCAGGACGATCCCTTGGACTCTCAGGGAAGGCAAAACATGCTCTATCGGTTGATTCGCACCATTTATCCCGTCGGCCTCGCCGCGCTGCTCGCAGGGACGCTGGCCGCCGTTCCGGCTGCCGCGTCAACCGCGGGCCTGCACGTGGTGGCGAGCCCGTTCATCAGCAACTCGTCCCTGGGCGGCGCCGCGGTGATCGCCCCCGGTGACATGTGGGCGGTCGGCGCCATCGGGACCGGGCCGTTCCAGCCGCTCGCCGAGCACTTCAACGGGACCGGCTGGAGCGTCGTGCCGACCCCCGCTCTCAGCGGCGCCCTCGGCCGCGTCGCCGGCGCGGCCGGCAACGACGTGTGGGCGGTCGGCGATCAGGCGCAAGGCAGCTCGGTCAACACGCTGATCGAGCACTGGGACGGCACCCGCTGGAGCGTGGTCCCCAGCCCGAAGCTGCCCAAGGGCAGCCAGCTGGGCGGGGTGACCGCCCCCGCCACCGACAACGCCTGGGCCGTAGGACTCGCCGGCGGCTCCCCGGACGCCCTGGTCGAGCACTGGGACGGCACCCGCTGGAGCGTCGTCTCCAGCCCGGCCTTCACCGGGGTGAGCATCGACGCGATCTCGGCCGATTCCAGCACCGACGTGTGGGCCATGGGGTCCCTGGCCACCGGCACCACTACAGAGAACGTGAGCCTGCACTGGGACGGCACCAGCTGGACCCAGATACCCGCCGCGCACCTGCGCTTCGGCGGAGTCACCGCGATCACCGCGCTGTCCCCGGCCAACGTGTGGGCCGTCGGCACCGGCCCCGGAGTCCCCACCGGGGGATTCTCCGCTCACCCCACCGCGGTGATCGAGCACTGGAACGGCACCAGCTGGAACGTGGTCCCCAGCCCCAACCCCAACCCGCAAGGCAACAACTCCCTGATAGCAGTGGCGGCGGTCTCCGCCAGCGACATCTGGGCGATGGGACTGCAGCTCCAGGGACCGTTCACTGAGCACTGGGACGGCACCAGCTGGAGCATCATCACCACCCCGGGCGGCATCCGCTTCATCGGCGGAATGGCCGCCGCCAGCAGCGGAAACGTGCTGGCAGTCGGCCAGGGATTCAACCAGAGCGGGATCATCCTCTCGAACTGACCCAGGCCTGCATCTCCGCACGCAGATCCTGAACAGAGGGGTGCCGCACGGATGACGTGCGCGGAGCGGGCCGCCGGGCCATGATGGTGATCATCGGCCAGTAGACCGTCGCCTCACGGGCAGTTCCGGAATCGGTTTTGCTGGCGGGCGTTGGGGCCGCTCGCGCGGGCAGGCTGGCCACCGGGGGCCCCCATGGGCCGGTTGTGGCCGTTGACAGTCAGCCGGGCAGGGCTGCCATGGCGGCGTGGGCGATGTGGCCGCGCTGGCGGCAAGAAAACCCTGCACCGGTGCGAACCGCTGCGGTCGGACAGCCGTGATGTAAGGGGACGGGCATAACCAGCAGGGAGGTGTGCGATGCTTGTCCATCTTCGCGCTCGTGGCGCGGTCATCTTGGCTCTGGTCGGGGGGATGGCGGTGTTGAGCGTGAGCGCGGTCTCGGCGAACACGGCGCGCCCGGCAGCCCTCAGCTCGACGCTCACGTTCATCACGTCCGGGATGAGCTGTGCCAAGGGTGTCTGCGCCCTCGGATCCGGCAATGTGGGTGCCAGCTACGGCCAGGACATCGCGATCACCGGCGGCTCCTGCGGGTCGCCGTGCAGCCTGCCTGTCTTCAGCGTGGTTGCCGGCAAGCTGCCACCTGGTCTGTCCATGCCCTCGACCTTCGGCTGCTGCGGGGATGCGATCGGCGGCACGCCGACGCGCAAGGGCACCTTCACCTTCACGATCCAGGTCAAGGACGGCGCCGGCAACGTGGCAAGCCAGGACTTCAGCATCGAGATCCTCCGGGCGGCAGCGCTCGCGATCACCTTCCCGGCAACGTGCTGCAACGCCGGAACCGTCGGCACGTCCTATCTGCAGAACTTCTTCCTCTCCGGTGGCGTCGCGCCGTACACGGCGTCGATCACCGCGGGCCAGCTTCCGCCGGGTCTCAGCCTGTCGGCAGCACCGCCGATCTCCATCACCGGCACCCCGACCACCCGGGGAACGTTCACG
>DASWFT010000293.1:0-25191 GCA_036394075.1 Streptosporangiaceae bacterium
CGGGAACAGCTCACCGATCTGGTGAACGCGCATGCCGGAGCGGTCATACCCCGCATGTCAGTGTCGGTCAGCACGGTGCTGGCGCAACTGGAGCGCGAGCCGCTGGCTGCCAGCGTGCCTGCCGGTCGCCCCCATCCGCAGCTGATCCCGAGGAGTGCTCATGCCAGCTGACGCCACGCCGTACATATTCGGCGAGCCCGGCGCCGGGACGAAGGTCGAGGTCGCAGGTGCCGAGCACTCGATCACGCTCGCTGGCGGCCAGACCGGCGGCACGTTCTCGACCGACGTGATCACCCTGTCGCCGGGATGGGCAGGCCCGCCACCACATGTGCACCAGTCCCACGAGGAGACCTTCATCGTGCTCGCCGGACGCGTCGCCTATCAGCTCGGCGACCAGCGCATCATCGGCACGGCCGGGAGCACGCTCTACGTCCCGCGGGGAGTACGGCACGCCTTCGCCAACCCGCACGAGGAGCCGGCCCGGCTGCTGAACCTGTTCACCCCGGCGGGCTATGAGAACTTCTTCAGCGAGCTCGCTGCGCTGGTCGCCGCCGCGCACGGTCAGCCGGGCCCGCCAGGTCTCCAGGCCCTGTTCGCCAAGTACGACACCGTCATGTAGGCCACTGGCTGCCTGACCGGCAACTCCAACCAATCGTGCTTACGCTGCGATAACGGTCGTTCGCCAGCTGGCCACCGAACGTGGTCTAGCTTCCGGCGGCCAGCATGCGGAACCGCCGAAAGGGGCGGGTTGCTTAGGTGGCCAGTAGTTCTGCGGCGCCCATCCGGACACGGCTCCAGTCGGTGCCGGGCGCGTGGCGCAGTGCGCGCCGGAGCCATTGCGCGCGGTCCTGTTGCTCTGCGCGCAGGCGATGCATGTCGATCCGGACGCCGCGCGGTGGCCCGGTCCGTTCCAGCCCGGTGACCCGCGCCTCCATCGCGGTCAGCAGCCCGCGGTCGAACTCTTCCACGGCGGCGATGAACGCACTCGTCGCGACCGTCACCTGGCCCTGCCGCCCGGCGGTGAACTCGATGCCGCTCTCAGGCCGGTGCAGCCACCTGATGGTCACGACGTCCTTGCCGCCGGCTACCGTGCGCCACCACTGGATCCACGGGGGAGCACGCAGGTAGAGCAGGTCCAGCGTGTGGTCCCCGTGCCATTGCGCGGCTGTATCAGCTTCGCCGGTGCCAGCTTCGCCGCTGCCGCAGGGTGCCCAGCTGGCCGGGTGGCTCGCCACGAAGCTGGCCAGCCCGGCTGGCACCGGCTCCAGCACCGCCGGGGTCATCTGGATCAGGTCCTCCCAGAGCCGGACCACCTGGTAGTCAACGCGGGACCGCGCCACATCGTGGCCCCCGCCACGCGACCCCCGCAGGCTCTCCTGCGAGTAGCGCAGCAGGTCCCGGTCGTCCAGTTCGATCCAGTACCACCCGTCGGTCAACCCGAACCAGTGCAACATGGGGTCACGCCCTCCCCACGGCGTGATCTCGCCGACCGGACGCAAAACGAACCGGAACCCGATCACCAGCCAAGTATCGCCGCCGCGGAGGCCGAGCAGGCCTGGCATTTTCCTGAGTATTCCTCCGCCGGACTGCGCTGCCTCGCCGCCCTCTGGTCCTGGCCGTTCGGCGTCGCGCATGCCCGCAGCCCGCCACCGAAATAGCCGCCGCGAGCGCATCGCCCAGGTGCAGCGACGAGACGGTCGCGGGCCCGGCCCGCCCGGCCCATCTCGGTGCGCAGGTCTGGGTGATCGTACGCGCCCGCATCCGCATAATTAGCATGGCGAACCGATGTCCGGTCGCGCCGATGGCAGCCGCCCGATCTGCTCGATGATGGTCATGCCCGGCCTGCGGCCGGACCATGCGACTACTCCCTAGACCAGGACGAGGTCCGCAAAATGCGCAGCATCGTCGTTCGCAGAGCTTCGCGCAGTTCCTCGTCGGTCAGGTCGACCAGATCGGGCAAGCTCTCCGGGATGAAGAACACGGCGTTGAACGCGAGCCGCTCGGCGCCGGTCGGGTTATCGCCGAAGAGCAGGGTGAGGGCCCGCCGGCGTGGCGTCAGTGACTCGTCGTCCAGCTTGTGTCGCTTAGCAGCCGGGTCGGTGGATGCCATCACCGCATAGTGGCGGTTCTGGACGAGGAAGTCGACGAAGCCGTTCACCAGGTGCTCGATCCGGGCACGCCGCCCGCGTATCGCGGTCGCTTCGTCCAGCAGAGCCTCGAGCCGCTGGATTCCGGGGAGCATGGCCGCGTGCAGGATGTCGCTCTTGGCGCGGAAGTGGTAGTAGACGGCGGCCTTGGTCAGCCCCATCTCGTCGGCAATCATCTGCAGCGAGGTGGCGTCGTAGCCGAGTTCGGTAAACAGCCGCTGCGCGGTCTCCAGGATCTGCTGCCTGGTCCGTTCGGCCTGCGCTGCACGGGTGGATATGCCCTTGACAGCCATCATCGTAGATGACTCCTCATGTGTGGACCCGCATCGCAGTATACAAGCTGGCGGCAAGTGAGTCACTAGCTGATCGGCAAGTTATTCACCAGACGGATGGCTAGCGACTCACTTGACGTGCGGCTAGCGAATGCTCTAGCGTCGGAATCGAGCCCGCATCCGAGCCAGGGAGATCCGCCCATGTCAAACTATCTATACCGACTCGCCCACTTCGCGTTCCGGCGACGACGACTGGTCCTGGCGGTCTGGCTGGTTGCGGCCATCGCCGCTATCGCTATCGCCATGGTCAGCGGCGGAAAGACCAACGACAACTTCACCATCCCGGGCACCGAGGCGCAGAATGCTGCGAATGTCCTGACCGCCAGGCTGCCGGCCTTCAGCGGCGGCCAGAGCACGATCGTCTTCGCCACCACCAAGGGCAGCGCGAAGGTCACCGATCCGGCCGCCAAGGCTTCGATCGAGACGGCCATGAACAAGCTCAGGTCGGTGCCGCAGGTCTCAGCGGTCGTGGATCCCTTCCAGGGTCGGCGGGTGTCGCAGAGCGGCACGGTCGCACTCGGGCAGGTGCAGTGGTCGGCACCGGCGGCTGCCGTGAAGGACGCCAACCTCAATGCCGTCAAGGACGCGATGAAGCCGGTACAGGCCGACGGCGTGCAGGTCGAGTACAACGGCAGCGTCTATCCGGGCTGGCGCACGCCCGTCTCCGAGGCGCCCGAGCTGATCGGCCTGATCATCGCGTTCGGAATCCTGATGATCACCTTCGGTGCCTTCGCGGCCGCGGGCATGCCCATCCTGGGCGCGATCATCGGCGTGGTCACCACCCTGATGGGCATCACCGCCGTCGCGTCGGTGCTGACCATCGCCTCGGCATCGACCACGGTCGCGCTGATGCTCGGACTCTCGTGTGGCATCGACTACGGCCTGTTCATCTTGTCCAGGCACCGAACCAACCTGCTCAACGGCATGACACCGGAGGAGTCGGTGCCACTGGCCATGGGCACGGCCGGCAGTTCCGTGGTCTTCGCCGCCCTCACCGTGATCATCGCGCTGTGCGGCCTGACCGTGGTGGGCATCCCGTTCCTGACCGTCATGGGCCTGGCCGCCGCGGCATCCGTCACCGTCGCGCTGCTGATCGCCCTGACGCTGCTGCCGGCGATGCTGGGCTTCGCCGGCACCAAGGTGGCCAAGTTCACCCGGCTGCCGCTGCTCGGTGCTCGCGCGGAGCGGGTCGCCCGCCGCAGCGCCGCCGACCCGGACAGCTCGGCCGGCGCCAGGTGGGGCCGGTTCGTCGTGCGGCGCCGGGTGCCCGTGCTGATCGGCGGGATCGCCCTGCTCGGCGTGCTCGCGCTTCCGGCGGCGTCGATCCATCTGGGCCTGCCCAGCGGGGCCTCGCAGTCCACGGGCAGCACGCAGCGCAAGGCATACGACCTCACCACCGAAGGCTTCGGCGCGGGTTACAACGGTGCGCTGCTCATCGTCGCCCAGGGCGTCCACAGCCCCACCGATACTCAGCAGATCGCCGGCGCACTCACCAAGATGCCCGACGTCGCGCAGGTGACCCCGCTGGCCGCGCAGAACGGCATCGCCCTGATCCGGCTGATTCCGAAGTCCGGCCCGAACGACCCGGCCACCGCGAGCCTGGTGCACACGCTGCGCGACAACCGGGCCGCGATCGAAGGCCAGACGGGCGCGCACATCCTGGTCGGTGGCACGACGGCGTCCAACATCGACGTCTCGTCCAAGCTGTCCAGCGCCCTGCCGATCTTCCTGATCGTCGTGGTCGGCCTGGCGTTCATCCTGCTGACGTTCGCATTCCGGACTATCTTGGTGCCGATCAAGTCGATCCTGGGCTTCCTGCTCTCGATGGCCGCGGCGCTCGGCGCGCAGGTCGCGATGTTCCAGTGGGGCTGGGGCGAGCACATCTTCGGCATCACCCCGTCGGAAACGATCAGCTTCCTGCCGATCATCATGCTGGCGATCATCTTCGGCCTGTCCAGTGACTACGAGGTGTTCGTCGTATCGCGGATCAAGGAGGAGTACACCAAGAACGGCGACGCTCGCCGCGCGGTGCAACGAGGCGTCGGCTTGTCGGCCCGCGTGGTCACCGCAGCGGCGATGATCATGTTTTCCATCTTCGTCGCCTTCATGTTCACCAACGATCCGACTATCAAGGCGATCGGCTTCAGCTTCGCCATCGGCGTGTTCCTGGACGCCTTCGTCGTGCGACTCACGCTGGTGCCGGCCGTCATGGCGATCATCGGGTCAAGGATCTGGTACCACCCGGAGTGGTTCGCCAAATACATCCCCGACCCCGACATCGAGGGGCAGCGGCTCGAGCACAAGCCCGCCCAGCGAGAGCTCGCTGCGGCAGGCACCACGGCCCGGCAGGGATAGGAGCCTGCATCGCACTATCCGGGCACCGGCTCGGTCGCCAGAAAGGGATTGCCGGGGCATGACGAGCGTCGGCATGGTCACGAGTGGCGGGGAGCCTGTTCACCACCACTTCCGCTCGAGGGCGCGGTCGGTGCCGTTGGTGTGGTCGAGCGCGTCGAGTTCGACCATGTCCTCGTTGGACAAGGCGAAGTCGAAGATCTGCGCGTTTTCCTGGATTCGCTCGCGGTGGGTCGACTTGGAGATGACCGGAAGATCGTGCTGAACGCACCAGCGCAATAGCACCTGCGCGGGCGTCCGCCCCACACGCTGCGCGACCCGATTCACCGTTTCGTTGGAGAGGTGCCGGCCGGTCCCCAGCGGGCTGTAGGCCTCCAGCGCGACGCTCCGCCGACGGCAAGCGTCGAGCAGCGCGCGCCGATACTGCAGCGAACTGAATTGCACCTGGTTAACGACCGGCGGGGTCGTCCCTGCCGCTATCACCTCTTCTAGCTCGGTGGCGCTGAAGTTGGAGACGCCGATTGAACGGGCGCACCGAAGCTCGCGAGCCCGCTCCATCCCCGGCCACGCCCAGGCGGAACCACCTCCGGGCCAGTGGACGAGGTACAGGTCGACCTGGTCGAGGCCGAGCCGTCTGAGGCTTTGCCTGGCTTCGGCAACGGGGTCTTTGCGCCCCGGATAGAACTTGGTAGTGATAAACACCTCGTCGCGCGGCACACCGCTGTCGCGCAGTGCCCGTCCGACGCTCTCCTCATTGCCGTAGGCCTGGGCCGTGTCGATATGGCGATAGCCCAGGTCGAGCGCCCAGCGTACGGCGTTCACGCACTCCGTTCCGTTGGGCACCTGCCAGACGCCGAGACCAAGCATGGGCATCTGATTTCCGTCCGCGAGGACGCAGGCGCGCCCGTCTGCGGTAACTGCGCCGGCTGTCATGGTGGCTGCTCCTTCGCTCTGGGGACCCGAAGACTCATAGCTGAGTGGTGGCCGTTCGAAGAGGTCGCGGCTTCATGATGGCGCCATGTCAGTCGACGTGGCGCCCGCGCGCCATCTGGTTTGTCACTTTCCGGCCAGGCGTCGTGGCCAACGGGGCACTGCGACGGTCTCCATCGGCGCGGGGCGGGTCTGCGACCGCACTCCCTGTGGCCTGGAGGCGTTCGAACACGAGCCGCACCGCCATCGATCCTTCCCCGATTGCTGTCGCGGCCCGCTTGACTGACCCGCTGCGGACGTCGCCGACGGCGAAGACCCCGGGTCGGCTGGTTTCCAGGAACAGGGGGATCCGGTCTTTGTCGTCGAGCTGAGCTTCTGGGATGTTGGTGCCGGTGAGCAGGAACCCGTGGGTGTCTTCGGCGAGCTGGCCCGCCAGCCACTGGGTGCTGGGCTGTGCGCCGATGAAAACGAACAGGCCCCGGACTGCCAATGCCGACGTCTGCTGCCGGTTGGTATCGAGGAGCTCCACGCCTTCTAGTTGATCTTTCCCGAGCAGCGCGGTGACCTGGGTTCCGGGCGTGACGACAATGCGGTGGTTCCGCTCGATCTGGTCGATCAGGTAGCGCGACATGGAGGTATCAAGCGTCTGGCCCCGGATGATGACGTGAACTTCGGCGCTGCTCCGGCTCAGGAACAGCGCCGCCTGGCCGGCGGAGCTGCCGCCGCCCACAATGGCCACCGGGTCGCTGCGGCAGGCCTGGGCCTCCATCTAGGTCGCCGCGTAGTAGACGCCGACGCCCTCGAACTCGGCCAGCCGGTCCAGGGGGAGGCGGTTGTAGCGCGCCCCGGTGGCGATGATGACCGACTTCGCGGTGATCGCCTCACCATCGTCGAAGCTGACCTGGTGCACGCCGGAGTCCGACGACAGCGACACCGCTTTCGCCGCCAGCTTGATGCGTAGGCCGAACTTCTGGGCCTGCAAGGCCGCGCGCGCCGCCAACTCCTCCCCGGACAGGCCCGCGGGGAACCCAGGAGTTCTCGATCCGGGACGACGTTCCCGCCTGGCCACCCAGCGCGGTGTCCTCGGCCAGGACCGTTGCCATTCCTTTAGGTCGCGATGACCGTTTCGCCCGGCTGGCCGTGCCGCTCGACGATCCGGACCTCACCGGCCAGCACCACGATCAGGTCATACGTCACGTCCCCGGCGGCAAACAGCACGTCCCCGGCGGCCATGTCGTGCTCACGGCCGTACCGGCGCAGCACCCCAAGCTGCGCCGGGTCCAGGACCGGGCTGCGCCCGGCCTGAGCCTGCGGCGCAGATCTCCCGCTGCTCTCGGCCGGGGAGCGCGCAGAAGATCCGGTTTCGCCGGGGCCCTCGGGGCCGCCCGCGGGCTGCCTCATCGTGGTCCGGCCGCAGCCAGGCTGGTCATGACGGTGCTCCCTGTCCCTGCTCGAAGGTCGCTTGTGCAGCTGTCCACAATGTGTACGTAAGCGGTTGCCTCGCTCCGATTGTCATGTGGGGAGGGCCACGCTCGTATCCGCCAGCGCACAGTGCCAGTCGCCAGTCTTGGCCTGGCTGCGCGCCACTGGGACGGCGGCTGGTCGGCGGGGCTAGTGCGGCTGGGCGGTGGCGGGGTCGCCGGGCAGGACGCGGTCGAGCTGGCTGCGGGAGCTGATGGCGAGCTTGGTGAAGACCTTGCTCAGGTGGTATTGGACGGTGCGCGCGCTGATGAACAGCCGGGCGCCGATCTCGGGGTTCGACAGGCCGTCGCGGGCCAGCCGCGCGATCTGGGTCTCCTGGGCGGTCAGCTGATCGCTGGCCTCGGCGGTGCGCTTGCGGGCGGTCTCGCCGGTCGCCGCCAGCTCACGCCTGGCCCGCTCGGCGAACGCCCCGATGCCCATCGCTTCCAGCATGTCGTGCGCGGTGCGCAGCTGCTCCCGCGCGTCGGTGCGGCGGCGCTCGCGGCGCAGCCATTCGCCATACAGCAGGTGGGCGCGGGCGAGCTGCGCGCGGACGCGAGTCCGGCCGAGCCGGGCGATCGACTCGCGGTACAGACGCTCGGCGGTGTCGCCTTCGCTGAGCAGGGCGCGGACGCGGGCTTCGATGCCCAGCGCCCACTCGGCAGGGGTGACGCGCGTGCGTTCGGACAGCCACTCGAGCGCGGCCCGGACGAGCGCCGTGTCACCGGTCCGGGATGCCGCCTCGGCCAGCTCGGGCACCACAAACGGCCCGTACCCCAGCTGATCGTGCTCGAACGCCCGCCAGGCGGCGTCGCGCGCGGCGTCGTGGCGGCCGAGGCCGTTGTGGAGCACCGCGCTGGCGTAGGCCGCGAAGTTGAGAGGCCTGCCGAGGCCACGCGCGGTCGCCTCCTGCACGGTGGCCTCGATCAGCTCCAACGCCTGGGCCTGCTGGCCGCGCCAGGCCGCGAGCGTCATCGCCGTATAGGCAACGGGCGGGTTCCCGGTCGCCTCGGCGATCAGGCGATCTTCCTCGATCAGCCGTGCCGCGATCACCAGCTCGCCGGTGAGAAGGTGGGCTCGGGCGAGGAAGTCGAGCGCGGACTGCAGGTGCACGAGCGCGCCCGTGTCCCGGGCGACCTGAACCTCGCGAGCGGCCAAGGCATGCCAGGATGCGTCGTCCCAGACCTCGAGGGCGACCATGCCGCCGGCTCCCGGACCGGCCAGCCACAGCCAGCCACCCGCCTCGGCGGTGCCGACGTTCAGCGCGAGAACCCGCTCGAGGGCCCGGGTCAGCACTGCCGCGGCCGCAGCGTATCCCTGCGTGAACCGGATCGCGAACGCGTCGAGCAGGACGTCAACCGACCGCGGCGGGTCGGGACCCGGGGGCGCGGCGCGGGCGGCCTCGGCCGCCTCCTGCAGGCCGCCGGGGCGGTCCAGGTCGGCGGCCCACATCGCGGCCCCGAGCGACTCCAGGTGCGTCTCGCGCGCCAGGCCGACATTGAGCGGCTCCAGGCGCCTGGCTGCGCTCAGGAGCAGCCGGGCACCGTCGCTGATACGGCGCTGGTCATAAGCGATCTGCCCGCGCAGGCGCTCCAGCTCGGCGGTCTGCAGCGGGTCCAGCTGCCCGGCCTCGACAACGACCAGCAGCCCCAGTGCCGCGTCCAGCGCGCCGACGTCACGCTTCGCCCGGGCCGCCGCGAGCAGGCGCCGTGCACGGCCAGCGGGTTCGGGTGTCAGCATCGCCGAACGCTCGAGGAACGCGGCCGCCGCGGCCAGGCCCCCGCGCGCCTGCGCCCGGCCCGCCGAGCGCTCCAGCTCCTCGGCGACGTCCTCGTCGGGCCCCGGCGCGGCGTGGGCCCGGTGCCAGGCGCGGCGGTCCGGATCGATCTCTGGATCAGTGGCCTCCGCCAGGGCGCGGTGCACGTCCTGCCGCTCCTGAAGCGATGCCGACCGGTAGGCCGCCGAGCGCACCAGCGGATGCCGGAACCGCACCCAGGCGCCGAACTCGACCAGCCCGGCCTCGGCCGCCGCCGCCTCGGCCCCGATCCCCAGCCGCTCGGCCGCCCGCCACACCAGCCCCGGGTCACCGACCGGATCGGCCGCCGCCAACTGCAGCAGCCGCCGGGTCTCGGCCGGCAGAGCGTCGACCCGCCGTCGGAAGTTCTCCTCGACGCGTCCCGAGATCGGTAGCGCGCCGGGGAGCCCGAACCCGCCCCCCAGCTCTGCCGGGGTCAGCCCCCGCACCAGCTCCACCAGCGCCAGCGGGTTGCCGCGCGTCTCGGCGACGATCCGATCGCGGACCCGCTCATCCAGCGGCCCGGTCAACACCGCTTCCAGCAGCGCCCGCGCATCGCCGTCCCGCAGACCCCCGACCCCCAGCTCCGGCAATCCGGCCAGCTCCTCACCCGGAACACGGGCCGCGAAGACCAGACCCACCGACTCCGCCGCCAGGCGGCGCGCCACGAACCCGAGGACTTGCGCGGAGGCGCGATCGAGCCACTGCTGGTCATCCACCAGGCAGACCAGTGGCCGCTCCCCGGCCACCTCGGAAAGCAGGCTCAGCACGGCCAGGCCGACCAGGGACCGGTCCGGCGCCGGCCCGGCACTCAGGCCGAACGCGATCCGGAGCGCAACACGCTGCGGAACCGGCAGACGCTCGACGCGATCCAGCATCGGCGCGCACAACTGCTGCAACGCGGCGAACGCGAGCTCCATCTCCGACTGGACACCCGTGGTCCGCACTACACGGCAGCCCGACGCCTGCCCAGCCAGGTACTCAAGCAGCGCGGTCTTGCCCACGCCCGGTTCGCCGCACACCACCAGCGCCCGGCTCTCACCCGCCCGGACAGCACCGAGCAGCCGGTCCAGCAGGTCGCGTTCGCTGTGCCGGCCCGTCAGCCCTGTCGCGCGTCCTGAGACGGGGGAATGTGTGTCGCCATCTGACCGGCACCGACACTACACCGCGTCCATGTCGGCCTCGATGATGGTGCCGGACGGCAAAGTTCCCCACCGTGGATATCACATCGCCTGGACCAGGGCCGCCTCGGTGTAGTGGGCCCCCGAAATCCTAAGATGGCCAGCCGATCGAGGAGTATGCGCGGCACGTCGGCCATGCCGACCTCATCCGGGAGTCGGTGGACGGGCTCACCGGGGAGGACCCGCCGGGCTGACGGCGGCCTTCCATCGTAAGGCCGCGGGTATTCCAGAGACCAGGCCGCGTCAGGCGTCCGGCCCGTCCGGCCCGTCCTGGCGGCCAGCGGTGCCTGCCACGAGTTCGCGGCTATCTTCTGTGCCTGTGGCGGCAGCGGGCATTGCCGGTGGGATGCTCCCGGGTGGAGCCGCAGCCAGGCGGGCCGGCCGGAGCGAGCGGGGCGGGATGAGCATCCACGCGCACATCATGACCAGTGTCACGACGAAGGCGCAGTAGATCCAGAACGCCGGCGTGACACCAGCGCTAATTGTGAGCCCGGCCTGCGCAGCCTGCGCCGGTGAGATTCCGAACTGCGCCGGTGAGACGGGCTCGCCGATCTGGACGAGCGCTGAGATCGCCTGAGCTGCCATCGGGATGACCGCACCAGCGAGCAACGCGGCCCCCAGGCGGATCGGGCGCCACAGGGCGGCTGTGACAACAACCGCCACGAGCGCAACCATCACAGCGACGTCCCCGGCGATCACCGGAGCGGGATTCGCGAAGCTGTTGCCTGCGGTCAGGTACTGCGTCAGCCCGGCCGACGTCCGCAACGTGTAGCTGTCCCACGATGGGGCGAACGCGGCTGCCGCGCCCACTGCGGCAAGCACCGCGAGCGTCAAGATCACGACAGGACCCGTCGCGAGGCCCCGGGGCCAGCGGGGCCCCGTCGCGTGGGCCCACGGCCGGCGGGGCCCATCGGCCGACCGGAACCCGAAAGCCAGCATGGAGCCAGCCGTGCATGCCAGCCAGCTGACCAGCCCCAGGACCAGGCCGAGGCCCAGCACATGCGTACCGTCAGCGATCACTGTGCCGGCATCCGCGAAGAAGAACCCGAACGTGACAACGCTCGTTCCCAGCCCGAGGAGCGCCCCCACCCGCCAGCGAACACCACCGAACCAGATGAGCAGAGCACTAGCCGTCCATACGGCCAGGTAGATCGCATGAGGCACCAGCTCGGCACGCTGCTGGGCCAGGCTCGCTCCAGAAAGATAAGCCGGGAACAGCCCGACGATCCCGCAGGCAACACCAGCGGCGAGCAGGATTATCGCGTTGACCGCCCTGCCGACGGGGGCAGTGGGCTGGCTGAAATGGACAACGGTGCCTGGCGCTTCGATGGCCGTGAACCGGGACCACGCAGCGGACCAGCCCTCAGGGGTTTCGGGCCACTGCTCCAGCGGCTGCTGCTGCGGCCCTCCCGCAGCCCAGATCCCATAACGGTGCCGCCCTCGCCCGAGCCGGTAACTCGCTCCGCTGTACCAGATGGTCTGGCTCTCCCGCACGGTTCTGCCCTTCCTTGCACGGCACCCTGATCGTGTCCCCTGAGCACACCGTAGGAAGGCGATCTGAAGACCGGCTGGGTGATCCGTCAGCTATTCCTGACTCTTTGGCCGGTGGCGGCCGGAGGGACCACAGCGGTGGCCTCTGCCTCATCGGGTGACCGTGCCCGTTCAGCAGCCTGGTTCCCTGCGGCCATCCGGTAAGGCCATCCGGTAGGTGGGCCATCCGGTACGCCATGCGGCTGACCTGCAGCTCTGCCTGGGTAGCACTGCAGGCGTAGCGGCGAGGGCGCCACCGTACGCCGCGCGGCGTACGTGCGCCGAGAAGATTCGCCCGCCAGGCGGTCGCCGCCCTTCGCTACTCTCCGTAGCGTCGTGAGAGCCGGGACAATCCGGCACGAGACGACGGAGCTGACATGATCGAAGTCGATGGACTAGTCAAACGTTACGGTGAGAAGACGGCGGTCAATGGCCTGACGTTCACTGTCCAGCCTGGGCTGGTGACCGGGTTCCTCGGGCCGAACGGGTCGGGCAAATCAACCACGATCCGGACCATCGTGGGCCTGGATCGGCCTACCGCCGGGTCGGCAACGGTGAACGGGAAGCCTTACGCGCAGCACAAGGCACCGCTGGCCGAGGTGGGGGTGATGCTGGAAGCCCGCGCGATCCACCCCGGCCGCTCGGCCTTCAACCACCTCCTCGCGCTGGCCGCGACCCACGGGATCGCGGTCAGCCGGGTCGAGGAGGTGATCGACCTGGTGGGGTTGCGGGAGGTGGCCAGGAAGCGGGCGGGCCAGTTCTCGCTCGGCATGGGCCAGCGGCTCGGCATTGCCGCTGCGCTGCTGGCCGATCCGCAGACGGTCATCCTGGACGAGCCGGTCAACGGCCTGGACCCCGAGGGCGTCCGCTGGGTGCGCCAGCTGCTGCGGGGCCTGGCCACCGAGGGCCGCACCGTGTTCGTGTCCAGCCACCTGATGAGCGAGATGGCGCTGACCGCCGATCACCTGATCGTGATCGGCCGCGGTGAACTGATCGCGGACGCCTCGGTGGCGGAATTCGTGCGGCGAGCCTCGGGCAATAGCGTGCGGGTGCGCTCTCCCCAGGCGGCCGCGCTGCGGGAACTCATCGGCGGCCCGGATGTCTCGGTGACCAGCGAGGAAGCCGGGGTGCTGACGGTGAAAGGGGTGGACTCCGACCGGATCGGCCGCATAGCCGCCGAGCATGGCATCGCCCTGTTCGAGCTTGCCCCGCAGCAGGCCTCGCTCGAGGACGCCTTCATGGAACTGACCCAGGACGCCGTTGAATACAAGGCGCCGACCACGAACGACAGGCAGCTGGCAGGCGCGGGAAGGAATTCGATATGAGCATGCCGACCATGACACCGGTGGCTCCCGGGCGCACTGAACGGCTCGTCGCGGTGCAGCCCGTCACCCCGCCGCGCGTGCTGCGATCGGAGTGGATCAAACTGCGCAGCCTGCGCTCCACCAAGATCACCCTGCTTGTGTCGTTCCTGCTCATGGCCGGGATCGGGCTGCTGACCGCGGCCATCACCGCCAGCCAGTGGTCCCACCTGTCGGCCTCCAGCCGGGCCTCATTCGACGCGGTCAGCACTGTCCTGCAGGGCCACCAGTTCGCCCAGCTCGCGATCGGCGTGCTCGGGGTGCTGGTGATCAGCAGCGAATACAGCTCGGGGATGATCAGGTCGACGTTCGCGGCGGTGCCCACGCGCCTGCCGGTGCTGTGGGCCAAGGCCGGGGTGTTCAGCGCAGTCACCCTGGTTACGATGACGATCGCGTCGCTGGTCGCTTTCTTCTCCGGGATGGCCGTGCTCTCCTCCCATCACCTGCAGGTCGCTCTCTCCGCACCGGGAGTCACTCGCGCGGTGTTCGGCGCCGCGCTGTATCTGGCCGTGGTCGGCCTGCTCGGCGTGGGCCTCGGCGCGTTGCTGCGCAACACCGCTGGGGCGATCGCTTCCCTGGTCGGCCTGCTGCTGCTCGTGCCACCGCTGGTCGGCCTGCTGCCGTCGACGATCAGCACCCACATCACCCCTTACCTGCCCAGCAACGCCGGTGAAGCGCTGCTCAACGTCCACCACCAGGCAGGATCGCTGTCCCCTTGGGCGGGGTTCGCGCTGATGTGCGGGTACGCCGTGGTCGCACTGGCCGCGGCCGCGTTCGTGGTGAGGAGGCGGGACGCATGACCGCTGCCCACCACCCTCCGCTGGTCAGGATGCGCATCCCCGGCTGGCCAGCTTTCGGACCGTCAGCGGCCGGGTCACGCCAGGGAAACCGGCTGCCTGCGGGCCCGGACCGCACCGATGCGGTCGCGGCCCTGCCGGCCTCCCGCTGGCGGGAACTGCTGGAGAAGCGCTGGCAGGCGCGCCTGAGCCAGGTCACCGAGCTGTCGCTGGCCTTCTATGAGACCGGCGAACGCACCAGCCTGAGGGCCGATGATGCCAGCACGCGGGAACTGCGGCGGCTGCAGTGGCGAACGGTCGCGGCCCGGCGCGCCCTGGCCGACACTGAGGAAGCGCTCGGCCGGCTGTCCGCGGGCCATTACGGTCACTGCGAACAGTGCGGCGCGGACATCCCGGCCCGCCGGCTCGTGAGCGCGCCAGAGGCCCGGTACTGCCCGCGCTGTTCGCCAAGCACCGCGATGATCGCCAGGATCGTGCCCGCAGCTGCGATCAGGAACCCGCTGACGCTCATGCTGGCCCGGGTGCTCGCCCGCCTTCGCCGGAAACCTTACATCCGACCTGGCGGCATCCGACCTGGCGGCATCCGACCTGGCGGGCGGCCACCTGCGCGTCGCTCTCCATGATCCAGGGGATGGTTGACGCATGGCATCCGATTCGAGGCGTTCGAGGCGCTGGCAGCACGGCGCCTCGAACGCCCGCGCGTGGGCTCAGCGCCACCCGGCCCTAGCTGACCTGCTCGTCCCGCTAGCGCTCGCGGCGCTTACTGTGCGCCCAGCGACGAGAGGCCTGGAGGGCGGCTCGCCGTGGTTGTGGCTGAGCGCAGCAGGGTGCCTCATCCCGCTAGTCTGGCGGCGGGGCCACCCGATCATCGTGTTCGCCGTGGTTACATCCGCGGCACTGGCGGCCGCGGCCGCTGATTTCCGGCAGTTGGGAGTGACTGCGGCTGCTGCGCTCCTGGTCGCGCTGTACACGGTGGCCGCGCACGAGCCGCGCCGCCGCGCCCTGATCGCCGCCGGGGTATTCGAGGCGTGGGCCGTGCCTGCGATCATCCTCTGGGCGCCATCGGACGCTACCTTTCCCGGCATTGTGCTGATGACCGGAACGGCCGTGGCGGCGGTCATGACCGGGGTGAACCTGCAGACCCGGCGGGCCTACCTGGCGGCGCTGGAGGACCGGGCCGCGCGCCTGGAGAACGAGCGAGACCAGCAGGCACGGCTGGCGGTGGCCAGCGAACGGACCCGCATTGCCCGCGAAGTGCACGACATCGTCACCCACAGCCTCTCGGTCATGGTGGCACTCGCTGACGGTGCGGGGGCTGCGGTAGCTGCGTCACCGGGACAGGCCCGCGAGGCGATGGAGCAGGTGGCCGCGACCGGCCGCCAGGCGATTGGTGAGATGCGCCGCATGGTCGGCACCTTGCGCATCGATGAGACAGACGCGGCCCGTCAACCGGCGCCTGGCCTAGGCCAGCTCGACGACCTGCTCGCCCAGGTCCGCGCGGCGGGCCTGCCCGCCCGGCTCGTAGTAGAGGGCCAGCCGCACGACCTGGCGCCCGGAGCGCAGCTGGCGGTCTACCGTATCGTGCAGGAGTCACTGACCAATATCAGGAAGCACGCGCTCGCCGCGACCGGCGCGACCGTCCGGCTCCGGTTCGCCGACGACGGCATCGAAGTGGAGATCACTGATAACGGGCGGCCAGCCGGGAAGCAGCTTCCAGGGACCGGGCATGGCCTGGCCGGCATGCGCGAGCGCGCCGCTGCCTATGGCGGGACAGTCGATGCCGGGCCAGGCGCGGGCGGGGGATGGCGGGTGCACGGTCGGCTGGGCCGGGATGGAATCGAGGAGCCACAGTGAGCGAGCCGGAGGGGCGCGGCGTTGCCTGGACTGAGGAGCGAGGGACGAGCGAGGAGGGAAGGCGGCGCCTTAAGCGCCCCGCAGGCGAGCGGGAGGCACTGTGAGCGAGCCGGAGGGGCGCGGCGTTGCCTGAACTGAGGAGCGAGGGACGAGAGACGAGGGAAGGCGGCGCAGTGAAGGGGAATGGGGAGGCGGGCGGGGCCCCGCAGGCGAGCGGGGTGCACCAGTGAGCACCCCGGTCAAGATCCTCATTGTCGATGACCAGCAGCTGCTGCGCCTCGGGTTCCGCATGATCTTCGAGGCCCAGTCCGACCTGGAAGTCGTCGGCGAGGCCGGCGACGGCACCGAGGCGTTGCGGCTGACTGGGCAGACCCGCCCCGACGTGGTGCTCATGGACGTCCGGATGCCCCGCACAGACGGCATCGAAGCCACCGAGCAGATCACCGCGAAGTATCCGGACGCCCGGGTGCTGGTGCTGACCACTTTCGATCTCGACGAGTACGCCTTCGCGGCCCTGCGGGCTGGCGCGAGCGGATTCCTGCTGAAGAACGTCGAGCCGGCCGAGTTGCTGGCCGCGATCCGGACCGTGGCCAAGGGCGATGCGGTCGTCGCGCCCAGGGTGACCCGCAGGCTCCTGGAGAGGTTTGCCGACCAGCTCCCGGCCGGTCCGGAAGATCCGGGGGAGCAGGATCCCCGGCTGTCGCTTCTTACCGAACGTGAACGCGAAGTGCTCATCGAGGTGGCTCAGGGGTTGTCCAACGCTGAGATCGCCCAGCGCCTGTTCCTGTCCGAGTCCACCGTGAAGACCCACGTGGGCAGGATCCTGCCGAAGCTCGGCCTGCGCGACCGTGTGCAGGCCGTCGTGTTCGCCTACGAGACCAGGCTGATCCGCCCGGCCTGAGCCGAGGGCAAGCGAGTCTTCGCGTGCCGTGCAGAGCCTGCCACGCTGGAGACGTGACACCCCCGGATGCGCAGACCGTGCTGCACGAACTGAACCGCATGCATTCGTTTCTCACGCTGGGCCCGGCCGCGGAGGCGCCCGCCGCCGCGCCCGGCATGGAACACTTCCTGGCCCGCTGCGTTAGGTGGGGAGCTGGCTACGCTTATTGAGCGGGCCCGCGATCCCCGGCGGGAGCACAGGGAGGCAGAGCATGGCACACGGCATTCAGGTCGGCGACAAGGCCCCCGACTTCACTCTCCCAGCCCAGTCCGGTGAGCCGGTCCGGCTGCAGGACCGGCTCGGCGAACGGGTTGTTGTCCTGTACTTCTACCCCAAGGACAACACTCGCGGCTGCACCGCTGAGGCGTGTGCCTTCCGCGACAGCCACGAGGTTTTCACCGACGCCGGCGCCGAGGTGATCGGGATCAGCTCCGACTCAGTCGGCCAGCACGCCGCCTTCGCCGACCAGCACAAGCTGCCATTCACGCTGCTCAGCGACCAGGGCGGTCAAGTCCGCAAACGCTATGGGGTACCGGCGGTGCTCGGTTTGCTACCCGGCCGGGTCACGTACGTGATCGACCGCCAGGGCACGGTCCGGCACGTCTTCAACTCAATGACCAACATCGGCCAGCACGTGAACGACGCGCTGGAGGTGGTCCGGCAGTTGCAGGCCGAACAGCCAGCCTGACGGCTCCCGCCCCGGTGGCCGTGGCGCGCCGCGGTCCGCCCATCATCGATGACGAGCTCGGTCGTCCGCCGATTCGCTGCTGGCGGTCGCGAGCGGCAGCCGGACCCGGAACGCGGCACCATGTCCGGGCCGGGTGTCGACGGTGATCGTCCCCCGGTGGGCGTCAACGAGAGCAGCGGCGATCGACAGGCCGAGCCCGGTGCCGCCGCGGGCGCGGCTGCGCGCGTGATCAGTGCGGTAGAACCGCTCGAAGACCCGCGAGGCCTGCTCGGTGGTCATTCCGGGGCCATTGTCGGTGACCAGGAGCTGGCCGTGGCCGGGTATGACGTCCACGGTGATGGTGACCGTGGTGCCTGCCGGGGTGTGCTGGAAAGCATTGCTGATGAGGTTGTCGATGATCTGGCGCAGGCGTCCGCTGTCGGCGGAGACGATGACCGGGTCGGGGCTGGCGAGCAGGGTGAGGGTATGGCCGCGCGGAAGCGAGCGGGCGACCTGGACGGCCTCGGCGGCGATGCTGGAAAGGTCGACCGGCTGCCGGTCCAGCGGGCGATCCTCATCGAGTTGGGCGAGCAGCAGCAGATCCTCGACGAGCAGTCCCATCCGGGTCGCTTCCTGCTGGATCCGGGCTATCAGCCGGGTCAGCTCGGCGCGGCTGGCGGTCTCTCGGCGCTGATCCCTTCCACCAGAAACAAGCTGGGCAGTTGCGCTGGCCCGCCGCGCACAAGCTTCGGGGGAGGCCAGCCGGTGACGCGGCTGACCGACGCGAAGGTAAGAAGCTGGGTGTCAGCCCGGTCGAGCAGGTAACCGCGCAGCACTGTCGTGCCCAATGCCCCCATAACCACCGAAGTGGCCGTGACCAGCATCGCGGCAGCGACCATGACCCGCACCCGCAGGGACGCGTTCGCCAGCCGCGTCCGTAGCCGGTTGCCGGGCCACAACGTCACGGAGGCGGGATCCGCAGGATGTAGCCCATGCTGCGGATGGTATGGATCAACCGCGGCTCGCAACGGTCGACCTTGCGCCGCAGATAGCTCACGCAGGACTCCACCACGTTGCTGTCACCGTTAAAGCCGTAGTCCCAGACTTGGTCGAGAATCTGCCCTTTACTGAGAACACGCCCGGCGTTGGCCATCAGATAGCGCAGCACCTTGAACTCCGTTGGCGTCAGGGTGATCAACTCGCCGCCGCGCCGGACCTCGTGGCTGTCCTCGTCGAGCTCTAGGTCGGCGACCACCAGCCGCGAGCCGGCCTCCGACAGGGGCGCAGCATAATTTGTCGCGGAAGGCCTCATAGATTAGACGCTCACCACGTTAGCTGCAGGATTCCTGATTCCAGGCTGAGAAGCTCCTCCGCGTCCGAGTCGAGCGGCCCAGTTCATGACGCGCAGCTTATGATCGCGTTGCGGCCAGCTGGCAGCTTCCTGACGGGAGCCGTGGCCAGTGCCTGATCAGAGTGCGAGATCCTCGTTCCGGATGACGTGCATCACGGCGTTGATGAGCGCCAGGTGGGTGAAGGCCTGCGGGAAGTTGCCCAGGTGCCGGCCGGACCGCGGGTCGATCTCCTCGGCATACAGCAGCAGCGGGCTGGCGTGCGACAAGACCTTCTCGCACAGGTCGCGGGCCCGGCGGTGCTCGCCGATCTCCGACAGGGCCGAGACGAGCCAGAACGAGCAGATGGTGAAGGTCCCCTCTTCGCCGGAGAGCCCGTCGTCTGTCTCCTGCACCTGGTAACGCAGTACCAGGCCTTCCTGGGTGAGCTCGTCGGCGATGGTGAGCACGGTCGCGCGGATCCGCGGATCATCCGCCGGCAGGAATCTGAGCAGCGGCATGAGTAGTACCGACGCATCGAGGGCCGTGGTGTCGTAGTGCTGGCAGAACACGCCCCGCTCGTCCAGCGCATTCGCGCAGATGTCGGCGTGGATCTCGTCGGCCGCCTTCTGCCACATGCGGGCGCTGTCGGCGTCCTCGCGGAGCCTGGCCAGCCGGGCCCCCCGGTCCGCCGCGACCCAGCACATCAGCTTCGACGAGGTGAAATGCCGCGGCTCGCCGCGGATTTCCCAGATGCCGCGGTCGGGCTCGCGCCAGTGCTCGAGGGCGTGCTCCACCTGGTGGCGCGCCATGTTCCAGACCCGCTCGCCGAGCCGGTCCCTGGATTTGGTGTGCAGGTACAGGGAGTCGAGCACGACACCCCACACGTCGTTCTGCTGCTGGGAGTACGCGGCGTTGCCAACGCGGACCGGCCTGGCGCCCTGATAGCCGCTCAGGTGGTCGAGAACCTGCTCGGTGAGGTCACATTCGCCGCTGACGCCGTACACAATCTGCAGGTCCCCGCGGTCGCGTTCGACCACGTCGGTGATGAAGGCGAAGTAGTCGTTGGCTTCCCACTCGAAGCCCAGGGTGTACAGGCCCCAGAGCGCGAACGTCGCGTCCCGGATCCAGGTGTAACGGTAATCCCAGTTCCGTTCGCCCCCGGGCGTCTCCGGCAGCGACGTGGTGGCGGCGGCCGCGATCGCGCCGGTCGGCGCGAAAGTGAGGCCCTTGAGCGTCAGGGCGCTGCGGGCCAGGTAGCTGCGCCAGCGGTGGTCAGGCAGATTTCCCCGGGCCAGCCAGTGCTGCCAATGGTGGGCGGTCCACACCAGCCGCTGGTAGGCGTCGTCGTAGTTCTCAGGCGGCGGGCGGCTGCCCCAGGACAAGGCGCAGAAGCGAACATCGCCTTCCTTGAGCAAGGTGTGGGCCCTGGCGCTCCGCCCTTCCAGCCCGATCCGGATGTCCGAGGTGAGGGTCAGCGTCAGGTCGCTGCCTTCGAGTTGGGCGGCGACCTGGTAGTACCCCCGGTCAGTATGTCTCCACCGTGCGTTGTGACGCCCGTAGTCGAATACGGGCTCACAATCCAGGGTCAGCTGCACCGTCCCGTGCACGCAGCGGACCGTCCGGAGCAGCATGTGCTCCGCGTCATAGTCGGTCGGGGGTCGGCTGTGCGTGGATCTTTCCGGCTGCTCGTGCCGCCACGGTCCTATCACCAGGCAATCCCGGACTATGACCCAGCCCTCACCGCAGTCCCAGCTGGTCTCGAGAACCATCGTCCCGGGCAGGTACCGGCGGTCGGCCGGAACGGTCACGTCTTCGGGACCGAGCCGGAAGCTCCCGGCGTCCCGGTCCAGCATCGCGCCGAAGACAGACGGGCAGTCCAGGCGCGGGAGGCACATCCACTCGATGCCACCGCTCGGCGCGACCAGCGCCGTGACCTCACAGTCGGACAGGAACCCGTAGTCAGCTATCGGCGGAAACGGCGAGAACTCGGCGGCGGCACCCGCCACCTGCCCTGCCGACCGGCCGGTCCGCGCACTGCGCGGTAGCGCGTCATGGGTTGTCATCTGCCGGCCGCCCTGCATGGTGGCATGTCCATATCCTTGATCGAGTATTACACGGCACCTGAAAGCGACCTAGGGCGTGCCACGCCCTGATACCTCATGTGGCCTGGTCGCGAGTGCCTTCATCGCGAACGGGCGCGGCAGCGGCGCGCTCGTGCAGGTGCTGGCCGAGATCCCCGGCCATGGTGTGCAACGTGGCCGCCAGGTCGCCGAGCGCGGCGAGACCCGGCTCTTGCGCGAGGGCGGCGCAGGTCGCGGCCAGGCCATCGAGGCGTTCGTTGATGATCTTCCAGGCGGCTTCGCGGTGGGGCAGGACGAAGTAGGCGGGCCGGACGACTTCGAGGGTCGGACCCGCCGTGCGGCCGGGGTGCGAGGGGCCGACCGGCAGGGTGGTGAGAACTGGGTAGAGCACGCGCATCACCCAGTTCATCAGGTGCTTCGCCGTCCGGGCCAGGGTCTCGAGCTCGGCGGGCGTCTCGCCGTGATGAACGTAGTACCGGCTCAGGGTCTGCAGCATCACCTCATACAGGCCGTTGCACAGGTCGGCCACCCGCGCCGTCAGGGGATCCTCGATCAGCGCTCCCGCCTGCACGTCAGGTGGCAGCCGGACGTACGCGGGCTCGACCGGTCGCGCCGGGTCGAAGCCCGGGTCGGCCGCCTGCTCGGCGAGGAAGTCCTCGAGGATCCCCACGAACCTGCCGAAGTGCGACTTGACCCAGTCGCCCCGCGCTCCTTCGCCCTGCTCCACGATCAGCTCGATCGCCCGGCTCGCGGAGGCCAGGTCGGTGACCGCGGTCAGTTCCTTCCACTCGAAGGTCGCGGTGACGGCCTGCGCGGCCGGCGGCCCGATGAAGACGGCGTCCTC
Organism: Streptosporangiaceae bacterium; assembly: GCA_036394075.1. Classification (GTDB taxonomy): domain Bacteria; phylum Actinomycetota; class Actinomycetes; order Streptosporangiales; family Streptosporangiaceae; genus JAWWPY01. The sequence goes on from DASWFT010000293.1 coordinate 21,604, forward strand.
GCCGTAGCGGTCGCACAACCGGGCGAGCCCGGCCTCGATTCCCCGGTAGAGGTGGCCCACCGTCTGCCATGGCTCGGGCACCGCGACGGCCGGCTGGCCGATGACGGTCAGCGGCTGGATGTCCGGCAGCGCGGCGAACCCCTCGGCGTCATCGAGCGTCATTCCCTCGGGCCGCTCCAGATACATGAAGTGGCGCAGCGCCCGCTCACCGAACGGCAGCAGCGCGATCTGGACTCCGGGCGGATACCAGCGCGACAGGATAGGCAGGTTGGGCCGCTCGAAATGGGGCGCGGCGCCGATCGCGGTCAAGATGTTGGTGGCCAGCGCCAGGTGCAGCATCTCCTGCTTGATGACGTCGATGAGGGTGGCCTCCCAGGCCTGCACCCGGGCCAGCTGTTCAGCTGTGAGGCCCTCATCAACGCTGCGCTTGAGCGAGAACTGCGCGTACAGGTACTCGCACATGAGGCCGTGCTCGATCTCGCAGGCTTCGCCGAGGAGGTAGACAAGCTCTTCCCGGCTCTCGACCTGCAACGGCGACTCGGCGGTCAACGCGGCCTCCATTCACAGCCTGCTCAGAATCTCCACCAGGGTATTTCGAGCCCTTCCCCCGGGGCCGCCCGGCCGGCCGGGATACGGCGCGTGCTCATCCTGCTACAGGAGCGGTTTTCAGTGCGTTCGGTACTGGATCTTTCCGATCTTTCCTTCCTAACGCTACGAGCAGCCGCTGCCGGCGACAGATCCGGCGACGATCCGCACGGTCACCGAACGCTCACGACGGTACGGGCCGCCAGCCGCGTGACCGCGCTCCCCGGTGCCTGGCGCCGGGTACTCTGAGGCGGCTGTTCGGCACCTGCCCACGAGGAAAGCGGATTCCGAGGGGTGATAGGGGTGAGCATGATGCGCAGGCGGAGGCGCTGGAGGTGGCTGATGCGGCGGGGAGGCCTCGATGCCAACCCGCTGCGGCGCGGCATCGACCGGGCCGAGGCCTGGATCCGGCTCAGCGTCGTGGTTCTGTTCCTGGTCGCCGGCCCGCTCGCGGCGATCGCCGTGGGCCACTGGGCCAGCGACTCGGGGGCCGCCGCGGCCCGGGCCCAGGCTGCGGCCGAGCACCGGATACGGGCGGTCCTGCTCAGCAACGCGCCAGCCGCCACCAGCTACCCGGTCGTCGGCAGTTCCGTGGACGCCTGGGTGCGGGCACGCTGGACCGCTCCCGACGGAACCCTCCGCGCGGGTGCCGTGCAGGCGGCCGCCGGGGCCCGGGCCGGGAGCATCGTGATCGTCTGGAGCGATGCCTCCGGCACGCTGGCCGGCCCGCCCATCGGGCCTGCGCAGATCCTCAGCCGCGTCATCACCTTCGTCACGGTCACCTCCGCGGCCCTGGCTATTTTTCTGCTGAGCGTCCTCTGGCTGACCCGCCGCGCGCTCGACCGCCGTCGGCTCGCCGCCTGGGAGACGGGCTGGACCGCGGTAGGACCGCATTGGAGCCGGCGGCACTGACCGTGGTGGCTAGCCGGCCTCGTGGCCCGGCTGTTCCCGGCGGTCGGCATCTCGGAAACGGCTGTGGCTCCGTCCGGTCGCCGATATCGTGGAGGTTGAGACGTTTGGTAGCCTATCGACGGTGTGATGCGGGTCCAGATTGGCTGATATGCAAGCGGGAGACGGGGCGAAGTGCCTTCTGCGGATCTGAGAACGGATGTGCCGCACTCGGCGCGGATCTATGACTATCTGCTCGGCGGCAAGGACAACTTCGCCGCCGATCGCGCGGCGGCTGCGGAGATTACGAAGGACTGGCCGAACCTTTCGATATCTATGCGGGCCAACCGGCACTTCATGCGCCGCATGACGAGGTACCTCGCCGCGGAACAGGGCATCCGCCAGTTCCTGGACATCGGGACCGGGCTTCCCACCGCCCCCAATCTGCATCAGGTTGCCCAGGAGATCGCTCCGGAATCGCGGATCCTATACGTCGACAACGACCCCATCGTGCTCGCGCACGCACGCGCGCTACTGAGGAGCAGCCCCCGGGGCAAGACCGGCTATATCGATGCCGACCTGCGTAACGTCGAGGGAATCCTCCATGCGAGACAGACGAGGGAAACCCTCGATCTGAGCCAGCCGATGCGCTGACCCTCATCGCGATCCTGCAGTTCATCACCGACGACGAGGCCGCACGCGACATCATCGACCGGTTCATGCAACCCTTGCCGCCGGGCAGCATCCTGGCCCTGTCGACCGTCACCGCCGAGAGCGCGCCCGAGGAAGTGAACGCGGGTGTGGCGGCGTACAACGCCCGCGGCATCACCACGAGATCACGCACGAAGCCGGAGGTAGAGCGGTTCTTCGACGGCCTCGACATGATCGAGCCTGGAGTGACCCTGGTGAATCACTGGCGTCCCGACGACCTGGCCAGAGCGGTCCCCGACGCCCACGTCCACATGTACGGGGGCGCGGGCATCAAACCCTGACGCCCTCCTCAAGGCGGCAACTGGGTCTAACCTGGGCTATCAGGAGGCCGCGTCGAAATGCTGCACGTGTCTCTCTTGGGGGAGCAGGCAATTACCGACGACGTGACCGGCGGGGTCCGGACACGTTCGTCGCGCGCGGTTGCCCTCGTCGCCTTCCTGGTCATCCATGCCGGGTCGCCCCAGGCTCGGCAGCGCATCGCCGGGCTGTTCTGGCCGGACTCGACGGACGCGCAGGCGCTGACCAATCTGCGCCGCGAGCTATATCACCTGCGTCACGTTCTGGGCTCCGAGCCTTCACTCGTCGTGACGCCCAGGGATCTGTCCTGGCGTGACACCGAGACCTGCCGCGTCGACATGCGCATCTTCGACGTCGAGCGCGAGGCTGCCCGGGCGGCGGCGGCGGCCGATGATGACGAGGGGGTTCTCGTCCACGCTGCCCGGGCCATCGCCCAGTACCAGGGCGATCTGCTGCCCGGCGGGTACGACGACTGGCTGCTCGACGCGAGGGCCGAACTCGAGCGCCAGTGTGTGGGCTTGTGCGACCTGGTTTGTACGGCGCGCACGCGAACGGGTGACCTGGCCGGAGCGGTGGATGTCGCCCGCCGCCGGGTCCAGTTGCAGCCGCTGGAAGAGATCGGCTACCGCACCCTGATGCAACTGCAGGCCGACATGGGCGATCGCGCCGGTGCCGTGAGCACGTACCACCACTGCGCATCGGTCCTGGAGCGTGAACTTGGCGTCACTCCGGACCCGGCAACGCGACAGACACTCGAGCGCTTGATGGCTCGCGTAGACACGGCCGGGGCCAGGCTGCCGACGATCGGGCCTGCCGCCGGTCGCTCGGGGATTGCCGCAGCCGGGCTCGTCGGCCGTTCCGCGGAGCTCGCCCTGCTCCAAGACCTGTGGCGGACCGCCGCAGCGGGCTGCCCGAGCCTGGTGCTCGTCGAGGGCGGCGCCGGCGTCGGGAAAACGCGTCTGGTGGCCGAGGTCGCCGAGATGGCGCGGCTGCAAGGCGCGGTGGTGGCCAGTACCCAGTGCTTCGGGACATGGGGGCGGGTGGCGCTGGCGCCGGTAGCGGACTGGCTGCGGAACCCGGCCGTCCAGTCGGCGGCGACGACGCTCG
>DASWFT010000294.1:0-4322 GCA_036394075.1 Streptosporangiaceae bacterium
CGGCCCAAGCAGTTCCGTCGAGCCCGCGTCCACCGCGAACGCGCCCTTGAGCGTCGACTTGGCGCCGATCAGGAATGCCTTCTCCGCCGACGACTCCGCCGAGGTCAGCGCGCCGGTCGCGATCTGCCTGACGGTGTATCCGGCCGGCTTGAGGACTGCCTGGGCGCCATCGGAGCGGGGCTGGATGTTGCCCGAGCCCGGGGTCGCGATGAAGATGACCACCTCGCCGGGGGTCGTGACGAGGGACTTGATGCGCTGGCCCATCTGCTGGCCGGACAGGTAGAGCGCCTGGCCGACGTAGCAGAGCCGGTTGGTGCTGATGTCCGCCACGCCGCCGGCTCCGACCGTGCCGTCAGCGTTGTAAGTGATCACCGGGATGCCGGCATTCATCGCGTTCGCGACGGGCGTGGTGAACGAGTGGCTGTCGATTACGGTGGTGGCGATGCCGTTGGCGCTGGCGGAGATCGCGCTGTCCAGGTAGGACACCATCTCGGTGACGAGCGAGTTCGCCGATCCGCCCCACTTCGGCGCCGGCAGGCCGAGCAGGGCGGCCGCGTCCTTCATCCCGTACTGGGTCGGCACGAAGAACAGGTTCGTGGTGACGTGGTTGACGAACCAGAACTGCCACGCCGGGGTCTTCGGGAAGTTCCCTACCACGGCAGCCGACGACGACGCCGCCGACGTCGGGGTGGCGCTGCTGGAGCTGGACGAGGTGCAGGCCGCGATAAGCGCCGAGGCGGCCGCGGTGGCGCTGAACAGCCCGGCGCCCTCAAGCAGCCGACGCCGAGAAGGCCCGTCCTGCATGTTCAGGCGCTCAATCGCTTCGTCGACCACCGGGTCAATCTTTTTCTTCATCTAAGGACCTCCATGGAATTTTCCCTGGACGGGATGCTCTCCCGGGCCAAGCCCGCAGCGTGCGCGGCGAGTCCCGTCGACTTCGTCGCGAGAGAGATAACACGAAGACACTCTTATTCCGATGTTTGCTCCGGCAGATCGCCCGGCGTGACCGCACCGAGGCCCAAAATGCGACCGGTATTCAGCGCAACCTGACGAACCGCCGATGACGCTAAGTCTGTTCATGATCACCTGTCAAGGCACCACGCAGGCCCGATAATCGAACGAGCCCGATTTGATATCAGCCTCAGCACGAGCACATACATGCCCGCTGAGCAAAACGAGCAACCGCTGCCGTGAGCCTCGGTTTGCCGCATCCCCCCTCGCGCCGCAGCCGGGATGGTCCGGTCCAGGCCATTTCCATGGGCGGACCAGATCTTGTTCCAAGGACGGGCTAGGTCTTGCCTCACAGGAAACTCAACGTAACCACAACCTCGCCGACATCACAGTAGTCAATCCATCACAGACAAGAACATGTGCGACGATGTTAGCGCTAACAAGTCACTATACGGCAACGAACACGAAACACCCTCGACACGCTCCCCGCCGCCCCCGCGTGCTGGGGCTCGCTGGCTTTTGCGGCGACACGGGCAGGCGGCGCCCTTGGACTCACTGGCCCGTCACCGCGTCGCCTCAGCGTCACCACCGACCCCGCCAGTCCCTTTACCGTTCGCGCCCGCCCTGACGTTCCCGGCACGATGCTCCATGGGTGCGGCTCTTCTGGAGTGAGGGTCAGGCTGCGAGGTCGTAGCTGCGTCCGTGGTTGCGTTCGCGTTCGCGTTGGAGATGGTAGGTCCAGTAGGCGTCGAAGTGACCGTTGGCGTGCAGGGCGCGGAGTTTGAGGACGGCTTCGGCGGTGCTGACGCCCCAGCGGGCGCCGGTGATGTCCATGCGGTCTTTGACCAGGTGGCGGCAGGTACCTTCGATGACGCCGCTGGAGATGGGCCAGCCGGCGGCGAGGGCGGTGGGGTAGTCCAGGTAGGGGGCTTTGGCGTCGAGGTAGCCGGCGGTCTTGGCCGCGGCCTGGCGCTGGGCTTTGGACAGCGGGGGGCCGGCGGCGGTGATGGCGTCGCGGATGGCGGCGGCTACGGCGGTGGCGTGGCCGTCCAGGATGGCGGCGGCGTGGCCGCGGACCCACGGGCCGGCCTCGGGGCTGGCTTCGGGGAAGAAGGACCAGGCGGCGGTCCACAGGTACTCGATGACGTGGATGAGGTCGCAGATGATGGTGATGCCGGTGTTCCGGGCGGCGGCCTCGGCGCGGATCCGGTCGAGCTGGTGGACGTTGCCGTCGGCCAGGGCGATCCAGGTCCGCCGGCGGTCCGGGTCGCGGCGGTCGGCCTCGGCGAACACCGAGGCGACGACGGTGGCGGCGTCGGCGGCGACGCTGGCGGTCACCCACTTGTTCCGGGCCCGGGGGGCCGGCGGGCGGGGGCGGGGCGGGTCCAGGATCTCCTCCGCGGTGCGCGGCACCGGGGTGATGTCGAACACCGCGCCGGTCTCGGCCATCCGCTTGCGGTTGCGGACCTCGCCGCGGGACAGCCGCCCGTCTTGCTTCGGGACGGCCTTGCGGGCCTTGCGGGCGGTCTCGGGACGCATCTGGCCGGGCAAGATCACGATGCCCTTGCCGTCGCAGGACAAGGCGAGCACGTCGCCGGGCGCCGCGCCGGGCGGCGGCCGGTGCTCTTCGCTGGCGTAGAAGTCCTCGAAGTCGGCCGCGGCCCGCCGGGTCAGCTGCTCGGCCTGCCGCTTGCCCAGCTTCGATCCGGTCTGGCGGGCCACGTCCGCGCACGCCTGCGCGAACGAGCCGCGCGCGGCCCCGGACGCGACCTTCCCGGACAGCCCGTGCGAATGCTTTTCCCGGGGCAGGTTCAGCTCCGCGTCCGCCGGATGCACGTTGCGCGCGCCCGGCGCCCGGTAGGCGATCCGGGACACCGTGACCTGCCCGAACACGCTCGACAGCGGCCGCGAGTGTCCCGCCTCGGCCCGCGTCCGGGCGATCCCGTCCGGGCCCGTCACGCCCTCATGCCGCTGCTCCCGGGCCGACCGCAGGTCCAGGTGATCCTGCAGCAGCAGCCGGAGCATCTCCCGGCCCCGGGCCTCCAGCTGCTCTTCCAGCGCCGCGTGTTCCAGCCGCGCCGCCCCCGGGCCGTCCAGCCATTCCTCGATCTGCGCGAACGCCTCCTGTGACCGCGTAAACGCCGCAGCCGGCGCGTACTCTGGCATCGGGCTCCTCCTGTCCGTCCTGGTCATGGAACAACCAGGAACGTAACGGGACGGAGCCCTTTTAACACGCACCGACACGGGCAACCCGCGCATCACACCGCAGCATCAGGACCGGCAGACTCCCTCCAGAAGAGCCGCACCCATGCTCCATCGTGCCGGCTGACCGGGGTCCGGGGCCTCGTGCTGGCCCGGGGCCTGACGCTGGTCCTGGACCTGGTTGGGTGCTGATGACATCGGATCCTCCGTTGCAGTGCCGGCACCAGGACGAGTACCGGAACGAAATCTTCTGTTCCAATTATATCAGAACGGAACGGTTTGTTCCAACACCCTGCTACACTCAGTTTCATGACCCAGACGACCTCAGGGCGCCAGCGCCACGGCCCGATGAGTGGCCGCCAGGCCGAGGCGGCCCGCAACGATCAGCGCATCCTCGATTCGGCCCGGGCGGTGTTCGTCAGCGACCCCGGCGCGCCGATCACCGCGGTGGCCAAGCACGCGGGCGTCGGCATCAGCGCGCTGTACACCCGCTACGGCAGCAAGGAGGAACTCCTCCGCACGCTGTGCACCGATGGCATGCTCATCGTCGTCAAGGAGACCGAAGCCGCCATCGAGCGGGTGAAGGCCGGCCGCGACCGCTGGCAGGTCCTCGTCGGCTTCATGCGCAGCCTCGTCGACGCGGACACCAGCTCGATGACCCGCGCCCTGGCCGGCAAGTTCGCCCCGACGCCGGAGATGTACGCCCTGGCCAACCGGTCAAGCGAGCTCTCCGCGGAGTTCTTCGGCCTGATCCGCGACGTGCTCAGGCCCGACCTTGAACTGCACGACGTCTCCCTGTCGTTCGAGCTGGTGGCCGCGATCAAGTTCGCCGACCCCGGGCGCACCACCGAACTGCGTCACCGGTACCTGGCCCTCATCCTCGACGGCATGCGTGCCGTCGGCCGCGAAGAGCTGCCCGGCCCCCCGCCGGCCTGGCCGGAGCTCAGCGAGCGCTGGAACGCCCGTCCCTAAGGAGCACGCCGGGCCCGGGCGCGCCGCTTGCCCTCGTGCATGGCCTGCACCCGGGCGACCGGGATCGCGCGGCCTTCTGCCACCAGATCAGCAGGCAGAACCTGCGGCGCGGGCATCTGCCCGGCCCACCGCCCGGCCGCAAGCGCGGGCACGGTATGCACGGTGAAGTCGCCCGGCACAATACCGTCGAGGTCGTC
>DASWFT010000295.1:0-6000 GCA_036394075.1 Streptosporangiaceae bacterium
TGAGCGTCGTCCACCCCCATGTATCGGCGAGGGCGTGCACGATCTGCAGGCCGCGGCCGGACTCGGCGTGCAGGTCGGCTGGTGCCAGGACGGGCGGCTTGGTGCTCCGGTCGGTGACCACGCAGATCAGGCCGCTGGGCTGGCACCACCAGGTCAGTTCGACCCGCGGCCGCTCTTCGTTATCCACGGCCAAGGGGGTTCCGTGGCGTATCGCGTTGGTAACTAGTTCGGATGCGACCATCACAGCGTCCTGGATCAGCGCGTTCAGGTGCCAGCCGCGCAGCGTTGCCGTGGTGAAATCCCGCGCTGTCTTGGTTGACTCCGGCGCGGGGGCCAGGGTGATGCGGCAACCCCCCGCCCCCGCTGGCGGCACTGAGTGAGGTGGCCGCGGCTCGTCGTGACGGTAGCGCCAGTCCGGGGCTTGCACGGAAGTCACCTGATGTCCCTGGTGCATGGGTCAACCACCGAGCCTGATGCTGGTCGCGTTCACTGGCGTCCGTGCATCCGTTACGATGCCATCCACGATGTGCATCTGCAAGTGCTGTTGCACAGAAGCATTGGGCCTGCCGCCATCAGCTGCTCAGGGCACTGGAGAAATGCCTGTCCAGGCTGACCGGGGGCGGCGGAAGGGACGGAAGGTGGATCTGGCTCACGACGGCATGCAAGCCTCACAGTTGCGCCGGGCAGCCTGGCGGAAGAGCCGCTACAGCAACCCGAGCGGCAACTGCGTGGAGATGGCCGAACTGCCGGCAGGGAGGGTGGCGATCCGCAACTCCCGGGATCCCGAGGGCCCGGCCCTGATCTTCACGCGAGCCGAGTGGGAGGCGTTCCTTCGTGGTGCCCGGGATGGCGGCTTCGGCTGACCAGCCCGGAAAAGCTCCTGCGGGCAGGCGGGCTGCCGGTGTCCGCCGCTAGGGGAAATTACGATTGATTATCACCTGGCCCCTTTTGTGGCGCAGCCGTAGCAGTGCGTGGGACACTGCCGTGGTCCGGGTGTTTGGGGGGGGCCCATGATTGCAGCAGCCGTGCCTGAAGGCGGCCCGGCCCGCAGCCTGATCGCGCCGCCCGGCGGCGGTGGCCCCACAGTGCTTCGCATACTGCTGGGTGCCCAGCTTCGCCGGCTGCGGGAAGCGAACCGGATCTCCCTGGAGGAAGCGGGGAACGTGATCCGCGCGTCCCATTCGAAGATGAGCCGGCTGGAAACCGGCCGGGTGGGCTTCAAGGACCGCGACATCGCCGACCTGCTCACGTTCTACGGCGTGACCGATGAGCAGGAACTCGACGCATTGCGGGCGCTCGCCCGCCGCGCCAACGCCCCGGGCTGGTGGCACGACTATTCCGATATCCTGCCGAGCTGGTTCGAGGCGTACGTCGGGCTGGAGGAAGCCGCTACCCAGATACGCGCATGCGAGGTCCAGTTCGTGCCCGGGCTGCTGCAGACGAAGGACTACGCCCGCGCCGTCACGCTCCTGGGCCACGCTGCCGCCTCCGCCAGGGAGATCGAGCGGCGGGTCAGCCTGCGGATGGCCCGTCAGGTAATGCTCACCAGGCCGGACCGGCCGAATGTGTGGGCGGTGCTGGACGAAGCCGTGCTGCGCCGGCCAGTCGGCGGCGCAGACGTCATGCGGGCGCAGCTGAAGCACCTGCTCGAGATGGCCAGGCAGCCGAATGTGACCATCCAGATCATCCCGTTCCAGGCCGGCGGCCATGCCGCGGCCGGGGGGCCGTTCAGCATCTTGCGCTTTGCCGAGCGTGACCTGCCCGATGTGGTCTACCTCGAGCAGCTGACCAGCGCGATCTACCTGGACAAGCCAGAGATCGTCGATAACTACCTGATGGTGATGGAGCGCCTCTGCATGGAGGCCGCGACACCGGCCGACAGCGCCAAGGCCATCAGGGCTATGCTCCGGGAGCAGTGACCGAGCCTGGCCAGTGCCGTGGGGACCGAAGGCCGTGGCGCTGTCAGGCTGACGCTAGCCCTCAACGGTGGGCGGTACCGGGAGGTAATGGCGACCGCTCAGGCTCAACCTCGCTTGCGGCCGATACCAGCCAGCATGCTGGCCTTCATCGGTGCGGGTGATACCGGCCGAATCAGCGGTCGCTGCCCTGCGTCCGGCTCGTCCAGCGGCCACTCAGCGACCGGCACAACGCCGGGTGGCACCAGGTCGAAACCGTTGAAGTAGGCGGCGATCTCGGTCGCCGAACGGCCTGTCAGGACAGTCGTGGCACCATAGGCGGCCTGAACCTGTTCCCGTACCCGTACCCGGTAATTCTCCTTGTGCCCCGCCGAGATCACCAGGTAACTTCCTGGAGCCATCCGCTCCCGGAAAGCCGCAACGATGGTGTCCGCGTCGTCAGCGGTCAAGAAATGCAGCATGCTGACGAACAGAACGCACGCCGGCTCGGAGAGATCCATCAGCGCGCCCAGCTGCGGGTCGGTAAGAATCGCTTCATATTTGCGCGCGTCCCCGTTGATCACGATCACGGAGTCATCGGTGGCGAGCAGCGCGCGCGCATGTGTCACCGCGACCCGATCATTGTCGACGTACGCTACCCGCGCAGCCGGGACGACTGCCCGCGCGGACTCATGCACGTTCGGCGACGTTGGCAGGCCGGCTCCGATGTCGACATACTGACTGATGCCACGGCGTGCCACGTACCGTACCGCAGCGGTTAGGAAGACACGGTTCGCTCTGGCGGCCATCGCCGCGTCTGGAAGCGCGGATAGCAGCTTCTCCGCGGCGTGCCGGTCGGCGGCGAAGTGGTCCTTCCCGCCGAGCAGATAGTCATATATCCGCGCCGCATTTGGCTTGCTGGGATCGAAGTCGCACGACCCAGCGATCTCGCCAGGTCCCGCTGGGTCACCAATCACCGCGGTCGCTCCGGATTTGGGTTGAGGTATGCGCTCGCGCCTTGTGTCATGGGCTTCGAGTGCAAAACATACCCTAAGGCACTGGGCGATGGTCAGGTCGAGGACAGTCCGGGGCGGTGCGCTGCCCGGCGATCAGGACGGCGCTCGGCGTGGCACGCGACGGTGGCGTGGTCAGCCGGGTCGGCGCTCCGTGCCGCCCGGCACGACCATCAACCCCGCCGACGCCGGGTGGGTCAGCCCGGCCCTGCAGGCGGCAGCACGACGCCGGTAGGCCGTCACAGGTCAGGCTGGTCATGCCAGCGGAAGCTCCCGGCTGAATTGTTTGCGGCGGGCGAGTGCGGCTGCACCTTGCAGTTCTGCCTGATTCCCTAGCATCCCCACCACGACCCGCAGTTGTGCCCCAACCGCAGGTGGGGCAGATAGGTTCAGCATTTCCTTGACGCCGTCGATTACCGGGGCGCCCGCGTTTTGCAGAATCCCGTCGAGAACAATACCGTCGGGCGCCACGTAGACGCAGAAATCGGCGAGGGAGCGCCCGATGGTTCGGCCCAGGTCCCGCAGCAATCGCAACACGCCCGCGTCCCCGTCGGCGGCCAGTGACAGCACGTCCGCCATCGTGGCGGCGCCGGGACGCACGGCCCGGATCAACGGTCACCCGGGCGCAGCGGAGGCGGGTCTCCCATACCTATAACGTAACGAACCCCAAGCGCCTTATGCCGGAAACCGGCTAAATGTTGGCGAGTATTGACGCCTTAGGCCGGATCTGGCTTCACTATCAGTGATAGTACCTACTAACCACAATGGTGTTCTGCCGGAAATCGGCAATACATGACTTGCTGATCAGCCAACGGCATGTCCGGCTCACCGTCGGGCTCGCCAGTCCGGACGCGGGCCTCGTCCGAGGCGGGAGCCGGTGATGAGCAGAGCCGGACGCGGCGCCAGATGGCCAGAACGGAGCGGGCAATGATCACAGTGATCGGTGAGGCACTCATCGGCCTGATGGGTTCGCCAGCCTGAACGGAAGGATGCCCATGCGTAGTCACCTGCACACTCACCGTCAATGTCGAAGGCTTGGGCGTCTTCTGCTAAGGATGCCGGTGATGGCGGCTGCGGCTGCCGTGGCCATTGTGCTGCCTGCGGCCTCCGCGTCGCCAGCTGGGGCGGCCCTCGCCGGCCCGGCGAGCGTGGCCCGGGCGGCTGGCCAGGATTCAGGATCTGGCCAGCCGAATAACAATGACCCCTACAGCCTGCCGGTGAGGCTTCCGCGCGGGATTGTGGCCTCGCCCGCGGTTGACCCGGCGGCGCCGTATACGCCGGTGGTGAAGAGCCTGATTGCGCAGCTCCTGCCGGACAACCCGCCCACCGCGGCCGAGCTGGCCAACGCGTCGAAGATCATGGTCTACGGGCGAGGGATTAACGGCTGCTGGGGGACAGGCCCGGTGGAGGCCCCGGTGGGGACCACGCCGAGTATCGAGCAGCTGTGCTGGGCCGATGCCCAGGGGGTGCTGTTGACCAGTGGCGCTATCCGGGCGGGCACGACCGCGCCGATGACGCTGATGGGCCTGGGGTCGTCGTTCGACACCTCGCTCGGCAACGTGTGGGGGCAGACCGCTGGCAAGGAAGCCCGCTGGTACATGGTGACGGGCATCTACGGGCCGCAGGGTGACATCAACGTGCTGCCTAACTGGGGCCGTAACCTGACGACCACTGGCGAGGATCCTTTCCTCAGCCAGAACATGGTGGCGTCGCAGGTCAACGGCATGCAGGGCGTCGGCGCGATGTCGCAGATGAAGCATTTCGCCATCTACAACGGCCAGAACGGCAACACGACCTACCAGGACCAGGCGCTCCATGAGGTGCTGCTCGGGCCGTATGAGGGTGGCTACGTCCAGGGCAAGGCCGCAGCGGCGATGTGCTCCTACCAGGCGTCCCAGGACCTCTCGCCCTACCTGCCGTCCTCGGTCCCGTCGCTGTGGCCGGCCAGCCCCTACGCGACGGGGACCGGGCCCCAGACCTGGCCACTCGGCGAGATGCACTTCTCGTGTGAGCAGCCGCAGCTGATCGGCAACGTGCTACGCCAGCAGTGGCACTCGCTGGCCATGGTCGCGACCGACTACGGCGCGATGCACAGCACGAGCGCCATCTTCCAGGGCACCGACCAGGAGATGCCGACCAGGAACTTCTACTACACCACCAACCCGTACGGCGCTAACGGCTCGCCTTTCAGCGCGCCGGCCAGCGGATTCGACGCGACCGGCAGCACGTGCGCCGACCCGGCCACGGGCAACCAGGTCAGCTGCAGCGCGGCGGGCGCGATCCATGTCTCGGGTATCCCGTCCGGATCGGCGTGCCCGCTGGATGCCACCAACGGCGGCGGCTGCAGCCTGGTCAACGCGGTGCTCGCTGGTACGGTGCCGCTGCCGGTGTTCAAGCAGTCGCTGGCGCGGATCCTCTACCAGGAGCAGCGTTTCGGCCTGCTGGGGTGCTCGTCCACGCCGGTCTCACCGCTGTGCACCAACCCCGGCGGCAACGGCACCCAGGGTGGCGACGCCCCGGGGACGGGCACGCGGACCGGTCAGGTCCTGCTGCCCGACGGCCCCACCAGCGGGCCCCCGGTGCTGGGAACCAAGAACGGCGACGCCGCGGTCGTGGAGAAGTACTCCGAAGAGGGCGCCGTGCTGCTCAAGAACGACAGCCAGGCGCTGCCGATCACGCGCTCGGACCTGGGCGGCGGCATCCTCGTGACCGGCGCGAACGCGAACCACACGGTCGCCGATCCGACCCGTGAGGCGTCGACCGGTTTCGTCGACCGCAACGCGATCAATCCGCTGCAGCAGCTCAAGGCGTTCAGCGGGAAGCCGGACGCGTTCACCTACGTTCCCGCCGGCGACCCGACGGGACAGCCTGTGCCGTCCTCCGCCTTCTCGACGTCGGGCGCGTCGGTGACTGGGAGCCTGGCCCGCACGACGGGTCCCGGCGCACCGTCCACCGATCCGGCCATCGACTTCACCAACGTCTCGGGACACGGTCAGCTGACCCCCGGGAGCTACACCTGGAGCGGTTACGTCTACGTCCCGGCCACCGACACCTACACGTTTGATTTCCAGCAGAGCAGCGCCGTCCCGAAC
>DASWFT010000296.1:0-4206 GCA_036394075.1 Streptosporangiaceae bacterium
TCCTCCCGCATCTTCTTCCAGGCCTGCTCGATCTTCTCAGGATTGCGGTAGACCAGTTCGGGCAGCTTCGTCGCCAGTTCGAGCGCGGCCTGCGCGACGTCCGCGGCAACGGACTTGCGGTAGGCGCGCATCGACCCCGAGGCCAGCCAGGCGTCGGGGACCGGGCGGAGGGGGATCAGGCGGGCCTGGACGAACCCGTGCTTGGGCAGCGGGCGGAAAGCGGCCGGGCCCGTGTTGGAGTACGTGCGGTACTCCAGGTCATCGAGCAGGTTCAGCAGGACGAGCGAGTCCCTATCCTTGCGGCGGATCTCGAAGATCCCCTCCACCGGGTCGCGCCAGCCGCGCAGCATCTCTCGGTCCGCCGCGGTGAGATCGGGCCGACTGGCGAGGAACTGGTCCAGTACGGTCTTGCCCTTCGGCAGGGTGTGCTGAAGCGCGAACCGGTCGATGGCGTCGATGGCTTCGCCCTCGTCCGGTATCTCGTCGGAGCCGCTTTCCAGCACGAACCGTTCCATCTGCCGTTCGAACCGCGGGCTGAGCGCGAAGCCGACCAGGGCGCGTTTCAGTTCCGCGCTGCGCTCGATGAGGGAGGCGAGGGACGGCTCGTCGTGGTTCCTGGCTGGAAGCGCCACGTCATTCCCCCGCCTCGCCAAGCGCGGCCAGCCTGCGGTTGACCTCGGCCAGGTTGAACGGCTCGGGTTCTTCCGGGTCGTCCTCGGACCAGTACTCGACCGGGGAGTCGCCCTTGTACCCCACGCAGACCGGGTAGTCCTGCCCGGGGTCACGCGGCATCACCTTCTCCAGCGTGATCTCGTGTTCCCAGCAGGCCCCGAGGTCGTACGTGTAGCTGATCTTCCCGCCGGGCGCCAGCACGTCACGGACCCGGACCGCCAGTTCGTCCCCGGTCTCGTCAAGGTTCACGAACGGGTCGCTGTACTGCTCCTTCCCAGCCTGGAACACGTGCAGGTGGTCGCCGTCCCAGCCGAACAGCACCTGGATCGCGTCGTGCAGGTCGCCGAGGGTGGCGGTGAGCGGCAGGCGGACCCGCCGCCAGATAAGCGGCCGCGAACCCGGGAGGGAAACCTTCAGCTCGGCCACCTGGTCGATGCTGTTCGGCGCACCGGAGGCGGCGAACTCCGCCAGGGCCTGCGCAAGTTTCGCGGCATCCGGATGGCCGGTGGCCCGGACCTTCGCGAGGCGCGTGTCCAGGTCCGTCCCGGGCATGCTCTCCCAGACGCGGGTGAGCGCCTCGTCCGCGCCCTTGTCCTCCAGCGCGGCTGCCGCGGCCTCCACCGCCAGCCAGCGCCAGTCGGCGTCGCTGGGTTCGGGGCCCTGGTCCCAGGCGGCCAGCACCGCGCGGGCGTGCGGGCCGACGCGCGGTGCCGCCGTCAGCTCCCGCCAGGCAGGCAGCATGTCCGGGCCCAGCCTTTCCGCCACGCCGACGGCCACGCTGCGCAGCAGCGCTGACATCCCCTCGGCGGCGGCGAGGATCTCCCCTGCCGCTTCGGCGGGCTGGCGTTCGGCCAGCCAACCCCACGCGACATGGTCCCGCTGCTCCAGGTCGCTGAACCGGGCGGCCTCGGCGATCATCTCGGCGGCCGGCAGGCCCGGATCCGCGAGGCCGGGCAGGCCTTCAGGCAGACGCCCGGCCGCCCAGCGGCCCAGCGGGGTGATCACCGGCTTGCCCGGGTCGCCGGTCACCGCGCCGAACTCGGCGAGCAGCGCCACCAGCCCGGCAAGCGGCGTTTCGGTGTCCAGGTCGTAGTACCTGTCGGCGGCGTGCAACGGCCCCCAGAACGACTTGTCGTACCGGTCGCACAGGTCACGCAGCGCCGCGTACACCGGGTCCCACAGGCGGTCCACGCGAGGCACGCGGTCCTCGCCGAGCACCTTGAGCAGGGCCAGCACCAGCAGGCGCACACTGTCCTCCTCCTGGGGAAACGACTCCGCCGCGCACACCGCGCACAGGGCGGCCAGCCATCCGGCGAGTAGGTCCGCATCGGCGGGCGGCCAGTGTCCCAGCGCGGGACCGCCGGTCACCCAGCCGCCGCCGACCTGCAGCAGGCCGGTCGCGACCGCGACGCGCCAGGGCCGGTGCAGGGCCCGGATGTCGGCCATCGTGCGCGGCCGCGGCGGCACCTCCACGCCGAGAGCCGCGCCCGCCGCAGGAATGTCGGCCTTGCGCAGCACCTGCGCGGCCGTCACCGGACGGCGGCCCGTGCCGATCCAGCGGGCCAGCGTGACGGCGTTAGCCACGACAACGCTCTCCCGCGCGAGCCGCGCGACGTCACCGAGTTCGTTTTCAGAAGCCACTATGCCCACATTGGGACCTTACAAATCCTTGGGGATCTTTTACAGGCGCCAGGCATGCGAGTGGTAATCGTTGCCCGCGGTGTTCATGTTGCGGAACTGGCCCGTCGCGTCGCAGCAGGATCGGGATCGGTGTCGTCAATGCGCACTCCTTCCAGCAGGCCGCGGGACGGTGACGATCGCGGCAGCTCGCCTCTTGCGGTGTCGCCGCGCACGGGAGCATTATCCGTGCGTGAGCACCGGATCTGCTGCCGAGGGTGCCGGTGATGCTCCGCTTGCCTCGCCGGGGGCGCGGTGGAGGCGGGAGGAAGACGAGGAGCTCGTCGCGGCGGTGCGGGCGGGCGCCGACCCCGCGGTGATCGCGGAGCAGCACGGGCGGACGCGGAGCGCCATCGTGTCGCGGCTGCTCAGGATGATTCCCGCCAGGGAGGCTATCCCCGAAGAGGAGCAGCTCTGCTGGATCACGGCGAGGCTGGCTGATCCCTGCTTCGACTGGCGCACGCCGCTTGCCCATCCTCGGCCCGGCAGACGAGGCTCCGGCGCACCGGCTACCCCCCCGGCATCTGACGTCGGCGAGGCGCTCGACATCTGGCAGCGGATCAACGGCAGCGAGCTCGGCGGCGAGCGGCGGGCCAGGTTCCTCGCCAGTCCGGCGCTCGGCGACCTGGTGCAGTTCCCCGCCGGCGTTCTCTGGGAACGCGGGCGCCGTCTGTACCAGGCGCATGGCCGTCTGCTGCTCAATGACTGGGCGGCGGAGTGCGCTGTGCCAGGGCTGACCGATCTGCCGGATGCCGGGGATCTCAGGAAGGTTCTGGCACGGACGGGCGAGAGCGTGCGGAGGCTCGTGGCCGCGGCGGTGGCGGCGGTTCCGGACGAGGGCGACCGCGAGGTGCTGGAACGACGCCTCGGACTGTCCGGGGGCGGTCCGCAGACCTTGGCACAGATCGGAGCTCACCTCGGGATCTCGCGCGAACGGGTCCGGCAGCGCGCGGACCGGGCCGTTAAGGCGATCGCGTCCGCGCGTGCCCGCACGGGGTACCGGACCGCGCGGGCGAAGGCGCGGGCCTGGGTGTCCGAGCTCATCAGCGGCGATGACGGCACCTTGGACCAGAACTCCGTCATGGCAATCGCCGAACTCAGCTTCCCCGGGGCGCGGCCCGAGAATGTCGCACAGGTGATTATGCACATCGCCGGCGCGCCGGCCGCGGCGCGGCGGGAACCGGGCAGACGCGAAGCGGCGTCAAAGGGCCGAGTCTCCGCTGAGGAGCCATGATGCTGAGGATGCCGAAAACCTGTGCCACCTGGCAAAGGCCCTGCAGAGCGCGGTCGAGCGTTCGGGATGCGCCGGGCCGGTCTTGGCCCGGCCGGAGGTGGGATGATCTTCGGCTTGTGGGCTTGAAGCTGATCTTCCTGATCGTTTCCCGTGCCGTGTCGCTGCTGGGCTTGTCGCGGCGGGAGGCGTGGTGGAAGGACGCCGAGATCCTCATGCTGCGCCACCAGCTCGCTGTCGCCGGGCGGGAGCGGCCGGGGGTTCGTGCCCGGCTGACGTGGCCGGACCGGGCGTTGCTTGCCTTGCTGGCCAGGACGCTGCCGATTGCCCGTCTCGCCGCGATGCGGCTGATCGTCACCCCGGGCACCATCTTGCGGTGGCACCGGGACATCGTCCGCCGCCGGTGGTCGCGCCGGTCGCGGCAGGGCCGGTCCGGGCGCCCGGCAACGCACCGGAAGGTCCGGTCGGTGGTGCTGCGGCTGGCCCGGGAGAACGAGTCGTGGGGTTACCGCCGCATCCACGGCGAGCTGGCCGGGCTCGGCGTCACCGTGGCGCCGTCCACGGTCTGGCAGATCCTCAAGAACGCCGGCATCGATCCCGCGCCCCGCCGGGAGGGACCTGGCTGG
>DASWFT010000297.1:0-1674 GCA_036394075.1 Streptosporangiaceae bacterium
GAGGGTGAGGGGCTCCAGCGTCAATCTTTAGGACGGTCTCGCAGAGCCAAGTCCAGCCGACGTCGGCGGACAGCATGCGCACCGCCATTCTCATCCCCCGGGAACGGCCGCGCCAGCGCCCATAAAATCTTTAGGTGTTTCCGCTTGTTCGGGGTGTTAGGGCTTTCGTGTTCGGTGTCTGTCTTGGTGCCTGTTTTCCCGGTTGTGCTGGCGGTGTCCGGGCATGGCTGCTGCCCGCGTGTCGCGGCGGGTCTCGCGCGCGGTTCCACGGTCCGCGTTGCCGGGCGGGCGGGGCACCCCACTCCTTCCTGACGGGCTGCTTTCCTGGCGGTGGTTAGCACAAGCCGGGTGCGAACACGGTGACCTGGGGTTTCCCGGTGACGGTTGTCTTGGTGGCGCTGGCGTGCGGGAATTTCGGGCGTGCTTTCTGGGCACGCCGGGAGTGCCGCTGCCGGCCGGGGACGTTGAGGGCGTGCAGGGCGGCGCGGGCGGCGGCGTCCGCCGCGGCGGCGATCGCCTCCAGCGATGATGAGGCCGTGACCTGGGAAGATGTCATGGAGCGGATCGCGTGCCGCCAGACGGCGGTGAAGGACTCCTCGTCGGCGGTCACCGGGGCGCTGCCTTCCCGCCGCAGGGCACGGGCCGCGGCGGCTTCGGTGCGGAGCACCGCCGCGGCGCTGGCGCGCACGAGCTGGGTGGCGGTCAGCCAGGCCCAGGCCTCCTGGATGACCAGCCGCGGGGACCCCGACCGCAGGACCGGGCCGCTGGTGCGGTTGCCGGCGCCGGTGATGGTCGTCTTGTCCTCGCCGAACGTGGTCTCCGACGCGCTCCACCGGGTCAGGTACGTTTCCCGGACCGCGTCCGCGGGCGCGGCCTCGTGGTCCAGCAGGGTGGTGATCACGGTACAGGTCTCGGATACTTCTTTCCCGCCGCCCGGCAGGACCGCGTTGTGCTCGGCCGCGCGGACCGGCAGCCGGTCCCGCTTCTTCCCGGACGGGGCGTTCAGCCAGGTCAGACGGGACCCGTCGGGCAGCCAGCCGCCGCCGGGCTCCAGCGGCAGCGCGACCCCGGTCCCGACCCGGGCAACGACGTGCCCGCCCGCGTCCAGGATCGCGGTGATCAGCTCATGGCCGGGAAAATTCCGGTCGAAGCAGGTCACGCGGCCGGCGAACAGCTCCGGGCGGCGGCGCGCCAGCCGCTTGAGCAGCGTCTGCTCCCCGGCCCGGGAGCTCCCGAGGATGGCGCCGAGCATGGCCCGGCCGGCGCGGGCGGCCAGCGCCACGATCCTGAGCTGCGGGAACGGCGCGGCGCCCTCGCCGTCCTGCTCCGCGGTGCCCGTGCAGCCGAACATCGCCCGGTTCGCCGGCGTGTCCGCCAGGTTCACCAGCATCCCGTCGGCCGCGCACACCGTCATCCCGGCCAGCAGCACCGCCGACGGCTCATCGTCGGCGATGAGCGGCCCGGCCGCCTCCCAGAACACGGACTCCATCACCTCCGCCGGCACCAGCAGCCGCCAGTCCGTGACCACTTTCCCTGTGGGCACGTGCCATTCCAGGGCGAACGGCACGTCCGCCAGCAGCCCCGCCAGGCGGGCCAGCGACTCGCAGTACGACCCGTCCGGCATCAGGGTCATCGCGATCATCAGCCGGATGACCAGCGGATACGACATGATCC
>DASWFT010000298.1:0-10932 GCA_036394075.1 Streptosporangiaceae bacterium
GCCCCGTCGAGTGGCCGCCCGATGCCAAGCGCCTGGCAGAGCCGGGCCGGCCCCCGGGCCAGGTCCCGCTCCTGCTGGCGACGTGGCGGTGTACCGGCTATGTCTCCGCCACGCGGCGGCCGTGGAGCAGCCGCCGCCCGGCGGCGCGAGGCCAGCGGGACTCCCTCGACGACCCGCCCCGCCCGGAGCAGCACCGCCGAGGCCGTGCCTTCCACCAGGCAGACCAGGTTCACGCAGAAATGCATGCCGTAGGTGAAGTACACGTACGCGTGCCCGGGCGGCCCGAACATGACCGCGTTGCGGGCACTGCGCCCCCGGTAGGCGTGCGACGCCGGATCGGCCGATCCCTCGTAGGCTTCGACCTCGGTGAGCACCGCGGCGACCAGCCCGTCCGGCGTCTCGTGCTCAATCACGCAGCCAAGCAGCGCCGGCGCCACCTCCAGCGCCGGCCGCGCGAAGAACGCGCGCGGCAGCAAAGGCTCGTCAAGCAAAGGCTCGTCAAGGTGACTGTCGCGGGCCGGCATCGTCAGGAAGCCGCCCAGGCGGCGTGCTCGTTCACCACCGCTCGCAGCGCGGTGAGCTGCTCGGCGACCCGCTCCGGCGCCGTTCCGCCGTAACTCTTGCGCGCGGCCAGCGCGCCCTGGACCGACAGCACCTCCCGCACTTCGGGAGTGAGCTGCGGGGAGATCCTGGCCAGGTCCTCGTCGCTCACATCGGGCAGGTCGCAGTCGTGCACCTGGCACCACACCACCAGGTGCCCGACGACTTCGTGTGCCTCACGGAACGGGACCCCGCGCCGGACCAGCAGCTCAGCCAGGTCGGTCGCCAGCGCGAAGCCGGTGCTCGCACCGCGCGAGATCCGCTCGGCATGAATGCGGAGCGTGCTGACCAGCCCGGCCAGCGCGGGCAGCACCAGGAGCAGCGTGTCCACCGCGTCGAAGACCGGCTCCTTGTCCTCCTGCAGGTCGCGGTTGTACGTGAGCGGGAGCCCTTTCAAGGTGGTGAGCAGCCCGGTGAGCCCGCCGATCAGCCGGCCAGCCTTGCCCCGGGCCAGCTCTGCGACGTCCGGGTTCTTCTTCTGCGGCATGATCGAGGAGCCGGTCGCGTAGGCATCGTCGATCTCCACCCACCCGAACTCCTGCGAGGACCAGAGCACGATCTCCTCGCCCAGCCGGGACAGGTGCACGCCCAGCAGGGCCGCGGTGAAGCAGAATTCGGCGGCGAAGTCCCGGTCGCTGACCGCGTCCATCGAGTTCGGCGCCGCGCTGTCAAAGCCGAGCTCGGCGGCGACGGCCTCCGGGTCGACCGGCAGCGAGGAGCCGGCCAGCGCACCCGCGCCGAGCGGGCAGACCGCCGCCCGCCGGTCCCAGTCCCGGAGCCTGCTCACGTCGCGGGCGAGCGCGTGCGCGTGCGCGAGCAACTGGTGGGCGAAGACCACCGGCTGGGCGTGCTGCAGGTGAGTCATCCCCGGTGCCGGGGTGGTCAGGTGCTCGGCTGCCTGAGCGAGCAGCGCGGTCTCCAGCTCGGCCACCCGGGAGGTAACCAGCCGGGCATAATCGCGCAGGTACAGCCGGAGATCGGTCGCGACCTGGTCGTTCCGGCTGCGGCCGGCCCGCAGCTTGCCGCCGAGCGAGCCGACCCGCTCCAGCAGGCCCCGCTCCAGCGCCGTGTGCACATCCTCGTCGGAGACCGCCGGGCGGAAACTGCCGTCGCGGCAGGCCTGAGTGAGGCTGTCCAGCGCTGCGAGCAGCCGGCCAAGCTCGGTTTCGTCCAGCAACCCCGCGCGGTGCAGCACCCGCGCGTGGGCACGCGAGGCGAGCAGGTCGTAGGGGGCGAGCCGCCAGTCGAACTGGACGCTCACCGACAGCCGGGCGAGGGCCTCGGCGGGGCCGGACTCGAACCGCCCGCCCCAGAGCCGGGTCGGCGTACGCTCCTCGTCTCCCACTGAGCTCCTCTCATATCCATGATCGTGATGATTGGGTCGCGGCAGGACACTACCGACCTGGGCGCTTGCCCGGGGGGCCGGGGCCTGCCCTCGGGCAATCTCCGCATCGCGATCATGGGCGGGCTCGGCGCACTCAGGGTGCGGCGCACCCGCATGCCCGGCCCGGCACGCCAGGGGCTCAGCCGCCAGCCCGGCTGTCCCGCAACGCGGCGATCTTGCTGGGCAGGCCCCACAGTTCCACGAAGCCCTTGGCCAGCGCCTGGTCGAAGGTGTCGCCAGTATCGTAGGTGGCCAGCTCGTAGTTGTAGAGCGAAGTCGGGCTGCGCCGCCCGGTGACGACTGCCCTGCCGCCGTGCAGCCGGAGCCGGATCTCACCGGTCACCTGCCGCGACGCCTCCTCCATGAACGCGTCGAGAGCGCGCTTGAGGGGGGAGAACCACAGCCCGTCGTAGACCAGTTCGGTCCAGCGCTGCTCGGCCTGGCGCTTGAACCTGGCCAGATCCCGCTCCACGCAGACGTTCTCGAGCTCCTGGTGGGCCGTGATGAGCGCGAGTGCCCCCGGAGCCTCGTAGACCTCCCGGCTCTTGATCCCGACGAGCCTGTCCTCGACCAGGTCCAGCCTGCCTACTCCCTGAGCCCCGGCGCGTGCGTTCAGCTCGGTGATGAGCTGCAGCGGGGTCAGCGTCCTGCCGTCGATGGCGACCGGTACGCCATTGGTGAAGGTCAGCACCAGCTCGTCGGCGTCGCGGGGCTGGGCGGGATCCGAGGTGTAGTCGTAGACGTCCTCCTGCGGAGCGTTCCAGATGTCCTCCAGGTGCCCGGTCTCGACGGCGCGGCCCCACAGGTTCTGGTCGATGGAGTACGGCGACCGGGACGTGACGTCGATCGGCAGCCCCCTCTCCTCCGCGAACGCGATTGCCTTGTCCCTGGTCATGCCGGAGTCGCGGACCGGGGCGAGCACGCTCACCTCCGGGGCCAGGCTGGCCAGGCCCACTTCGAAGCGCACCTGGTCGTTGCCCTTGCCGGTGCAGCCGTGCGCCACCACGCTGGCGCCGAACTCGCGGGCGACCCGGGCCAGATGCGCGACGATCAGCGGCCGCGACAGCGCGGACACCAGCGGGTAGCGGTCCATGTACAAGGCGTTCGCCTTGAGCGCTGGCACGCAGAAGTCGGCCGCGAACTCCTCCCGCACGTCCACGACTACGGCATCGGCCGCGCCGCAGGCCAGCGCCCGGTCGCGGATGGCGGTCAGGTCCTCGCCGCCCTGGCCGACGTCGACGGCCACGGCGATGACCTCGGCGTCGGCCTGCTCGGCGATCCAGCCGATGGCGACCGAGGTGTCAAGGCCACCGGAATATGCGAGTACTACACGCTGTGTCATGGTCTGTCCCCTGCCTGTGTCGAATGCCTGTGTCGAATGCCTGTGTCGTCGTCCATATGCCTGGTTGCCGGTTTGGCATGACCGCGCGGCGCCGCCGGGCGCGTTGCTAACTCCGCCGTTCCGCGAGTTGCAGGAGCGACCGCGCGACCCCCGCTCCGCTGGCTGGCTCCCTGACGATCACCAGGACGGTGTCGTCGCCTGCGACAGTGCCGAGGATCGACGGCCAGGCCGCGTGATCGATCGCCGCCGCGAGGAGCTGTGCCCCACCCGCCGGAGTGCGGAGTACCACCAGGTTGGCGCTGGCCTCGGCGGCGAAGAGCAGTTCCGCCGCGACCCTGGCCAGCCTCGCGGAAGCCTCCCGGTCCGTCCCGGCCGACGGCTCCGCGCCCGGCTGTCCCTCTGGGAGGCCGCCCGGCCGTGAGCCAGGCCCGCCAGGTGATCCTGGCAGCGCGTACACCAGCGCGCCATCCGTGCCGCGCAGCCGCACCGCGCCGAGTTCCTCCAGGTCACGGGACAGCGTGGCCTGGGTGACCCGGACGCCGCGCTGAGCCAGCAACTCAGCGAGCTCATCCTGGGACCGCACTGCCGCACGGGCCAGGATGCCGGCGATCTGCGCCTGCCGGCCGGTCTTGGTCAGCGGGCTCACGGACACCATCACGCCTCCCCGCCCGGATGCGCGGCGACAGCCGCGGACCCGCCCGGGACCGCGGCGGGCAATCCCGCTTCGCCTGCCGCGTCGTCGAGAATGGCAGGCAGGGCGGTGAGGAACTCGTCGGCCTCGGCGGCTCGCAGGATCAACGGTGGCGCGAGCCTGATCGCATCCGGCTGGACCGCGTTCACCAGGTACCCGGCGCGGCGGGCGGCGGCCTCCACCTGGCTGGCGGCCGGTCCGGCCAGGATGGCGGCGAGCCAGAGCCCACGGCCGCGTACCCCCCTGAGCAGTGGGTGGCTCAGCCCGGCGATGCCCGCCGCGAGCCGCTCGCCGACCGCCGTGGCGCTGGCCAGCAGCCCCTCGGCCGCGATCGTGTCGAGCACAGCGAGCGCGGCCGCGCAGGCCACTGGGTTCCCGCCGAACGTGCTGCCGTGGTCGCCCTTACCGAGCGCCGTGGCGGCTGCACCCAGCCCGATGCAGGCGCCGATCGGCAGCCCGCCACCCAGGCCCTTGGCGAGGGTGAGCACATCTGGCCGCACCCCGTCGGGCTGATGCGCGAACCAGGTGCCGGCCCGGCCGATCCCGCTCTGGATCTCATCGATCACCAGCAGGGCCCCGGCCGCGTCGCAGGCCTCCCGGGCCGCGCGCAGGTACCCGGCGGGTGCCGGCACCACGCCCCCCTCGCCCAGGCATGGCTCGAGGAATACCGCCGCACAGTCTGGCGTGGTCACGGAGCGCAGCGCGTCGGCATCCCCGTAGGGCACAAACCGAACATCAACCCCAAATGGTCCAAACGGTTCCCGGATTGAACTCTTGCCCGTCAGCGAGAGGGCCCCCATGGTCCGTCCATGGAAGCCGCCCTCGGCGGCCACGAAGACCGGGCGCCCGGCGCCCTGCAGGCGGCGGGCCAGCTTGATGGCGGCCTCGTTGGCCTCGGCGCCGGAGTTGGTGAAGAAGACGCGCCCTCCGACGGCCCCCCCAGGGCCGGGAGCCGACCCAGCGGGGCCGGCCGGGGCCGACGGCGCCAGCAAGGTCAGCAGCCGTTCCGCCAGAGCAACCTCGCCTTCGTGCATGTACAGATTGGAGGTGTGCGCGATGGCGCGCACCTGGCGGGTCACGGCCTCGATGATCGCCGGGTGGGCGTGGCCCAGCGAGCTCACCGCGATTCCGGCGATCAGGTCGGTGTACTCGCGCCCGTCCACGTCCCAGACCCGGCATCCTTCGCCGCGGGCGAGCGCCACCGGCGGCGTGCCGTAGTTGGGCATGAGCGCGGCGTCGAACCGCGCCCGCAGCCGCTCCGTCGCGGTCATGACACTGCTCCGTCCGGTACGACCATGGTGCCGATGCCGGAGTCGGTGAAGATCTCCAGCAGCACCGCGTGGGCCAGGCGCCCGTCCAGCACGTGGGCCTGGGGCACCCCGCCGCGGACCGCGCGCAGGCAGGCCTCCATCTTCGGGATCATGCCGGTGCCCAGGCTGGGCAGTAGCTCTTCCAGCTCGGTGGCGTTCAGCAGGCTGATCACGTCACCCGTGGCGGCGGAGTCGCCCGGCTGCCAGTCGGCGTACAGGCCCTCGACGTCCGTGAGCACGACCAGTTTGATCGCATCAAGCGCGACGGCGAGGGCGGCGGCCGCCGTGTCGGCGTTGACGTTGTAGATCTCGCCGTCGGCCCCCCGCGCGACGCTGGACACCACGGGAACGCGGCCGTCGTCCAGGAGCACCCGGACCGCGCCCGGGTCCACCTCGTCGATCTCGCCGACCAGGCCGAGGTCGACAGACTCGCCATCCACGATGGCGCGGCGGCGGCTGGCGGTGAACAGGTTGGCGTCCTCGCCTGACATGCCGACCGCGAACGGCCCGTGCCGGTTGATCAGCCCGACCACATCCCGGTTCACCTGGCCGGTGAGCACCATGCGCACGACGTCCATGGTCTCCGGGGTGGTAACCCGCAACCCGGCCCGGAATGTGGTCGGCACGCCGAGCCGGTCGAGCTGGGCAGAGATCTGCGGGCCGCCACCGTGCACTACCACCGGGCGCAGCCCCGCGTACCGCAAGAACACGACATCCTGGGCGAAGCCGAGCCGCAGCGCCTCGTCCGCCATGGCGTGACCGCCGTACTTGATGACGACGGTCTGCCCGTGGAACTTGTCCAGCCAGGGCAGCGCCTCGATCAGGGTGGCCGCCTTGGCCAGCGCCGCCGCTGCGTCGTTGCGGCCTGGCCGGGCCTGACTGCCGGCGTGGCCCGCGTCATCGGCATTGCCCGGGTCACTGGCGTGACCCGGGTGACCGGGATCGCGCTGGTCGCCGGGGAGCAGGGAGTTCACGGTCGCCGTCAAGTCGAGTACGCCGTGTTCTCGTGCACGTAGGCGGCGGTCAGGTCGGTTGTCCGGATGGTGGCGGCGTGCGGGCCGGCCGAAAGATCCACGATGATCGTCACGTCCCTCGGGCGCAGATCCACCTTGGACCGGTCGTCGCCCACGCAGCCGTTCCGGCAGACCCAGACACCGTTGATCGCGACGCTGAGCCGGTCGGCCTCGAAGGCCGCATCGGTGGTGCCGACCGCGGCGAGTACCCGTCCCCAGTTCGCGTCCTCCCCCGCGATGGCGCACTTGAGCAGGGCGGAGCGGGCCACGGCACGCCCGGCGGTGACAGCGTCGTCCTCGCTGGCCGCGCCGACGACCTCGACCGCGATCGCCTTGCTCGCGCCCTCGGCGTCCGCCTGCAACTGGCGGGCCAGGTCCGCGCACACGTCGGTGAGCACGCCGGCGAACTCCTCCGGGTCCGGGCTGACCCCGGCCGCGCCGCTGGCCAGGAGCAGCACGGTGTCGTTGGTGGACATGCAGCCGTCGGTGTCGAGCCGGTCGAAGGTCACCCTGGTCGCCGCGCGGAGCGCGCGGTCAAGCTGCCCGGCGGTCAGGTCGGCGTCGGTGGTGAGCACGCAGAGCATGGTCGCCAGCGCGGGGGCGAGCATGCCGGCCCCCTTGGCCATGCCGCCGATCGTGTAGCCGCCGGCCCGCTGGAAGGCGATCTTGGAGACGGTATCGGTGGTCCTGATCGCGTCCGCGGCGGTCGTCCCGCCGTTGCGCGCGGCGTCCGCGAGGGCCGCGTCCAGCCCCGCATCAAGCAGGGCCATGGGCAGCCGCTCACCAATGAGCCCGGTCGAGCACACCGCGATCTCGCCCGCGGAGTCATTGAGCGCGGCGGCGAGCCGTTCGGCGCTGTGGTGGGTGTCCGTAAAGCCGAGCGGCCCAGTGCACGCGTTTGCGCCGCCCGAATTGAGCAGCACAGCCCGCACTCGTCCGCCGCGCACGACCTGCTCGGTCCACAGCACCGGCGCGGCCTTGACCCGGTTGGCGGTGAGTACGGCCGCCGCGGAGCGCGAGGGCCCGTCGTTCAGCACGACCGCTACGTCTCGCTCGCCGGAGGGCTTCAGGCCGGCGGCGACGCCAGCCGCCCGGAAACCCAGCGGCGCAGTCACGCTCACGGCCTGGCCCCAGGGGCGTTTCCATGATCACGGCTTATTTTCTTTACATACGACTGAAGATGTTCCGTGATCATGGAAGTGCTCTGGCGCAGTGCTGGTGGGATGGGGATGGGGGTCAAGGGGAGACTCCGTGGAGGGTCAGGCCGGCGGTTTCCGGCAGGCCGAGCATCAGGTTGGCGATCTGGACGGCCTGCCCGGCGGCCCCTTTGACCAGGTTGTCCAGGGCGGCGATCACCACAGCGCGTCCCGAATGGGCGTCGGCGGCCGCCTGGAGGTGCACCGCGTTCGACCCCGCGGTCGCCGCTGTGCTGGGCCAGCGGCCCTCGGGCAGCACGTGTATGAACGGCTCGTCGGCGTAGGCGCTGACCAGGGCCTGCCGGGGCGAGGCGGCCGGGCCGGCGGCGCCCACGGCGGCAGGCAGCCGGGCGGTGCAGGTGGCGAGGATGCCCCGGGGCATCGGCGCGAGCAGCGGCGTGAACGAGACGACCGGCCTGGTGCCCGACGCCTCGCCGAGAGCCTGCTCGATCTCCGGGATGTGCCGGTGCAGGCCGCCCACCTGATACGCGGAGACCGAACCCATCACCTCGGTCGCGAGCAGTGAGCGGGTCGGCGTGCGCCCTGCGCCGGACGTGCCGGAGGCGGCGACGATCACGACGTCGCCTGGCTCCGCGGCGCCCCTGGCGAGTAGCGGCGCGAGCGCCAGGATGGCGGCGGTCGCGTAGCATCCCGCCGCCGCCACCCGGGAGGTGGCCGCGATCAGCTCACGGGCGCCGGGCAGCTCGGGAAGGCCGTACACCCATTTTCCGTTATGCCGCGTTTTATAGTATTTGTTCCAATCGCCGGGATCAGCGAGGCGGAAACTCGCGCTGAGGTCGATGACCGGCTGGTTGGCCGGCAGGCTCGCCGCGAGCGCCGCGGACTCCTTGTGCGGGAGCGCGAGGAAGACCAGATCAGCCGCGGCCAGGCGGTCCGCGTCGGCCTGCTCGAAGGTCCGGCTGGCCAGGGCGGCGAGATGCGGATGGACGTCCGTGACCGCGGCGCCGGCGCTGGCCGCCGCGGTGACCGGGCCCAGTTCCAGGTCCGGATGCCCGGAGACCAGGCGCAGGAGTTCACCCCCCGCGTACCCGCTGGCTCCGGCGACCGCCACGCGGACTCCCATAACTGCATCCTCCCGACCTCGTCGTCTTGCAAGAGTATGCATGGTAGCAACTATTTATGCAAACGACTTTGGCCAGGGAAGACCAGGGCAGAATGGGCGTCCAGGGATCGAAGTGGGGCTAGATCGGGGCGCGCGGCATGGCATGGCCGGTACGGGAGCCGGCTTCGGCGGGCCACGCGGGCCACGGCATGATGAGGGGGGCGGAAAGGAGACCCCCTCATGCGCCATCGCCGCCCGTGGCCTGCTGGTGCGGCCGTTCCCGCCCTGGCTGCGGCCCTCGTCGGCTGCAGCGCCTCCGGGGCCGCATCGGCCCACTCCGCCGCCCCCATGCAGTGCGGTACCGCGCGGACAGCCGCCAACGTGCGCGTCCTGATCGAGATCAGCCATGGCTCGGTGGCCTGCTCGACCGCGCTGATGGTGGAACAGGCCTACGCCGCCGCCGTTGCCGCAGGCAAGGCCCCGGGGAATGGCGGCGGCGGACCGGTCTCGGTCAACGGCTGGACCTGCCTCGGGTTCGACACGCCCCAGGTCCTTCGCACCGGCCAGACATCGAAATGCACCAAGGAGGGCTCGGAGATCCTGGCCGTCCTGCCTTCGCCCTCCTGAGCGGGGCGGTCAGGACGAGAACAGCCATCCGTTCTCGGCAGGCGCCGCAATCGTCTCGCTGTCGGTGATCATGCACACCTTGTCGCGGCCGTCGCTCTTGGCCCGGTACAGTGCGGTGTCCGCCGCCGCGAGCAGGTCGGTGAGCTGACTGCCGGTTGTCCTGTCCCACATAGTGCCCAGCGCGGCTACCCCAATGGAGACCGTTACCCGAATGGACTCTGCCTCTGGGTCGTCACCAGCGGCGATGGGCATATCAGCGATATGAACTCGCATACGCTCGGCAATACGGTGCGCGTCTGCTTCCCCCGTCTGCGGGAGCAGCAGGGCGAATTCCTCCCCGCCGAACCGGCCGGCCAGATCGTAGTCTCGCAGGAAGATCTTGAAGGTGCGCGAGATGGCCCGGAGCGCCTTATCTCCGGCCAGGTGACCGTGGGCGTCATTGACTGCCTTGAAGTGATCAAGGTCGATCAGCATCAAGGCGAGCGGAGTCCGCGTACGCACTGCTCGCGCCACTTCCGAGGCCGCCTCGCGCTCCCAGGTGCCGGCGTTGAGCAGCCCGGTCTTGGAATCGATGCGGGAAGCATTGAGCAATTGGGCGTGCCGGAGCGAGCGCTGGAGCAGAGTGACGAACGGCAGGGCGAACACGATGGTGAGGGGGGTGAAGGCGATTCCGAACGTGACAAGGACCGCGACGCAGAGCTCGGCTGTGTCGTTTTGCACCGCCTCACGGCCCAGCACCAGATCGCGGACACGGACTGCAGGGTCAGTCCCCTTGAGGGCGGGCAGCAGTAGCGCGATGTTGACCGCCCACCCCAGCATCGCGGCGGCGGCCACGGCGAGCATCCAGGCGGAGCCGTGAGCCCCAGGTGAAATAGCCGATTCGAAGGGAGTACCAGTGAGCCCATGAAAAGCGAGCGAGGCGCTGCCGTACGACAGCCCGACTATGGCTGCGGTGAACACCCTACGGTGGAGCGGTATGCGCCTGATGCGCCACTGAACAAGCCCCAACCTGAAGATCGGCACCAGCAATGCGTACACGGGCGGAAGCAGGAGCGCGATGGGGAGTTCCCAGACGGCGTAGACATCCTTGATCAGCCCCGCGTTCTCTCCTGCCCGCTTGGTGAGTTCCACGGTCGCACCAATGCAGACCAACAGGAATACGAGTACGAGCAGATCGCGGGCAGGTATGGATGGTGCCCGGACGGTGGCGCCGATGGCCAGCACGTAGGCGGTGAGGACCGCCACGATGAAGGCCACCAGCCACCGGGGATTCTCCCAGACAGGCCATGCACTCACAGCCGGGACTCGCCTTCGCACACGATTGCAGAGGCCCGGACGCATCGGCTCCTCCTCGGTGAACGCGCGGTGATTCTGACAGTGCAAACGGTAGCAGGCGGTAAGAGCATTGCCCCGTATTGTCACAGAGCAGGTACGCCCCCTGTCAAGCCCCCGTTACTCGCTGACACCAGATTCTGTGGTTGTCTCGGGTTTCGTGCCAGAAGGTTACTCTCTGTCGTCAACGCCCGTACCCTCAAATCGCCGCTATAGGCCACATTTCCGGCTCCATTCCATGCGTCACCATGGGAACGTGTTGCCTGCTGAGCGCCGCCGCCCCGGCAGGCGTTGGAAGCACACCGCACAGGAAGGAGAACCCCATGAGCACCAGCGGCTGGGGCAAGTGACCCCCACCAACCACCACCACGGCA
>DASWFT010000299.1:0-1502 GCA_036394075.1 Streptosporangiaceae bacterium
GACTGGTCGAATTCCCAGGTGAGGGTAGGTTTGCCGGTGGCCGCATCGGTGCCGGCGGTGGCGGTCAGATAGGCCGCGACGCGGCGGGTCCTGCCGATGACGGCCAGGCGGTTGCGCACGGCGGCCTCATCGGGGTAGTGCCGCGTGCCCAGGCCGCGCCTCAGCCGGTCCAGATCGCCGGTGGCCCGGGTGAGTTTCTTGGCGCGGGCACTCTGGGCGGCACCGGCGCGGACGGTGGAGTGCACGAAGATCCGGCGCAGGGTGAGGTCGGGGCCGGCGGTGCGTCTGGGTGGTGACATCACCATCGTGTCCTCATACACCCGCCAGGTGCCGCGCCGGTCAGCGGGTTTGCCGGCGTCGCGTCGCGCGGTGTAGTCGACCGGGACTGCCGCATCCAGGTCGCAGACGGCCAGCACGCCGACGGGCACGTGCTGCTTGGGGGCCGGGGCGATGAAGGCGACCTTCGCGCCGACGATGTCCCGCACGTTGGGGTAGGAGATCAGTTTGGAGTCGCCGATCAGCAGGAAACGGCGCTGGCCGGCCATGTCTTTCAATGCGGTCATCGCGCCGGTCACCTGCGACACTTCGGCTGCGCCGCCGTCGTAGGCGCGGTGGAATACCGGGATGCCGCCATCAGCGCTGGTGCCGATCCCGGTCTGGATCTGCTTCAAGTCAGGCCGCCGGTCCTTGGGGTGCCCGTACCTGGGCTGGGCGTAATCGGCATCGGCCTGCTCGTAGGCGCCATACAGCGAGATCGAGGTCATGTCCCAGTGGATCTGGGAGACATCCAGTCCGAACCGGGTGATCGCCGTGGCGCCGACGGTGCCAGCGATCTGATCCAGGTGCGGGGCGATCGCATCCAGGGCACGGCCGAGCCGGTCGTCGTTGAGCACCTGCGGGCTGATCCCGAAGCAGTGGTCCACGGCCCAGGCGCGGGCCCAGTCGATGACGCGGACCAGCGGTGTCGGCGACGTAAGCCGGTTGGCGATCATCGCTTCGATGATCTGACCATGGGTAGCCAGCGCGACGTCGCGGACCGGGCACAGCTCATCGATGATCCCGGCGACGTTCAGGTCCTCCAGGAAGGAGGCCACGACTGGCAGCGAGCCGAGGGCTTTATCCAGGCTCGGGGGTCCGTAGACGGCGGCATCAGGCACGCGGCCGAACCTGGCAGATCAAATCCCGGAAGTCCCATGAAACGCTGAAAAATCAAGACACGACCAGACTACAGAAAGGTCACGTACACGCATCTGCGAAAGACGGGGCTAGCCGGGATCCGGTAGGTGGGGTCAGCCGGGGGCGTAAGTATGCGCTGGCATCGATGATCGCGACTGGCGTGCGCGAAACCCTATGAATCAGGGGATCGGCGAGGGAGGCGAGATGGCCAGCAGCGAAAAGTCCAGCCTGCCGCGCAGACGCAGGCTAGCCGGATATGCCCTGGCCGCGGTGATGGCACCGGTGTTCGCGGTCGTGCTCGCGATCCTGCGCGGTCATCTGAACCT
>DASWFT010000300.1:0-4027 GCA_036394075.1 Streptosporangiaceae bacterium
TTGTCGATACCTGTGTCCAGCACGGCTACGGTGACCCCTTGCCCGGTGTCGCCACTGGACGCCAGCCGCGTAGACCCGGTCTCCTGCAAGAACGCATCAGATGGCGGGTGGGGCCCGGTCGATTCCGTCGCAGCCTGGACATTCACCGAAACATCAGGAGTCACGGTGATACCCGGCAGCGCCGCGAGCAGCGACTCCGCAGCCGTGGGGATCAAAGCGTCGACCCCGTCAATGAGGTGGTACTGCGTCACAACGGTGCCGCCCACCTCCAACACCGCCGCGACCGGGCTCAGGAGCCCATCCGAGGTGACGATGACCGTCTCACTCGGGCTCGCTGAGGCCGCCGGGACGCCAGCCATCGACGTGCCCGCTAACGCAGCGACTACCGCTGCACCCGCGGCGGCGATCCGGCCCTTCTTCCACCAGATGAGCGGTGTCCGATAGCCGATGGCTGCGCCGAATGAGCTTGCATGCCGCATCTGATAGCCCTCCCCTGGGTTACCTTTGTGGCATCTACCGTACGCTGAAAGGGGGACTTTAGTGGAAAATTCCCCAACACCAAGCCACCACTGGGAATAAACGACTCATACTAATAGCCTTAGTCACTAAGGCTATTAGTTGCGGGTTTCCTGAAGGTACGGATAATACCGAAAATGACGCGCTGGCCGATCTGATCTTGAGGAGCCCGGCCTGCGGTTTATGGGAGCGGTACGTCGTTGGGCGGAGGCAAGGTGGTGCCGTCGCGGAGCAGCACCGGCCCGACTGGCGCCGGCACGGATACCGGCGGGGGCGGAGGCGGGCTCGGGGCTGGAGCGGGCTGCGGCGTTGGTGGCTGGGTGATGGTGGTGCCGTAGGCCGGGGGCGCCGGGGCGAACGACGGCGGCTGCGGACTGAGGTCGATCAGGTCGGCCAGCCCTGGATCGTTGTCCACGCGGGCCACGCCGAGCGCCGGCAGGCCGAACAACTGCAGGGCCGTTTTGGGGATTGACGCATGCGAGCACCAGCGATGATCGATGCCGGGCCGGACGCGGCCACCGAACATCAGCAGCGGCAGGCGTGGCCCGTAGGCGAGCTGGATGCCGCCGAGGTCGGTCTCGACGTTGGGGGTCGCCACGTGGTCGTCGTAGCCGCCCCAGTCGTCCCAGGTCAGCAGGAACACCGTAGAGTTCCACAACCCGGCCGAGGCGACTGCGCCGACGGCCTGCCAGATCGCGTTCTGCCCGCGTGTGACATCGGCCACCGGATGCTCGTCATAGGGGCTGTCGTGCCAGACCATCGACAGGGCGGGCAGGCTGCCTGCGGCGGCGTCGGCCAGGAACTGCGCCGACGGCCCGGCTGAGCGGACGATGTTCGGTGAGCCTTTCAGCTGGGTGTAGAACTCCAGCGGGTAGCCGCTGGAGCCGGTGTACGCCTTCCAACTCAGGTTGTTGTCGGCGGCGTGGCCCGGTAGCGACGGCATGTCCCACACCGGCTGGGGTGCGCTACGTGAGGGGTTTTTCAGCGTCGGGGTCTGGCCCCCGACGATCAGCAGATGATTCGGGGTGGAGTTCGTTCCGAAACCAGAGCAGTGGTTTTCCAGGAACGCCCCCGAGGCGGCCAGCCACGCGTAGAAGGGCAGCACCGCTGTGGTGTCGAACTGTACGTGTGCGCCGGTGATCCTTCCGGTCAGCCACCGGTAGTAGGCGTGCCGGTCGTGGGGCTGATCAGAAGCCGGCGGATTGGCCGCGACCGGCCAGTCGGCTGCGACGTTGGCGCCGTACGCCGCCATCGAACGGAAGTAGTTGTCGGTGGTGTGATTCTCCTGAACAAAGATCACGACATGTGAGATCGGGTTCCCCGGCGCTGGTGTAGCCATCATGCCCGCCCTTCATCGAGGTAGGTGCCGCGTCCATTCAGCCACAACTGCACCAGCTAAGAGGTCAATGACGCAGCGAGACATGACGGACCGGGTGCCACGTTCGCGGCACCCGGTTGTTGTCGGCGAACGTGCCGGGAACGATGACCCGGCCCCGCGGGACGTTGGGGTAGCGGGCCAGCCACCCGGCCTCGAAGTTGGTCAGGTTGGTGGCGCTGTACGCATAGGGCTCGTTCATGATGTCGAAATAGAAGTTGCTGCTTCCCCCGTACTTGTTAATGACGGTGTCCCACATCTGGTAGAAGGACGTGGTGTCGCTGACTGTTCCGCCCTGCAGCCATGGCGCGATGATGACGTTCATGCCGAGCGCGGTGGCCGCGTCGTACGCCCCGGTCACGCTGTTCCACCACGATGACGAGGTGGTCGCCGCGTTGATCCCCATCCGGACCGTGTTGGCACCAAAGCTCTGGAAACCCTTGAGGATCGCCGTGGCCTTCGTGAAGGTGGTCGCGTAGCTATCCGACGTGGACAGGCCGACAGGGATGTTCGGGCCGGTGATGAAGTTGTCGTTGGGGTCGGCCCAGTTCACTCCGTGGAACTGGCCGGTGGCGGCGAATGCTGGCGGGGCGATCCCGCTTGGACGCCGAGGTAGCCCAGCAGCAAGGCGAGGGCCAGACCGGCTCCAACGACATGCCACAGCCTGTGTCTGCGTAAGATCATCTCTCCTCCATCAATGCCCGTATTGCAAAGTGCCTCAGGTGTAGCCCGGATGTTGAGTTACGTCAACGTCTGTTGAGAAATGTTTGGCAGCCGCCGACCGTCGGCGCTGGTCCCGATCGGCCCAACGCGATACCAGCCGCGATACGCGCCGGGAAGTTTCATACTTCGCTCGCCGCGCATGAGGCCCGGCCGCGTGGCTGCTGATACGGCCGGAGGGCCTGCTCGCGTGAGCACCACCACGTGGACCGCCCGCCGACCATTCCGTGCGCCATCGGGGCGCCGTCCCGCGGGCAGATGCCGCCCGGGTGGCGGGCCGCGATGATCTCGCCGGTGTGCGCGCCGCCCTTGGCGATGGCGGACGCCAGGACCGACTTCAGCGCACGGTAGAGGCGATTGACCTGCGCAGAGGACAGGCTGTCGACCGGCGCCAGAGGTGACATCTTGGCCTGCCAGAGAATCTCGTCGGCCAGCAGGTTCCCGATGCCGGCGATCTTGGACTGGTCGAGCAGCCGCGCCTTGACGGCGATCCTTCCCTTCATGATCAGCGCGCGGAACTGCGCGGGCGTGACCTGCGTGGCATCAGGCCCGAGCGCGCCGATGTTGGGGTTGAGCCGGACCCGCCCCAGGCGGCGCGGGTCGAGCAGCACCAGGCTGCCGCCGTCCGCGAACGTGAGGGTGAAGCGGCTCCACTCGGCCTTGCGCGGCCGGGCGTCATAGCGGTTCGGGTCGCCGCCCTCGGCCACGGTGCCGTCCGGGCCCGTGACCACGATCCGGCCGCTCATGCCCAGGTGAATGCCGAGCTCCGGCCCGCCGGGCACGGGAGGGCCGCCGGGCACGGGCGCGTCGCCGGCCGGTGAGGTCTCGAACCACATCGTCTTGCCGCGCCGGTACGCGGCGGTGAGGCTGCGTCCCGTCAACGCGCTCCGCAACTCGCCGGCCGAGTGCGGCCGCCGGACGTAGCTGTCGGAATCGTCGACCTCCACGATGCGCCGGTGCAGGGCCTGGTCAGCGATCAGGCTGCGGGCGGTCTCAACCTCGGGCAATTCTGGCACCCACCCGTTCTACCGGCTCGGGCGGACCTGGCGCATCAACAGCTCATCGGCACCACCAAGCGCGATATGAGAGTCCCGCCCGCGGTTAGCGGGAACGATCGCTGGGGTTTACGTGTCCGAAGGTCCGGCGGTAGGCGGTCGGGCTGAGGCCGATCTGGGTCGTGAAGTGCTCGGGATGGCGACCAGGCCGGCCAGCTCGGCCAGGTAGCCGTCGTCGGCCAGGTCAAAGTCCAGCATGGCCGCCGTCAATCGCGATGATCTGCCCGGTGACCCACGAGGACCGCTCGGACGCGAAGAACTGCACGCCGTTGGCGATGTCCGCGGGCTCCCCCAGCCGGCGCATGCTGATGCCCTCGACCAGCGCCGCCTGCCCGTCGCGGCCGTAGCTCGCCCACTGCTT
>DASWFT010000301.1:0-3682 GCA_036394075.1 Streptosporangiaceae bacterium
AGGTCACCGTGAGTGCATTGCGCAATCCCAATATCGGCGGCCATCTGCGCATCCCTGGCGCAAACTTCCGGGCTTCGATCCTGGCGCACAACTCCGTGATCTCGGCTTTGGTGAATCCCGTGGTATGATACATATGCGGCCTGTTTCTTCTGGACTGAGTATGGTAGCCCAATCCTTTCGAGAAGCAGGCCGCCTTTCACGTAGGCGCGCCGCTATTCAACACATTTCGTTACCAGCCGGACGTCCCCGTGAATAACCCTCCAGGATCAGGAGGTGCCATTGTTCGTTATCCTGCTGGGCCCGCGCCTCCGCCACCTGATCATGGATGCGGCGGGCAAGCCCGGTGCGCTGCGCTATATGCGTGATCGCGATGTAGGCGACCTGCTCCCAGCTCTGATACGGAACCCGCGCCGCCAGCTCTAGTGCCTTGAACTTCGACAGCGTCCGCTTGCGCCCGTAAAGGATGTCCAGCAGCCGGAACAGTACCTGGCGGCCAGCCCATACGGGCGTCGTGGGGTGTTGAGCGTCTCGCGCTGCGCTCAGGCCAGTGCCTCGTGATCGAGGTGCGGTGGCGGGCTTACCGACCGGACTTGGGGGTCACTCATCTGCTTCTCCGCCATGTGGGAGTGGGGCGCTTTGTGATCGTGTCATTGGGCGTGGCGCGGGGGACACCGGGATTCTGCTGAGCCTTACCCACCTCAGAACAGCCCGGGGGCCCGGAGATGTCCTGGCCTGCAAGGCCTCTACCGGCAGTAAATTTCCACCGAGCCCAGGCCATCGAATTCGGCGGCGACGGCGGTACCTGTGCGCCTGACTAGCTGAGCCGCTCGACGATCATCGCCATGCCCTGGCCGCCGCCAACGCACATGGTTTCCAGGCCGACGGTCTTGTCCAGGGCGACCAGGCCGTTGAGCAGGGTGGCGGTGATCCGGGCGCCGGTCATGCCGAACGGGTGGCCCAGCGCGATGGCGCCGCCGTGCACGTTGAGCTGGTCGATGTCGATGCCGAGCTGGCGGTAGGCGGGAATCACCTGCGCCGCGAACGCCTCGTTGATCTCGACCAGGTCGATGTCGGAGATGGTCATGCCGACCCGCCGCATTGCCTGCCTGCTCGCCTCGACGGGGCCGAGGCCCATGATTTCCGGCGACAGCGCGCTCACCCCGGTGGCAGCGATCCGGGCGAGCGGGGTGATCCCCAGGTCGCGCGCCTTGCGGTCGCTCATCACCACGACCGCGGCCGCGCCGTCGTTGAGCGGGCAGCAGTTGGCCGCGGTAACCGTCCCGTCGGGGCGGAACACGGGCTTGAGCGCGCCGACGGCGTCGAGGGTGACACCCGGGCGAGGGCCGTCGTCGCGGTCCACGGTGGTGCCATCCGACAGTTCGACCGGGGTGATCTCGCGCGAGTAGAAGCCATTCTTGATCGCCTGCTCGGCGAGGTTCTGCGAGCGGACTGCGAACTCGTCTTGCTCGGCTCTGCTGATACCGCACATCGACGCCACGTTCTCCGCGGTCTGCCCCATAGCGATGTAGGCGTCGGGCAGCTTTCCGTCTTGCCGCGGGTCGTACCAGCCCTCGGCGCCGCCCTTGGCCGCCGTGGCGGTGCGCGCGGAGGCGTCGCCGAACAGCGGGTTCATGGTGTCAGGCAACGAGTCGCTGCTGCCCTTGACGTGCCGGCTCACCGTCTCCACGCCGGCGGAGATGAACACCTCGCCCTCGTCGGCCTTGATCGCATGCATCGCCATCCGCGTAGTCTGCAGGGACGACGCACAGTACCGGGCAACCGTGGTGCCGGGAAGGTGGTCGCAACCGAGCAGCACTGCGGCCACCCGGGCCATGTTGAACCCGGCCTCGCCACCGGGCAGGCCGCAGCCCAGCATCAGGTCGTCCACGTTCGACGGATCGAGCTGCGGCACCTTGTCCAGCGCCGCGCGCACGATGGTGACGGTCAGGTCGTCGGGCCGCAGTTCCTTCAGCGACCCCTTGAAGGCGCGGCCGATCGGCGACCGGGCCGCGGCCACGATTACCGCGTCAGCCATGAGCTTGTCCTTTCCGCTCCGGCCGCGGGATTGCCACAAGTTGCCTCCGGCAGCCGGCCGGCTGGCTCGCCCTGTCGATCATGTGCGAGCCGCCGTTCCGATGGGATATGTCACCGAGCCTGCCCCGCCTGGGGCACACCGTCCATAGCTGGCGTGACAACCCCTTGGCGAATCCGCGGTGGCTGCGCACAACGTGGCCACCGTCCCCATCGCGGGTGTCCGCGGGACTAACGCCAAGGGCGCAAGACGGTCGGCGAGGCTAATGGCGGGGGCGGTCGCGGGGCCTACGCTCAAGACCGTCACCAGGGGTTGGAGGCGGAATGAACGCTTCACGTCAGGTCGTCGTACTGAGCGGCGTCCGGACTCCGGCGGGCAGCCGATCGGCCACCCGGTCGGTCGCCGCGACCGGCGCGCCGATCACCGTGAAGGCGCTCTACGAGCTCGCCCGCACCGGCGGCCGCTACGCGCTCGTGACCATGTGCATCGGCAGCGGCCAGGGCATCGCCTGTGAAGCAGTGGATTGGCGCCGGTGAAGGGCGAGTCGATGCCGATGACGGACCAAGCCAGCGGCTCTGCTCTGGCCCGCGAGACAAGCGGACGGCATCAGGTGCTCGTGGTGGGCGGCGGGTTCGGCGGTGTGAATGTGGCAAAGGCACTGGTTCACGCCGACGTGGACGTAACCATTGCGGACCGGACCAACCATCATCTGTTCCAGCCGCTGATATACCAGGTGGCCTCCGGGTTGCTGAGCGAGGGCCTGATCGCGCCACCGCTGCGCCGGGTGATCAAGGATCAGCGCAACGCCAGGACCGTCCTGGCCAACGTCACGCACTTCGACCTGGACAAGCATTTCGTCTATGGGGTGACGCCGGACGGTCGCAAGCTGCACCGGCGCTACGACAGCCTGGTCGTGGCGGGCGGCGCGACGCATGCGTACTTCGGCAACGACCACTGGGCCGGCTTCGCGCCGGGGATGAAAACCCTTGAGGACGCGCGCAGGCTGCGCAGTCACATCCTGTCCGCGTTCGAGCTTGCCGAGACGGTCCCGGATCCGTCGCTGCGTAAGGCATTGCTGACATTCGTCGTGGTCGGTGGCGGCCCAACCGGGGCGGAATTGGTCGGCCAGGTGGCCGAGCTCGCGAAGAAGGTGCTGCCGCGCGAGTACCGCTGGGTGGATACCGCCAAGGAGATCCGGGTCATCCTGGTCGAGGCCGGCCCGGCGGTCCTCGGCCCGTTCCATCCGAAGCTGCAGCGCTACGCCCGCAAGCATCTGGTCAAGCTGGGCGTTGAGGTGCGGACGGACACCACGGCCACCGACATGGACGCCGACAGCATCACGGTGAAGAGCGCGGCCGGGCTTGAGAAAATCAATGCCCGCACCAAGATCTGGGCGGCCGGGGTACAGGCATCGCCGCTGGCCAGCATGCTCGCCGAGGCGACCGGCGCGGAAACCGACCGCGCCGGGCGGGTCGTGGTGATGCCCGACTGCACGCTGCCTGGCCATCCCGAGGTGTT
This sequence comes from Streptosporangiaceae bacterium, assembly GCA_036394075.1. Lineage (GTDB taxonomy): Bacteria > Actinomycetota > Actinomycetes > Streptosporangiales > Streptosporangiaceae > JAWWPY01. The sequence continues at coordinate 3,551 of DASWFT010000301.1, forward strand.
CGCGATCGGCGACATGGTGTCGCTGAACAAGCTGCCTGGCGTGGCCCAGCCCGCGATCCAAGAGGGACGCTACGTCGGCAAGGTGATCAGGGCCCGGCTCGACGGGGACGCGAACGTGCCGCCGTTCAAGTA
>DASWFT010000302.1:0-2659 GCA_036394075.1 Streptosporangiaceae bacterium
GTCGCTGGTGCCGGCCTTCCGCCGCGGCCACGGCGCGCTGTACGACGCGCTGGCCGCCGGGCGCATCGACGAGGAGGCCTTCGCCCAGCTGCTGACCGGCACGCTGCCGCAGCTCATCGACGGCGAGCAGGGCCGCGAATGGGCCGGCGGGCACGACCGGATCGACTACGGCCTGCTGGAACGGGCCCTGGCGGGCGTGCCCGCCGGCCAGGCCGCCGCCGTCCGGGAGGCGTGCGCGCGGTGGACGCGGCTGCGGTTCGCCATCGACGCCACCCCCTACCCCCGCCCGGACGCCGGATGCTCCCCCGGCCGCGGGCACGTCCACCATGACGCCTGCCGGTGCGACGGCACCCGCAAGACCATCCCGGGCTGGGAATACCAGTTCCTGGCCGCCCTCGGGCACCTGCGCACCGCCTGGACCGCCCTGGCCGACGTGGAGCGCACCACGGCCGGCACCCGCACCGCCCAGACGATCCGGCAGATCAGGAACCTGCTGCGCCGCCTGCACGCGGCCGGCGCCGACGGCGCCGGCGCGCCGCTGGTCATCCTGGACGCCGGCTACAGCGCCGCCGCGCTGACCTGCGCGCTGCGCGGCCAGCGCGTGCACCTGCTCATCCGGCTGGCCAGCGACCAGGTGTTCTACCGCGAACCCGTCACCTGGCCCGGCAAGGCCGGCCGCCCGGTCAGGCACGGCATCCCGGTCGCCTGCGCGGACAGCCGGCAAGACAGCAACCCCGAACCCGATGAGACCCTCACCCTCCCGGATACCCCGCAATACGGCACCGTCGAGGTCGCCGCCTGGCACCAGGTCCACCCCCTCATCCACGGCGACCGCGGCTACTTCGCCGGCTGGCAAGGCGAACTGCCGGTCCTGCCCGGCACCGTGCTCCGCGTCACCGTCGAGCACCTGCCCGACGGGCGCAAGCCGCACAAGACCATGTGGCTCTGGCACGCCGGCCCCGCCCCGCTGTCCCCCGACGAGCTATGGCGCGCCTACCTGGCCCGTTTCGATGAAGAACACACCTTCAAGTTTCTCAAGGGCGTCCTCGGGCTGACCGCCGCCAAAGTCCGCACCCCCGGGCAGGCCGACCGGTGGGTCCGCCTGGTCATGGCCGCGTTCGCCCAGCTCCTGCTCGCCCGCCCGCTGGCCGCCGACCTGCGCCGCCCCTGGGAAACCCGGCCCGATCCCGCCCGGCCATTAAGCCCCGGACGGGTCCGCCGCGGGTTTACAAACATCCGCCCCCACCTGGGCACACCCGCCCATGTCGCTAAACCCGCCCGGCCCGGCCCCGGACGGCCCAAAGGATCCACTAGCGGCCCCGCCCGCCGCTACCCAGTCCCAGCCAAAACCGGCAACCCAGGCAAAAACGACCCGCCAAACCGCAGGTCACGGGTTAAAACCTAAGCTTAGTGTCCCGCGGGAATCTTAGCGATATATTTGGCTAGGGAAATCGAGGATTTCCTCGGCGGTCTTGGTTGGCGTGGCGCGCATCGGCGCGTTGCCTTAGGGTCTGGGGCATGGCGGACCCGCAATCCAGCACAGACGGCCAGAGTGACCTGCCTGCCGCCGTCGCGGGCGGGGAACTCCGCGCATCACACGCGGACCGCGATCAGGTGGCGGAACTGCTGCGGGTAGCCGCCGGGGACGGCCGGCTCTCCCCCGAAGAACTGGACGACCGCCTGGAACGCGCGCTGACCGCCAGGACCTACGCCGAGCTCGCGGCGCTGACTGCCGACTTGCCGGCCACGCCGGGTGCCGCTGTCCTGCCCCCCGGCGCGGGCGCGGTGAGCGCCACGCCGAAGGATCTGGTACGGATCCACGTCCGCGGCAGCAGCGTCCGCCGGGATGGCCGCTGGGTAGTGCCGAAGGAACTGGACGTCAAGGTGAAAGGCGGCGGCGTGACGCTGGACTTCACCCAGGCGGTGATCACCCAGCCGCTGCTGCGCATCACCGCCGAGGTGAGAGGCGGGGGGCTCAGGCTGATCACCAGGCCGGGCATCGTGGTGGACGCCGATGACATATCACTGCGCGGCGGGAGCGTCACGCTGCCCGAGCCGCCTGGCCCTGGCGTCCCCGTCCAGCTGCGCGTCGAGATCGCAGGCTCGGTTCACGGCGCAGGCATCACCGCCGGGCCGCCCCCTCCGCCCCGCCGGCCGCGACGCACGTTCTGGCAATGGCTGCGCCGCGCCCCGCGTCCCCCCGCCATCGCCGCCTAACGCGATGCCGGGTGCCCGACGGCAGCCGCAAATCTCCCGCGCACGCGGCCAGTCCACCCCATGCGGGCGGCCGCACGCCTGAATTGTCAAGATCCTCACAGTTGACGCCTGCACTGTGTGTCGTAGTGACGGTGGTTGCCGGCGGGGGTTACTAAAGCGCCGCCCCTCCGAGGCTCATCGGGAACCTATCTAGTTACGTTCTGGCGAATACGGGGCGAAGTTCAGCCGCAGCCGCATATCCGCAGTTCAGACTACGTATGGTGGCGGTCCGTAAAACCGCCTCAACATTGACCAACTGTCAACGGCCCATTTCAGAGTGCTACAGCCAGTCAGCCTGATCGGCTCGTATGAGCTACTGGTCTGGATCATCCGTACCGCAGCAGCAGGCGGATTGGACCGCGGGCCAGCGGCGGACCACACCGGCTGGTACGCGGACCACCCG
>DASWFT010000303.1:0-13343 GCA_036394075.1 Streptosporangiaceae bacterium
CTATGAGGAAGGCGGGCAGCTGACCGAGAAGGTCCGCCGCAAGCCGTTCTCGGTGGTCCTGTTCGACGAGATCGAGAAGGCCCACCCGGATATCTTCAACTCGCTGCTGCAGATCCTTGAGGACGGCCGGCTGACCGACGCCCAGGGCAGGCTGGTCGACTTCAAGAACACCGTGATCATCATGACGACCAACCTGGGCACCCGGGACATCTCCAAGGGAGTGTCTGTCGGGTTCGCCCGGTCCGGTGAGTCCAAGGGCTCGCATGACCGGATGAAGTCCAAGGTGCAGGAGGAGTTGAAGCAGCATTTCAGGCCCGAGTTCCTGAACCGCGTGGACGACACGATCGTGTTCCACCAGCTGACCGAGGAGGAGATTGTCACCATCGTGGACCTGATGATCGCCAAGGTGGATGAGCGGCTCCGGGACCGTGACATGGGCCTGGAACTGCGTCCGGCCGCCAAGGCGCTGCTGGCCGAGCGGGGCTATGACCCGGTGCTCGGCGCGCGGCCGCTGCGCCGGACGATCCAGCGGGAGATCGAGGACAATCTGTCGGAGAAGATCCTGTTCGGCGAGCTGAAGGCGGGCCAGATCGTGATAGTCGATGTGGAGGGCACCGGGCCGGAAGCGCAGCTCACGTTCAAGGGCGTGCCCAGGCCCGGCGAGATGCCCGACGCGCCGCCCGCCGAGATCGGCAGCCAGGCGGCCGCCGGCGCGACCGGCGGACGCCTGACCAACGGCGAGTAGCACCACCCGGGCAGCGGTTAAGCAGCCCCACCTCGGGCGTTCAGCGGTCGCTGACACGACTTCGGCCTGGGCCGCCAGCTACGGATCTGGCCCCGGCGGGGGCTCGCTGGGAGGAGGTCACATCGCGGGCGCCTGTCGCGGGAACGCGGCGATCCGCGCGCTCGAAGATCCCCTCCAGCCACCGTGATCCGTCGCCTGGGACAGTGCCGGGGCCAGTGGGCGTGCCCGGGACTCAGGTAGTGCCTGCGTCCGAGGAGGCGGTCCCTGCCGGTGCGTCAGCCGATGACCGTGACGTTCTCCCCCTGAGGTCCCTTCTGGCCCTGCGTGATGTCGAACTCGACCTTCTGTCCTTCTTCCAGGCTGCGGTAGCCGTCACCCTTGATCGCGCTGAAGTGCACGAACACGTCCGGGCCACTCTCGACCGCGATGAAGCCGTAGCCCTTATCGCCGTTGAACCACTTCACTGTGCCCTGCGCCATCTTGACCTTCTTCGTTCCGGGATGCGCCGTGCCCCGCCATGGCGATGGGGACCGCGCCTCCCACGATTGCTTTGGCCAGCCTGTCACCCAACCCGCGGCAGGTGTAAACCGTACCGCTGGCCAAGTGCGCCGGCGGCCGGACCAACCCCCCCCTCGGCCGAGGAGCGAAAGCAGCGGAAGCGAACACCCGGGCGGGGCGCGTGCCCAGGTCCGCTGCCACCACGGCGCGACCACGCCCACGCCGTGCCGACGGCCTGCGCCTGCGCGACCTGGGACGACATATCTCCGCGATCGCGGTTGAATAGGCCGAGAAGGTTGGTGGTCGTCACTGTGATCGCCGCATACATTCTGATCGAGACCGAAGCTGGCAAGGCAGCTACTGTGGCTGAGGCGCTCCGGGACGTGCCGGGCGTCTCGGAGACGGCGAGCGTGGCCGGGCCCTACGACGTCATCGCGCGGGCGCGGGCGCGGGACATCGACCAGCTGGGCACGCTGGTAGCCTCCCGGGTCCAGGCCCTCGACGGCGTGACGCGGACGATGACCTGCCCGGTCGTGCACTTGTAGGACACCGGTCGCCATGGACCACCACACCACAATCCACGAGGTGGGCGAGGGCGGCGTCCAGGCGGCCTGCTCATGCGGCTGGCGCAGCCCACTGTTCGGCGAGGACAAGACGGCCGGCACGATGGACCCGCTGCAGCACGCGATCGAGGCTGGCGATCTGCACGAGTGGGAGATGTCTCTGCCATAGGCAGGGGGCCACGTGCCGGCTGTGACGCTGCGGAGAAGCCCTGCAAGGCACACTCGAGGTCGACTCCACCGGCCCCGGCGCCCGCTCAGCCTTAGCGGGCTGAGCCGCTGATCTGGAACCGCGCGCTGGTTCCCCGCAGGCACACTCGGTTCATGGTGTTTGGGTCGGCTTGGGCAACCGGATGGCCTTCCGGGCGCCTACCAGGGACCAAGCCAGCAGCGTCGGGCGCACCCGCCGACTCGTCGGCGGGACAGATTGCCCGATCTGGGCGCCACTGTCTGGTCGGCGGGTGCCCGGGGGCGAGTTTGGCGGGGACTGGCAAACTTGGCTGATGGTGCCCTGGCGCATCCGTGACTTTCATGAGGATGATCTTGACGCGGCGGTCCGGCTGTGGGATGACCCGGCGGCCGGTACCGGGGCGCCGGTGTTCGGGCTATCCGACCTGATCTCCGCGGTCCGCGCGGGAGCGCCGGCTGTCGTGGCGGTCGTTGGGGATGAGCTGGTCGGGACGGTGGTTGCGACCACCGGCGGGGCCCGGGCGCTGCTGTTGCGGATCAGCCTGGCGCCGGGATGGCGGCGGCGGGGTGTCGGCAGCGCGATGCTGACCGAGCTGGAACGGCGGCTGGTGGCGGCGGGGGTTCACAGGGTCGCGTGCCTGCTGGCGGATGAGGGCGAGATGGGCGCGGTTGCCCTGGAGCACTGCGGGTACACGGTCCGCCGCGACATGATCCTTTACGAGAAGCTGGAGCCGGTCTGGCCCGCCGACGTCGGCATACTTGAGCAGCTCGGTGGCCGCATGATCCGTGCGGACACGTGGGGCCAGCTCGGCGGGATGGTCAGGGAGAAGGAGCTGATCGAACGGCGGGTCATCCTTCCGCTGGCCAGCCCGCAGCTCGCCGCCCGGCTGGGGCTTGTCCCGCCCCAGGCCGTCATCTTGTTCGGCCCCCCGGGAACAGGAAAGACGACCTTCGCGAAGGGCGTTGCCTCCCGGCTCGGCTGACCGTTCGTGGAACTGTTCCCCTCCCGGCTAGCCGGGGACTCGCCGACCGGCCTGGCGTCCGCGTTGCGGGAAGCGTTCGCGCTTGTCGCCGAGCTGGACAAGGTGGTCGTGTTCATCGACGAGGTGGAGGAGATCGCCGGGCTGCGCCGGCCGCGGACGGTCTCTGCAGCCCAGGGCGTCACCAACGAGATGCTGAAGCTGATCCCGCCGTTCCGTGAACGGGATGAGCGGCTGCTCATCTACGCGACAAATTCGGTCCGTGACCTAGACACCGCGTTCTTGCGGCATGGCCGGTTCGACTACCTCATCCCGGTCGGCCCGCCGGACGAAGAGGCTAGGCAGGCGATCTGGGATCGGTATCTGGCGGCGATGCCGCACCCGGACCTGGACATGGCGCAGATCGTCGAGCGGTCCAGGCTGTTCACCCCTGCCGATATCGAGTTTGCCGCCCGCAGGACGGCCCAGCTGGTATTCGAGCGGGTCAGGTTCGAGCAGGGGGAAGAACTCACCTCGGCGGCGGACGTCCTGCGGGGGATCGCGCAAACCCGCCGCACCCTGACCCCGGAGATGGTGGCCGAATTCGAGCAGGACATCCAGGACTACGCCCGGCTGTAGGCCGCAGTCGGCCAAGTGCGGGCTATTAGTGGAAATCAGGCTTACCGGGAAGCTGCGAACCAGGTCCCATCGGCCTAGCGCCGCGCAACTGCGCGCCTCGCTCTCGTGGCCGGCCGTGAGCGTGCTCTCTGGTGGTTGCTGGCCGTTGCGGGTGTGCTGGGTAGCCCCCGTTCGGGCCGGGGCTGCCAGCGCGGGTGTCCCGCCGGACGAGGAATAATCGCAGAAGCGGGGCCGCCGCCGGCATCGGTGCCGGTGGCCACCGCCGTGCTGGTCCCCGGGGAGGCCACGATGGAGGAACACTTCGTATGGATGACGACACGCCGGATCAAGCCGGGCACGCTGGCCGGCTTCGAGAGGGCGTGGCGGCCAGATGCGCATCCGGAGGGGATGCTGCGCGCGTACGCGTACTGGTCTGAAGACGAGCAGGAAATCGTCGGTGTCTCGTTTTGGGTCTCGAAGGAGTCGTGCGCGGCGTGGCGGGCCTCGGAAGCGGAGACGCGCCGGCGGGAGGCGATGGCTCCCTACGTCCTCGGGGAGCGGGAGGCCTTGTACCGGGGCCGTGAGCTAATCGTGCCAGCTCATTAGAGGGCTATCGAACGGGAATTAGCCGGACACCTGATCAGCAATGGGCCAGCTGCGGGCGACCGGGTGATCCTTGCCGCGGTGTTTGCCGCCTACGGCAGCTACGCCACGCCACATCGTTCATCGATGGCGGGCCTTACGTTGCCGCGACACCGGCCCCTGGCGGTCCTTCGAACACGAATTGCAGTTCGCTGGCGTAAACTGCAATTAGAACGTAGCGGGCTGGCCGCGTGTCGCGAGCACCACGACCGGGCCTTGGACCACCTAACCGGGAGGCGAGCCCGTGCCGCATCTTTTCATCCACGGCCGCCGCGATCTGCCCCCGCAAGCCGATCCGTGGAGCACCGCCCACCGCGTGCTCCACGACCTGCGCCGGGACGGCCTCAAGATCCAGGTCGCTGACGGGCTGCTGCCAGACGCGGCCCAGCGTCCAAGCGTTCGGCGTCCGCTCGATCGTGCCCAATGAGGCGAACTGTGATGACCAGAACCCCGGCGGCGGAGCTGGCCAGGGTCAAGCGGGAGTTCCCAGTGTGGACGATCCGCCCCGTGGAGCCTGGGAAGGGCACCGGGTTCACCGCGCAGCGCAGGCTGCGGCCGGGCTGCGCAGCATCTACGGCACGAGCGCCATGGTCGGTGAGCGGCAGGTGGCCCGGAGGGCCTGCCGCGCGCAGCCGGTTCCACTCGTGCGCTGGCGGGTCAGCGGGATCAGCGGCGCGCACTCTGCGAACCACGGGCCCTCGGGCGACGGCCGGGTCGGCCCTGGCTTCCGGAGTGATCCAGACCGGAGGTCCTGCGCTGGTCAGTGCTTGCCGAGGACCGCGCGGTTCGCAGCGTCAGAACTCAGGCGGCTCAACTTGCCGGTGACCGCATGGTTCAAGTCGGTGGCCGATCGTGGTGCGTGCGGGCCCGGCGGCCCTGGTTGGTGGTAGCCGGTGCATGCGGTTTGGCCAGCAGGCTGGCGGATCCTGTGTGCCGGTGGCGGGTTCGCCGGGGCAGCACCCCGGCCGGGATATCAGCTGCCCCATTCGGTGGCACTACCCGGGATTTCCCTGACCGGGTCCCAGGTTCAGCGTGACCGGATTGGACCCGAGCCCGGTGCGGTTCTTGCCGTCCACGGTCAGGGTGACCGCGCCCGGGTTGCCGAGCCTCAGGGTGACTGCCTGCCGTTCCGTCCACGTCTTCGAGGTGCCAGTGCCGACGATGCCCTCGAAGATCGTCGCGCCGGCCGGTGTGGTGAGGTCGGCCCAGCAGGGTTCGCTGACTGCGGTCAGCGAGATCACCACGCCGGTGGAGCTATGGCGCGCTGCAGGCGGTGCCGGGGTGTTCTTCGCGGCCGGGTGCTTGCGGGCGGCCTTATGCGTGGTGGCCGCGGGCTTGCGGGCGGCAGCCGGCGAGCTGCCAGCGGGCTGGGATACCACGAAGTGATAGGTGACCAGGCCGGCGACCGCCGCGAGCACGACCAGCAGCGCAACGCCCCAGTACGGCCCGCGATGCTGCCTGGGCCGGAGGGGGCCAGACGGCCCGGCTCCGCTGGCAGCGGCACCGCCCTGCGGTGGGCCGTGGCTGGAGTCGTACTCCCGGACCAGCGGCTCGGGGTCCGCGCCCACGGCACGAGCGATGGCGCGGATGTGCCCGCGCGCATAGAAGTCTGCGCCGCAGGCGGAGAAGTCGTCCGCTTCGATTCCCCGGACAAGGGTCTCCCTGATCCGGGTCCGCTGGCTGACCTGGGTAATGGTGAGACCAGCCTGGTGCCGTGCCGCTGCCAGGACCGCACCGATGCTCATGCGGCGCCTCCACTGCCCGGCCGCTCATGGGCTCGCCCACGGCGTGGTGGCCGGTACGCAATACCATTCTCCCCCCAATCCCCGCAGAGAGCGCCTGCCAAGCGCCGGCATCCGGCGAGAACCGGCCTGGGCCTCCTGGTATTCGCTGGAGCCGGGCCCGGAGCACAGCGTGATCGGCGGCAGCGAGCAGCCAGTGTTCCCGGGGTACTCGGTTGTGGCCAGACTGTTGACACCGGGCGAGCCGCAGCACAGCGTGCACTTGCCGGGCGTCTCGGGCGACCTCGCAGGGCAGGGGCGCGGAAGCTGTGGAAACCCGCGGCTCGCCGCAGAACGAAGACCAGACGGCGCATGCTGACCGCGTCTGTCGTGCTCGCCGCGTGCGCCGCCGACCTAGAAATGAACGGCAAGTGAACGCATGATGGCTGGCAGGCGAACTACATCGCTGGCTGCCCCAGCTAGCAGGTAAAACACGCAGCCGACCGGCATGGCTGCGGCAGCAGCGGAGGTGACGGTGCCAGATTCGGGCGGGCGCTTCCTGCGAGCACGGCTGCGAGCGCCGCCGGTGATGGGCGGCTTGTTGCCTGTGCACCGGTCTGACATCCCTGCGGACGTGGTTGCCGGTATCACCCTGGCCGCCGTGAGCATCCCGGTGGCTCTTGGGTACGCGAAGATCGCTGGGATGCCGGTGGTGACCGGCCTGTACACGCTGCTGTTCCCGATGGCCGTATTCGCCATCCTCGGTTCATCGCGCCACCTTGTCGTCGGCGCGGACTCCGCCACCGCGGCCATACTTGGCGCGGCCCTCGCCGGGCTCGCGGTCGCTGGCTCGCCGCAATACGTCCGGCTGGCCGGGCTCGCGGCCCTGCTCGCTGGCGGGCTGCTGCTGCTGGCCCGGCTGGCCCGGGTCGGGTTCCTGGCGAATTTCCTGTCCCGGACCGTTCTGGTCGGATTCCTCACCGGCGTCGGCATCCAGGTGGCTGCCAGGCAACTGCCCGACATGCTGGGGGTGACCGTCGCGGACAAGGCCACCCCGGCCAGGCTCTGGGACATTGCCCGCGCGCTCCCACAGGCACACGCGGCCGATCTGGCGATATCGGCCGGGGTCATCGCGGTCGTGCTGGCTGCCCGGGCGATCTCCCGCAAGATCCCGGGCCTGCTGATCGCGGTGATCGCCGCGATCATCGTGAGCCAGGAGGCGGACCTGGCGGGGCGAGGCGTAGCCGTGCTCAGCCCCCTCCCACGAGGGCTGCCACACCTGGGGTTGCCCGCCCTCGGCTGGCATGACGCCGCCGTGCTCATCGGCACCGCGGTGTCGATGTTCACCGTCATCCTCGCCCAGAGCGCGGCGACCTCACGCGCCTACGCCGGGAGGTATGAGGAGGCATTCAGCCAAGACGCCGACCTGGTCGGCCTGGGTGCCGCCAACGTGGCCGCCGCGTTGTCTGGCACCTTCGTCGTCAACGGCAGCCCGACCCAGACGCAGGTGGCCGACAGCGCGGGCGGGCGCAGCCAGCTGGCCCAGCTCACGACCAGTGCGGTGGTGCTCATCGTCTTGCTCCTGCTCACTGGGCCGCTGGCCAGCCTGCCCCTCGCCGCCTTGGCGGCGATCGTCTTCCTCATCGCCATCGGGCTCATCGACGTCGGCGGGATGCGGCGCATCCTGGCCTGCCGGCGCCGCGAGTTCACCATCGCCCTGCTCACCACCGCCGCGGTCGTGATCTTGGGGGTCGAGGAAGGCATCGCGCTTGCCGTCGCCGCCTCGATCATCGACCACCTGCGTCACACCTCCCACCCGAACGACAGCCTGCTCGTGAAGTCACCGGCCGGGCACTGGCAGCCCGCCCCAGTCCGGCCCGGCGCGCGGACCGAGGAAGGACTGGCGATCTACCGGTTCGGCACCAGCCTTTACTACGCCAACGCCATCCGCTTCATCGACGACATCACCGCCCTCACCGCGCAGGGAAGCCCACTGCGGTGGCTGATCCTCGACGGCGCAGCCATCGGCGACGTCGACTACACCGCGGCAGAAGTCTTCACCCGCGCCATCGAACACCTCCGCAAACAACACATCCACTTCGCCATCAGCAGCGTCCACGGCGCAGTGCGCAAGCAACTCGACAGCTACGGCATCAGCGCCGCCCTCGGCCCCGGCGCCTACTACGACACCCCCGGCGAGGCACTCGAGGCCTTCCACGCCACAGAAGAGGTCACCGGCGAGCAAACGGCGCAGCAACGCAGCGAAGCAGTTCAGAAGAATGCCTTGCCGCCCAGGACCGACTCACTGTGAGTAGCCTGCCAGACCGCACGAACCAGGCAGGTGATCTTGAGCATGCAGGCTCACCGACGTAACAGACAGAATGCTCGTTCGGCGCGGCAAGACGACCACGCCCGACCAGCCGGACTGCCGCGCCGAACGGCGGCACTGCGCGCGTTCTCCTGATGCGGGAGATGCCCTGCCCGTGCGTGATGTAGCCCCGGCTGCCTGCGGGGCAGGGCGGCCCGCCGGGCGGCAGGGGGGTCAAGCGCGCCGCCGGGCCTGCTCGTCTGTGCCTTCGTCGCCCTGCCGCCAGTTGCGGGCGAGTGCGACGAGGCCGCGAACCACGTCGGGGGGCAGCCCCGGGGTGCTCGCGATGTGCCACAGCGTCGGGTCTTCATACTCGGCATGGCCGCGGTCGGGCGAGCCCACGTTAGGCTCCCCGCCTGCCAGTATCCGTCGGCACGAGCCCGGGGCCCAGCCGAGTCGATTCTCGACCATACCGAGAGTGCTGGGGGAAACGCGCTGGCCGTTCTCGAGCTTCCCCAGCGTGCGTTCGGTCACCCCGGTCGCCTCGGCAAATGCCCGCCTGTCCCGCATGCCTAGCTCGACTCGGCGTGCGACGACGTAATCGGCGAGCCGCCGCCAGTCCTCACCGGTCATATGACCGTCCTTCCCGTGAGCCGCCGCCAGTCCCCCGACCGGCCACGTGACCATCCTTACCCGAAGAAGATAGAAGAGTCTAGCCCCTTCTGTCGCCAGTTACGTCCAAGGATCTGCACCTCTCTTCTTAGTTCATATCGTTCATGCTCTTTACTTCCTGTCTCTACTCCTCTAGTGTGCTCAGTCAGGAAGATAACTTCTTGTTTCTTCCTAAAAGTGTCTGGATCTGGGTCAGTTGCCGGGATCCAGCGGAGTCAGGAACGTGACCCAGCGTGGAGTCTCGATGGGCAGCACCGGTGACCCGAGCGGTGAGTCCAGCCTGGCACCCTGCGGCCCAGTGACGTCGTCGCGCAAGCGCGGAGCGGGGCGGAAGGGAGGACGACGCCTTGCCGCACCCGCGGCGACTGCTGGGTGGCCCGGTCACGGCTGGCCAGGCATCACCATCTCTAGGACGGCAGCTGGCGGCCCCGGGGCGGGGGCGGGGCCGCCTGCTGCACCGGCACTCCGCACGAGGCACCGCGGCCCGAACGCTCGGCCGTGAGCCTGGCTCTGCGCAGGCTGTCAACCAGCCAGCGGGAAGCGACCGCGCTCACTCTCTTCCTGGACCTCGGCTCCGGGCAGGCCGCCGCGGCCATGCGGGTGAGCCTGGCCACGCTGCGACGCTGCCTGGCCGAGGCCGGTCAGCGCCCAAAGCCATTCTGCCTTCAAGCCCCTGAGTGCCAGCTGTTCCGCGACCGGCAGCGTTCGCCGGTCAGCCAGGCCAGCCGCGCTGCGACAAGGAGCCCGATGGGGACCCTCGCCCAGCCGGGCAGTCGTGGCAAAGGCGGCGGCGTAGCGGGTGAACATGTCGCGCGGAGCAATGACGTATACGGTGTGCACGGCCGGGTCAGGCAGGACGCGGCGCCGTCAGCCGAAGCACCAGCGCAACGGCGGGCTGGGACAGCGCCACCCCGGCCGTCTCAGGCCAGCCAGCCCACCCAGATCGTGCCCGCACCGGCTGGCGCGCCTCGCCGGAATGGTTAGGGCCAACGTCGCGAGGCCCGGCGCGACCAGAAACCGCACCCACGAAGCCACTATCGGACAGCACCCGGCAACACCTCTGGTAGACCGCTGCGGCCCAGCGGGCACGGGCCCCCGCTGGCGCGGCTGAGCCGCAGGCACGCCAGGCCACAGGCCAGCAGGTACGCCTGGACGAAAGGTGCAATGATCCCCCGTGGATCACGTCGATCGGGGCGGTGGCCGAGCTGTCAACCGCCGTTGCCAGCCCTGAGCCGACGCCTCAGGATCCCGTAAGTTTCAGAATCCCGTAACCGGCTGTGGCCGGTACCCCGCCTGCAGCTGATGACCCACCTTTTGCCGCACCGGCATGGTCTGAGCGTCGCTGGCGGTCCCACCGCATGTGCTTTAGCCGGCACCAAGGCCGCGGGCCATTAGCCCGCGTCATGGCCTTCCTCATATTGCCGTGATCGCTGCCGACCGCGACGGCGTGATCAGCATGGCGCGGTATGCCTGCCGGGCGATCATCGACCGGCCGAGATTCCTCAGTATTGTCAGTAATCCCTCTGACCTCTTACATCGGCCCACGGATCCGCTGCCCCTGGCTAGCCATCAGCCGGTACCAGCCCTCCGGATGTCGGCTAGCTAAGCGGGCTCGGCGCGCCAAACCCGATCCTCAGCACGGCTTGGCCAGTACGCAGTGTGACCTGCTGGCTCCATGCGGGGCGGTACGGGGCTCGCTGCGTGTCGATGAACGCCCGCATCCAGCCGAGGTATGCCGCATGCGTGAGGTGCGCCGCCCTGTCTGCCGTTGCCAAGTCCACCGACCGCAGGAGGCTGGCAGGTCCGCCACCAGGCGACTGGTCGACGAAGTCCACGATGCGCACCGGGCGATAATAGGCCATTGTGGCGATGAGCAGCGGCAGCCGCGGATCAATATCGCCGCTAAGGAGCTGTGCTCTGGCTACGGCCGAGAGCGTGACCTGGCTATTCGTCAGCAGCTGGGCGTCGGTAGATTTCCTGGCGCGTAGCGCCGCCTGTTGAACGGCGCGATACTTGGCGGTGCCGCCCGGAAAGACCCACCTGATGTCGATCCTGGCGTTCCCTGAGCCAAAGCTCGCGATGATGACCGGAGCGTAGACGGAGGCGAGGCGGGCGCCGTACTGGGCTTGGATAGCGGCAGTAGCGACCACCAGGTCAGAGGCGAGCGGATCGGGCGACCCGGGCCCAAGCGTCAACAGGTTCGCCGCCGGGAAGCCTCTGCTGACCAGATCCGCGCATACCTGGTAATCACATGACACGACTGCGGCACGGCTGACCTGCTGCAATATCCAGGTTACGGCCCGCGTTCTGGCGGCACCCTCAGCAGCGAGTTCCTGGCCGGTGCCAGCGTGGCTGCCCGCCGACCGGTCTGATGATGCGCCGCGCGGGAGAAGGATGAGTGCTAGCCCGCCGGCGCCGGCAACTAGCAGAATCCCGGTCAGAACCGCAGCTGCCCGTCCGCGCCACCAGGGGCGACCACTCCCCTGCCGCGTCGGCCGAAGCTTGGACCCCGGCCCGGTGCCGATCGGGCCATCGCCCGTGCCGTGCGGCGGCTCCGGCGGCGCGGCAGACGCGCGCTGTGAGCTGGATGTCTCCTCGTCAGTGGCGAGAGCGGAGGCCATTGGCGGGAGCGGGCCCGCCAGCTGCGCTCCGGCGGCCCCCAGCTCGCTGAGCACCGCGCGGGCCGACGGCCTGGCGGCTGGGTCCTTGCTGAGGCAGCGCTGGACGAGGAAGCCAAGTGGTTCGGGAAGCCGGCCCACAGCGGGCTCGGAATGAAGAATCGCGTAGGCCGTGGCTGTCAGCGACTCGCCCTTGAAGGGCAGCTCACCGGTACCCGCGAACGCGATCGTCACGGCCCACGACCACATGTCGGCCGCCGCGGTCACTCGCTCCCCGGCCAGCTGCTCTGGAGCCATGAACGCCGGAGTCCCCACGGCGGCCTGGCCAGAAAGGCCCGTAGTGGTCATGCCGGGAACGGCCGCCAGCCCAAAGTCGATCACCACTGGCCCGTCGGGCCCGAGGAGGATATTGCCAGGCTTGAAGTCGCGGTGCACCATCCCGGCGGCATGCACTGCGCCTAGCGCGGTCAGCGTCGCGACGGCAATGCGTTCGAGTGCTGCGCCGTCGCGAGGTCCGAACTGCTCGACGACCTCCACCAGCGATAGCCCGCTGACGTATTCACTGACAATGAACGGCCGCCGTTCGAAGATTCCCGCATCCAGAACTTGCGCGGTGCAGAACCGGGCGACCCGCTGCGCTGCGGCGACCTCCTTCAGGAAGCGGCTCCGGACCTGTGGGTCCGTGGTTGGCGGCAGGAGCTTGACCGCCGCCCGGCTTCCGGTGGGACTGACAGCCAGGAACACTACACCCTGACCGCCTTCACCAAGGCGGCCGAGCAACCGGTATACACCAACCTCGCGCGGATCCGTGTCGCGCAGGGGAAGCATTCCGGACATCGCTGACTCCGTGGATGCCACCAGGCCATTCTGCCCTGGCAGCTCAGCGCACACCACGATTTCGTTTCGCCAGGTGCCTGCCGCAGCTTTCCCTGCAGCCGCTCGAGCTTTCGGGAGGAACTGCTGCCTCCGAGCCACGTCCGCTCGGCGCCGCGCGGAACCACTGTCCGTTCGGCCTGCAAATGCTCCAGCCGGGACGGGCAGGTCAGCGCGATATGGCGGGTTGCGGTCCCGGACGATGCGCCGTGACGCTCACCGCGGTGTCAAGGATCTCTTCGGCGGCGCCCGTTCTCGCGCGGCCGGGCCGCCGGGCCAAAAGCCTACGCGCTGGCCAGCACGCCCTCGAAGATCACGGTCAGATCACCGGCGAGGATTTCCGGGGTCCTCCACATCGGCGGACCCGGCAAGTGCGGCAACGAGCCGGGGACGTGACATCACCCCGCCCCAATGTTCGCGCATCGGAATGTGCGGTATGCCGTGACCACCTGCGCGGGCCTGGCGGCCATGTGTTAGAGCGATCGCTGCCCGGCCCGGCTCGCCGCCCGCGCAGAATACCCACTTCTGCGCATGCGGCGTCTTGATCGAAATACGGCCCATGTGCGCGCATAGCGGCGGGAGTGTGTACGCTGGTGATGCCGGCGACCAGCTCGGCGACATGCTGCTCATCGGTGGGTGATGCTGGCACCGCCGCGCACGGCCCAGGGCATCCCGGACAGCTTCAGGCGCTGGCAGGTACCGGATGCGGCGCCCTATGTGCCGATCAGTCGCGCGCCCATCTTCGGTGAGGATCGGCGGCCGGTTCCGCGGCTCGGGCTTCCTGAACGCGACGGCTCGTCCTCGGCCACGTCAAGGCCGTCGGTCCCCGGCGGGCGCTCGGGCAGCACCAGGTAGCGCACCTCGGCCGAGGAGTCCCACACCCGGATCTCGATGTCGTCGGGGAGGACGCAACCCATCTCGCCGAGCACGGTTCGAGGCT
>DASWFT010000304.1:0-12216 GCA_036394075.1 Streptosporangiaceae bacterium
TGGATCGAACTCCGCTATAATCGTACTCGTCTCCACTCGGGACTTGGCTATCGGACTCCGCAAGAGGTCATGGACGAGTACCTGAACGGGCAGGAAGTCGCGTAGATAAACCGCAAATTCCCTGTCCGGAAAACGCGGGGCAGCTCAATGGCTTCTACGGTTCCGGAACCGGGGCCGGATACGCCAACCGCGGCTTCCTGCGGACCCTGATCAGCCTGCTTGCTCCCACGGTGCGCCTGGTCGTGCTCCCGGTCTACCTGGCCACCGACAGCCCTCAGTACCAGGCAGGCTGGCACCAGGAGAGCCTCGACATCTGCCAGGCGGCCGCGGCGACCGTCCGGCCCCTGGACAACGGCACCGCCGGCCGGTTCCGCTTCGGAGACGTGCCGGCCTTCCAGCATCTGGCCGCCTCGACCGCCCGGGCGCTGCACGATGAGCTGTCGCCGCACGCCAGCTCGGCCGCGGTCATCTTGCTCGACATACCGTTCGTCGGCGTCCCGCCACTGCTGTCTGATCGGATCCGGTCCAGACTCGCCGTCGTGCCGCGCTCGACCGGCCTGCTGCACGACCCCGCCAATCAGGCCCGCATCCGGTTCGAATTCGATGGCCTGCACTACATCGCCGACCACCACGGCCGCATCGCCGCCATCTCCGGCTACATGCGAGATCACCTTCTCCAGGACTACCAGTTGCCCGCGGACGCATTGCTCGACCTCCCCGACGGGCTCACCGCACACGAGTGGACATACAAGGAAACGCAGCCGGCGCTGCCACCCGGCGCCCAGGCCGGGTTCATACTCGCCCTCGGCCGGGCCCAGCCCTACAAAGGCTGGGATGATCTCCTTGACGCACTGGCGGAACTCCGCCACCAGCGGATACCGGTACCCCACGCGCTGCTGGCCGCCGTCACTGACCAGCCGTACCCGACCTCCTACCAGCGCCACCTCGCCTTTCGCATCAAGGCCCTCGGCCTTCACGCGACGCTGCTGCCCGCTTCGACCCCACCATTCGTGCCCTGCTCACCCACCCGGCGCTGCGGACAGTCGTGATCCCCTCCCGCACCGAGCCGTTCGGACGAGTTCCCTTGGAAGCCTATGCCGCAGGCGCCGCTCCGGTCGTCGCCACGACAGCAGGCGGCCTGGCCGAACAAGTCATCGATGGCGTCACCGGGCTCACCGCGTCTCCCGCCGACCCGGTCAGCCTGGCCAGCGCTATCGGCCGCGCGCTGAGCCTGACCGACGATGAGCGCGACCGGATGCGCTGCGCCGGCCGTTGCCTGGCCCGCACCGATTCGACTGCGGCCGCGCCGTCCGGCGTTTCCTCGACCAGTTCGCGCCGTCCATCGCGTTGGCTCGATCCGGCGAGTCGGCCTGACCCGGGAGCGATCTGGTGAGGTTTATCTTCGGTCCCCCCGCCGACGCCGCATCCGGGCTGCTCACCCTGCCGTGGGACCTGGAGCTCCAGGACTGGCAGGATGAGCGGCTCATCGAGATCCGCCAGCGCGGCATCTCGCGTCACGTGGTCCGCTTCGTCGCGGACGGAGGCGAGTTCTACGCGCTCAACTCAGAGGAGCTCCTGCGCCCCGATGAGCAGCGCTACCGCATCGCCGAGCGGCTGCGTCGGCTCAACGAGCTGGGCTTCGATGCCGACGAGGTGGTGCTGGCCGCCACGCCGGAAGGTACCAGGATGCAGGTGCGGACCAGGGTCGCCGAATCCGGCCACCACAGCCGTCAGCTATTCCGCGAGACCGGGATCGACGCGGACGAGCAGCAGGCACGGCGCCTGCTCAACGACATCGCCAGCTTCCGCGGCTACCTGGAGCAGAGGAGGGGCCGCCGGGTGTCCCCGGCCGTGGCCGCGCATCGCTGGCTGGAAGAGGTCTATGACCCGGCGGTCACCGCCATACCGGAGGGGCTGCGCGGCAAGCTCCCGCCACCGGAGATCTTCCATGAGATCCTGGAACATCGCTGGTACCTGTCCGAAGAGGCGGGACGCGATGTCGGCACCACCGCCGCCGCCGGGTCGTACTTCGCCACCGTGCTGCCCGGGGTGCCGCAGGCGGTCAACCTCGGGCCGCAGAGTGCCGCCGAGCTGGCCCTGACCGCCCTGGATGACGAGCCGCCCGGCGCGGCAGCCGAGCCTGCTGACGGTCCCTCGCCGCGCCGACCTGCCCGCCACGCTCAGGGCTGAGGTTGCGCCCGCGCGGCTGTGGCGGCCAGCAGCCGCGCGCAGCGCATGAGGGCCACGTGGCTGTACGCCTGCGGGTGGTTTCCCAGCGAGCGTTCGGCGACCGGGTCGTATTCCTCGGAGAGCAGGCCGGTCGGGCCGATGGTGCCCACGAACTGGCTGAACAAGTCCTCCGCGTCGGCTCGCCGTCCGGTGAGCAGGTAGGCCTCGATCAGCCACCCGGTGCACAGGTGGAACCCACCCTCGGAGCCGGGAAGCCCGTCGTCGCGCCGGTACCGGTAGACGGTGCAGCCGGAACGCAGCTCGGCCTCGACGGCGGTGACGGTGGCCTGGAAGCGGTCGTCGGCGGGGTCGAGCAGCCCGGACAGGCCCACCTGGAGGCTGGCCGCGTCGAGGTCCGTGCCCCCGTAGACGGCGGTGAAGGACTGAACCTGGTCGTTCCAGCCATGGTCGACCACATCGGCGGCGATCGCGTCACGCAGGGCGGGCCACGACGGATCGACCCCGGGTCCGTGAGCCTGCCCGATGCCCACGGCCCGGTCGATGGCTAGCCAGCACATCACCTTGGAGTGAACATGGTGGCGGGGGGCTCCGCGCTCTTCCCAGATCCCGTGATCGGGTTCGTGCCAGCGGCGTGCCACGGCCTCGCACATGGCCCGGACCAGCCCCCAGCTGGCCTCGTCCAGGCCGCCCTGCCCGCTGGACAACGCCTCGATCAGTTCCACCACGGGGCCAAAGACATCGAGCTGAACCTGCTGATTGGCCAGATTCCCGACCCGAACCGGCCGCGAGCCGGCATATCCGGGCAGGGTGTCGATCACGGCCTCCGGGCCCAGCGGGCTGCCGTCCAGGGTATACACCGGATGCAGCCGCTCCGGCCCGGGCGTGCCGGCCACCACCGCGCGCACCCAGCCCAGGAACGCCGCCGCTTCCGCCGTCGAGCCGAGCCGCACAAGCTCGTGCGCGGTCATCGCGCCATCGCGCAGCCAGCAGTGCCGGTAGTCCCAGTTACGGACACCGCCAATCTCCTCGGGCAAGGATGTGGTGGCGGCGGCCATGATGGCGCCGGTGCCGCCGTGGCACAGCGCCCGCAAGGTCAGCGCGGAACGGCCGACCAGGCCGGTCTCCACCGGCGGCAAGGACAGGGAACCGAGCCACTGGGACCAGTGAGCGCCGGACAGCGTGCGCCGCCGGTCCTCCAGCATGGGATGGGCCGACAGGTCAGCGGTGCCGCAGCGCAGCTCGAGCACCACCGGCCGGTCCGGCTGAGGTTCCACCACCGCTCGGGCCGAGTCATGGGGGCTCCCGGTGATGATGTCCCACGCCACGCCCGGGGAGCGCAGCACGATCGGGTCGGACGTGCCCATCACGAACAGCCCTTCGGCCGCTGCCTTCAACTGCACCGCGACCTGCCCGAACTCCGGCCGGGGGGCGAATTCCAGCACGGCGGGCGTCGACCCGCTGATCACGCGGATCAGATCCGTGCGGTGCGGCGCCGTGTGATGATCAAGGTAGTCGGTGACCAGCAGCCGCGACCACCGGGTCTCCAGCGTCATCGTGCCGGGCACATAGTGCTGCCCAAGTGGCAGCGCATCGCGCTCTGGCCGGACCGAGAAGTACCCGGCCGCTGGGCCGCCGAGCAACTCCGCGAACACCGCCGCCGACGCCGGGCCCGGCGCGCACTGCCAGCACAACCGCGCGTTCGGCGTCACCAGGGCCACCGACCGCCCGTTACCCAGCATGGACAACCGTTCGATCGGCGTCGCCAGCCCACCGTAAAGCCAGGTGTCGCGCTCCTCCCACAGCAGGGACAGCGCGGCGGCCACGTCACCGGTGCCGGCGATCCGGTACGGGGCCAGCGTGCTTCCCGACCCCACCTTGATCCCCAGGTCCGGACCGGCCAGCCTGACGAACACCTCCTCAGCGCTCACGTCATCGCCGACGAAGACGGCCGCCGTTGCGCCGCTGGAGCGCCGCAGCGCCTCCAGCGCCTCGCCCTTGTCGGTCCGGACCACCGAGAGCTCGAGCACCGCATCACCATCGGTGGCCTGTATCCCGTTCCACCTGCAGGGCCCCGATCTGACCTCGGCGAGCACCCGCTCGGCGACCGTTCGCTCGGCCTGGCGCACGTGCACGGCCACGCTCGCTGGCTTGATCTCGAGCAGCACGCCGTCCGTGCCGTCCACCATCCCGCGCAGCGTTCTCACGAGCTCGCGGTGCAGCGAGCGCGTCTGCTCATCCAGTGCGTGCAGGAAGCCGACGTCGAACTCCGTGCCGTGGCTGCCGACCAGGTGCACCTCCGACGGAAGCCGGGACAGCGCAGCGAGTTCGCGCAGGGCACGCCCGGAGATGACCGCGGCCGTCGTTTCCGGCAGGTACGCCAGTGACCGCAGCGCGCTCACTGCCTCCGGCGAGGACTGCACGGATCGCGGGTCGGCAGTGATCGGCGCGAGGGTCCCGTCGTAGTCGCACGCCACCAGCAGGCGCGGCGTCCTGGCCACCTCGGCCAACCCGCGCCGGAGCCCGGCGTCCAGCGAGGCGATCGCCGACGCCTGCCCGAGGCCCGGGCCTGCCGTGGCCCTGGGCCCGGCGGCGACGGTGGCCCTGACGCGCTGCCGCGGCACAGCCGGGCGGGAGGTCCGGCCGTCCGGTGGCGGCGCGCCGTTCATGATGGCCATGGCCTAACGCTCCTCATCCGCCCCGCCGGCCTGCACCAGGCCCAGGCAGGCCCATTGCGGGGGCTGGCCGGTCCAGGCGACCTCGGCCCAGACATGCCGGCCGCGGCGACCCCCGGACACGCCGGTGCGTGACGCCAGCCTCCGCACGATGTACAGGCCATAGCCGCCGGCCACGACCCCGGGCGTGCGTCGTGGCCACCTGGGGCTGCCCGGCGCGCCGGCGTCGGCGACCGTGACCCGGGCCGCGGGCGGCTCCGCGAGCCAGCGGATCTCTACGGTGAACGCCCCGCCCTGTCCGCTGGCAGTGTGCCGGATGGCGTTGGTGGCGAGCTCGACCGCGATCGTCGCCACGTCGTCGCGGGCGGGAGTGTCCGGCAGCAGCCAGGCCAGCCAGCGGCGCAGCCGGGCCAGCTCGGGCGCCCGGCCGGGGAAGATCCTCCACTGCCGCTCGGCTCCTGGCGGCAATAGGGCCGGAGGAATGCAGCTACGCGAGTCGGCGGTGCTTCGCAGGGCTCGGGGCGAGGTCATGAGGCTCCTCCCTCGCGTTGGGTTCGTTCGGTGCTGGGGCGCCAGCGGCGCGAGCCGATGCTGGCGCCAGCGGCGCGAGCCGATGCTGGCGTCAGCGCGACATCAGCGGAAAGAGCCGGCGGTGAGGCCGGAGACGATGCGGCGCTGGGCGAAGAGCACCAGCAGGGCGATGGGGATGGAGACGATGACCACGGCCGCGTCGATGAGGTTGTAGAAGACCTGGAACTGGCTCTCGCCGAACGTGACGATGGCCAGCGGCGCAGTGAAGTGGTCGGTGGTACGCAGGAATGAGACCGCGAAGGCGAAGTCGTTCCAGGCGAGGATGAACGACAGGATCGCGGCGGTGAACACGCCTGGGATGGCCACCGGGATGATCACCCTGCGCAGCGTCTGCAGCCTGGTCGCGCCGTCCACCAGCGCCGCCTCCTCCAGTTCGCGGGGAATCTGCTCGAAGAAGTTCTTCAGCAGCCAGGTGGACAGCGGCAGGGTGTACACCAGGTACACGATGATCAGCGGGAAGATGTTGTCGAGGATGTTCAGGTCCTTCAGCAGCAGGAACAACGGCCCGATCATCGCCAGCACCGGGAAGAATCCGGCCAGCAGGATGAACGCGAGGATCGCCCCGGCGCCGCGGATGTGCAGCCGGGCGAGCGCGTAGCCGGCCAGCGAGCCGACGATGACCGTCACGACGGTCGTGCCCAGCGCCACGATGATGCTGTTGACCAGCGGGGTGAGGAAGTGCTGCTGGCTGAAGATACCCGAGTAGGCGCTGGCCGACAGGTGCGAGGGAATGATCCCGTTGCTGCCGCCCACCCCGGCCGCCACCTGGCTGTCCGACTCGAGGGAGGTCCGCAGGATCCAGTAGAAGGGGAACAGCGCGACCACCACGACGATCGCTACGGCCAGGTAGAACAGCACTTCCCGAGCGGCACCGCGGCGGGCCTGCCGGCGGTACCGGGCCGTTCCCGTAGCCGCCGGGCGGCGGCGTGCGATGGCGGTCATGTCTGCGGCCTCAGGAAGCGCACGTATCCCGCGGAGAAAACCAGGGCGATCACGACGAGCATCATGGAGATCGCTCCCCCATAGCCGAAGTCGGTGTTGATGATGAAGGTCTGGTAGTTGAGGAAGGACAGCGTCTCGGTCGAGGTGCCAGGGCCGCCGCCGGTCATGATGTAGATGACGTCGAAGACCAGCAGTGCCTGCAGAGTGCGGAAGATGAGCGCCACCACGAGCGCGGGCCTGAGCATGGGGAGGGTCACCCGGCGGAAGGCCTGCCAGGGCGAGGCGCCGTCGATCCGGGCCGCCTCGTAGACCTCGTTGGGAATGATCTGCAGCCCGGCCAGCAGGATGATCGCGACGAACGGGATGTTCTTCCACGAGTCCGCCACGAAGATGACCACCCACGACCGCCACACGCTGGCATTCAGCCAGGTGGTGCTCGACCAGGCCGGATGGATCGCGCCGAGGAAGTAGTCCACGAAACCGGCCCGGGGGTCGAACATGGTCTTCCACAGCATCGCCGAGACCACCGTGGGGACCGCCCAGGGGATCAGGACCGACGCGCGCAGGAACGCCCGGCCGCGGAACTTCCGGTGCATCATCAGGGCCAGGCCGAGACCCACCACGACGTCGAAGACGATCGTGACCGCGGTGAAGACCAGCGTGCGCGCCAGCGCGGCGATCCACTCACCGGAGCTGAACATGGTGGTGTAGTTCCGGCCGCCGACGAACTTGTGCGGCAGGCTGCCGTAGCTGAGGTTATCGAAGTGGAACGAGTCCCACAGGTTAGAGATGAGCGGGTAGGCGGTGACCGCCAGCAGCAGGATCACGGCCGGCGCCACCATCAGGTAGCCGAAGCGGCGGTCGGCCGCCGCGCGGGAATCGGCCCCGCGCGGCGGCCGACCCGGCAGGGTCCGCCGCTCGCGCGCGGGGGCATCTGTTGCCATCAGGGCCTCACACCACGGGTTCTCAGCCGCGGACTATGAGCCCGGCGTGGCGCTGGCAGCCTTCGCGATCGCTGCCGCACCCGACTTCAGCGCCTGGGCGGCCGCCGAGGTGCTCGCGGATGCGTACACCGAGGAGAACAGGTTCTGCAGGTCGGCCGAGACCGTCAGGTAGTTGGGGGTCACCGGCCGCGGCGCCGAGTAACTGTTCAGTGTCTTCACGTTCGCGAAGTACGGCGCCTTGGCCAGCAGTGCAGGGGTGTAGGCGGACGGCAGCGACGGCGGGTCGCCGGTCACTATCGCGCGGGCGGTCTCCACCGGCGCGCTGGTCAGGTACGAGATGAGCTTATAGGCCGCTGCGGCGTGCGCGGTCTTGGCGTTGATCGCGAGCATCTCGCCGCCCAGCGCCGACCCCGGAGTGCCTCCCGGCCCGGCCGGGAACGGGATGTATCCCACGTTGCCCTTGACCGGCGGCGCGGTAGCCAGCGACTCGACGAACGGGTAGTTGATCGAGAACGCCGCGTGACCGGCGACGAACTCCGCCTCGACGTTGCCTTCCTGCCAGCCGGTCACCGCGGTCGGGGCGATGTGACTGACGTAGATGGCGTCGTGCAGCCACGCCAGGGCGGCCGCGTTACCGGGGGTGTCGAGGTTGGCGGGGTCGAGCTTGCCGCCGAACGCGGAGTCCACGGTCAGGAACGCCGTGATCGCGCCCTCGTATTTGGCCGCCTCGAAGGCGAGGCCCTCCTTCAGCGAGTGATCCGTCTTCATGGCCATCTCCGCGTCGGAGACCACCTGGGCGGGGCTCGTCGGCGGTGTCTTGATGAGGTCAGTGCGGTAGTAGAGCCCCTCCGGGTTGTCGAACCACGGGACGGCGTACGGCGCGCCGTTGAACAGGGCGGCCGCGACCTCGTGCGGGAAGAACTGGCTCATGTTGGGGTGGAACTGGTTCAGCGACAGCAGCCAGCCGGCCTGGGCGAACTTCGCGGGGTAGGTAACGTCGCTCTCGAACACGTCGGGGGTGGACGCGCCGGCGGTGAAGGACTGTTCCAACTGGGAGAGGTAGGTCGTCGAGTTCGGCGACAACACGTCCACGTTGACCTTGATGTTAGGGTTCGCCTTCTCGAATGCGCTGATCGCTACCTGCGTCTGCTGGCCCTCGGTACCCAATCCGGATTCGGCAAACACAATGGTCTGCTTGGCGCTCGCCGCGACCTTGCCGCTCGAACCACCCGAACTGCACCCGGCAGCAGCCAGGCCGACCGCTGCGGCAGCCACTACCGCAAGCATTCTTGACTTGTTAGACCACAACACCGTGTTAGACCACACCACCGTGGCCACCTCCCTGCTCGTAGGCTGCGGGCCAGCCGCTTCCTATGTGAATCGAGCTCCCTGGCGAACGGGTTCTTCGCTTTGAGTGGCTGGCCGACGCATCACCAGCGCCCCGGTGGGCCCATGCCCGGGCTGGTGGGTGCCCACCTGCCCGCCTGCACTCCCAGCGCCGCTACCGCCGGCGCCGCGACCTCAAGCTGGAACCGCCTCCTGGTTAGCTCGCCTGGCTGAGCTATGTACATACGTGTTATACACTCTCGTTATCTAGGGGTCAAGAGCGAGTGACATATGGGTTTCTGGCATGTTTCGGCCGCCCCTGGTCCCACGCCCAGCGTCGACCGCAGATCGCCGAGGCGGTCGATGCGCGAGACTCGGCGCTACCCATGCTCTCTAGACGTTTCGCAGGCGAGAACTCTTCGATCGGGCGCATCAGGTAGGTGGCCGCGGGTCCTGTCGTGGACCGTACGGCGGGGGCACCACCTGGCCCGCCTACCCGCTACGGATGGTCGCCGGCCACTGGCCACCTTTGCGTGGCGCCGATTCGACTGCCCTCGCAGTCGAAGAAATGGACGCGCTGCAGGTCAATATTGACCCCGACCTCTTGCCCTACGGCCCAGTCCTCGGAGGAATCGAGCCGGAGCAGGAGATGCGCGCTGCGGTGCTCGCCGCGATGTTCCAGGTCAGCGGGCGCCGCATGAGCGCCGTTCCGGATCGTCCTGATGAGCTCCCGGACGCGGGCCCGGCGCCCGGGGGCGAGGCCGCGCGGCGGCGGTGCCGGGCGCCCTGGCCTCGGGCCGACGGCGTCAACGTCTACCGGCCGGAATCCCACCTCGAGCCGCGCATGCCATTCGTGCCCCAGGTAATCAAGCGAGCTGACCCGGCCGCGAAGCTGCGAGCCCTCTTGGCCGGCCCGGGACGGCGTCAGTGCTTCTGGCCTGATCCCGACGAGCACGGGATCGGCGTGGTATGGAGTCAGGGACTCCGATCGCGGATTGGCCCAGGCCAGATCGATATGCTGGCTGCCGAAGTCGATGACGATCCGCTCGCCGGGCACCAGCCAGATCGTCGCCCAGGCCAGACTGATCGGCGGCGTGCTCAGGAACGCCGCGGTAAAGGCGGTCGCCGGCTCCTGGTAAACGCGCATAGGTGGCCCGACGTCCTCGATCGCGCCATCCCGCATCACCGCGACCCGGTCCGCCATGGCCAGCGCCTCGCCCTGATCGTGGGTGACATACACGGTAGTGAGCTGCATCGACCGCACCAGTGCCGTGATCTCCGCCCGCAGCCCGCTTCTCAGGCCAACGTCGAGGCTGGCCAGCGGCTCGTCCATGAGCAGCACATGTGGATCGCCGCGGATGAGGGCCCGTCCCATGGCGACCCGCTGCCGCTCACCGCCTGAGAGCCTGCCCGGCCAGCGTTCCAGCGTGGCCGCGATGCCCAGCCCGTGAGCCATCTCATCGATCCGGGCATCGATGGCTGGCTGCTCCATCCCGGCGATGTCGAGCGGAAAGGCCAGGTTGCCCCGCACCGAGCGATGGGGGTAGAGGGCACCATGCTGGAAGACCATGGCGACATTGCGCTCCTGGGGCGGCAGGCCGGTAGCAAGCTCTCCACCCAGCCAGACCTCTCCGCGGGTCGGCTCTTCCAGCCCGGCGATCATCCGCAATACGGTGGTCTTGCCACATCCCGATGGTCCGACCAGGACCAGCAGCTCTCCATGTTCGGCGGCGAGGCTGACGTCCTCCACGGCGAGTACCCCGCCGTCATAGATCTTGCTCACCCGGTCGAGCATCAAGGCCGTCATCGGCCTACCTCCCTCAAGGCCCGCGCGCCGGTGGCCGACTGCGCACCGCACCGCGGCGGATCAGCGGAATATGACGCCCAACGACATCATCCATCTTCGGCGGCCAATCAGCCGGTTAATTCCTGACATGGCTGACAGCCTGACGATTCTGGATAGATGGGGAAGGCCGGGCAGGCGCCGCCCTTGGGATGTCTAGTCCGCTGCCTGCTTGATCCGGATCCGGCAGCACGATCCGCACCAGCCGAGGTGCGCCGTGCGCTCAGCCCCAGCTCAGACGCCCTCAGCGTGAGGTAGGCCCGCGGGCGCGGTGCCGGCGTTTCCGCCGGTCGTCTCCCGCGGGCCCCCTCCCGCACCCGCCGTGCGACTCTCGCCGCAACGGGCGCTCCGCGTGTCTTACCCGCTGGTCAGCTGCTGGTGACGGCTGCTGCCGGTCTCGGGGTCCATGGGGTCGCGATGTTGTGACCGCGGTAGCGGTAGCGGGTCACCGCAACGCTGGACGCGCCGGTGAACACGACCCCTTTCCAGGCGAACCTCCACCCCTGGTCGCAGAAGCGATTGCGGAGTTCTTTCATCCCGGGACGGTGTTTGCCCTGGTACTTGCGGCGTATCCAGCGCATCAGCCGCAGCCATGTGAAGCTGTCGATGCTGCTGAACACCGCCTTGGACACTCCGTGCCGGAAGTAGTTCGCCCAGCCCGCCAGGGTCCGGTTCAGGCTGCGGAGCAGCTCGTCGAGGTCCTGGTGGCGGGTTGACCTGTACGTCCTGGCCTTCACCTTGTCCTTGATCGCCTGGATGGCTTTCCTGGACGGCCTGGTGTAGACGTAGTACTTGCTCGTTCCTCGTTTCCGCAGTCTGCGGATATCGAAGCCGAGGAACGTGAAGCCCTCGTCGATGTGGACCACCTTGGTCTTCTCCGGCGCCAGCCGCAGCCCCATGGGTGCGAGCACGGCGGACACCTCTTCCCGCAGCGCCTCGGCGTGCCGCCTGTCCCCCGTTACCATCAAGACGAAATCGTCGCAGTAACGGATGAGCCGCCAGCTTCCGAGGCCCTTTGCCTTGCGGTTGACGCGTTGCTTGCTGGTGCCCATCTCCTTATGCCATTGCTGGTCGAAATGCTCGTCCAGCGCAGATAGGGCAATATTGGCGAGCAACGGCGAGAGAATCCCGCCTTGCGGGGTCCCGGTCAGGGTGTCTTCCCGGTCTCCGAGCTCGGTGAGGACCCCGGATTTCAGGAACGCCTTGACCAGCGCGCATATTTGCTTATCCTTGATCCTCGCCCGGAGGCGCTCCATCAAAGCCGTATGCGAAATTTCGTCGAAGCAGGCTTTAATGTCGCACTCCAGTACCCATTGGTAGTTGCTCGGCCTGGAGGCGAGAAGGTGGATCTCGGAGATCGCGTCCTGCGCGCGCCGGTTCGGGCGGAACCCATACGAGCACGGCTTGAAATCGGCCTCGAAGATGGGTTCGAGCACCAGTTTCAGGCTTGCCTGGACCACGCGGTCGGCGATGGTGGGGATCCCGAGTTTCCGGAGTTTCCCATTCGCTTTAGGTATCATAACCTGCCGTACCTCGACCGGCCGGAACCCGCCCGACTTCAGCGAGTCACGGATCTGACCCAGGAAAACCTCGACCCCGATCCAGGTCTCGATCCTGGCCGCAGTGGCCTTGTCGACACCTGGAGTCCTGGCGCCCCTATTGGTGGACACGCGTTCCCACGCGTGCACCAGGAACGCCGGTTCATAGA
>DASWFT010000305.1:0-12490 GCA_036394075.1 Streptosporangiaceae bacterium
TATGGCCGGAACGTGCTGGTATCCACCCCCGGTGGCACGACCCTCACCGAGGCCAGGGGCACTCCCAGGCGGCCGAGTTCACCGCGCTGATCGGAGGTGCCAGCCAGCACAGCACGGGCGGCGCGGCCGATGGCGGCCTCCAGCCGGATCCTCTGGGACCTGCTGCGGGCAGGCTGCCCGCGATCGCTGGCCGTGTCGGGCTCGAGCGAGTGGAACGTCTGCACCACCGGGAGCCCGATGTCGCGAGCGCCGGCGAGCGCGGTCAGGCCGCTGGTCCAGGAGTAGGCGTGCGCGACATCAGGAGCGCTGCGCCGCCAGCGCTCCGCGAGCTGGCGCGCGAATGCTGGGATATACGGGAGCAGTTCGTCATCCGTGAGTCTCGCCGACGGGCCGGCCGGGATGTACTCGACCGTCACGCCGCGGCACGGAGCGGCCCTGCGGGCGAGCGCCGCGGAATCCCGGCGCGAGTAGACGGTGACCTGCTGGCCTCGTCCCGCGAGCGCCTTGGCGAGCGGGAGGACGGCGGCGGCCGGGTCGCCCGGATAGGCGTAGGCCGTGGATCGTGCTGGCGCGCCGATAGGCCCGGCGATTAGGGCGATCTTCATAGTCGGGTCTCCTCCGGTCCGCAGGCGGATCTGGAGCCTGTCTGCGTCGTCGTAGGTGCTTACCGCTGTCGACCGCTTCCCGTGAGCAAGTCCCGTAAACATCTCCGTGTAGCCGGGCGGACCGCGGGCAGGGGCGGCCAGCTCGGCGCCGCGTGCGCCGAGTTGTTTGAGTTGATGGCTGGAGGGGAGTCCTGAGGCGGTAACGATCCACGCCCAGGAGGTCATGGTGCCGACCGGGGCCGCTGTAGCCACCGGGATCGCGATCGCAGCTGAGGTGGCTCTCAACGCCTGGCCGGGACGCGTGACCGCGTAAGAGCCGCCCACTGGAGCCATGACGTTCTCCGCAGGAGCAGGCCGGAGCCCGCAGCGCACGAGGCGCGACGGGCAGGGGCCTGTGCCACGAGAAATCTTCGGCAGCGAGGTGAATTCGGTGGAGGGTGGGCTGACCGTGTTGCTGGAGGCGTGCGAGCGGGCGGTGGAGGGGATCGGCTCATCGATCCCGTCGGTTCAGCTGCGTGCCCTGCTGGTCATTGACCGGGCCGGGAGCCTGAACCTGAACCAGCTGGCCCGGGGGCTGGGTGCGTCGGCGTCGGCGTCGAGCAGGTTGTGTGACCGGATGGCGGCCGGGGGGCTGCTGACGCGTGAGCGGGCCACGGGGAGTCGCCGGGAGATCGTGCTGGTGCTGACGGAGTCGGGGCGGCGGCTGGCCGGGTGGGTACGGGGGCAGCGCCGGGCCGCGCTGGATGACTTGCTGGGGTCCATGGGGGCCGATGGCCGTGATGCGCTGGTCCAGGGCCTGCGGGAGCTCGCTGCCGGGGCTGGCTGACCGGTCGGCTGGCCCCGGGAGAAGGGGGATTGCATCGGCGAGGCCTCCGTGCGAGTATTTCCTCATGGAAACACTTTCTGCGAGGAAAGTCAGAACCCAGGAACCCGCCCGGATCCCGCCTGCGATGACCGCTACGGTAAGCCGCGATCTGGACCGCCTCGAAGACGGTGAGCTGCTTGGTATCGTCCGGTCGCAGCCGCGTTCCAGCGACCGCCGCGAGGCAGCCTGCGAGCTACTGGTGAGCCGTCACCGTGGCTTGGTCCGCTCGTGTGTGAACCGGTACCGGCGGAGCCCGGAGCCGACCGAAGACCTGATGCAGGTGGGCTACGTCGGCCTGCTGAAAGCGATCAACAACTTCGACCCGGCGGTGGGGCCCAGCCTGGCTGCATACGCCCAGCCGTGTATCAGCGGCGAGATCAAGCGGTATTTCCGTGACAAGCGCTGGCACGTGCATGTCGAGCGGCCGGTGCAAGAACTGCTGCTGGAGGTGCGGGAGGCGGCCCGCCAGCTGACCCAGAAGCTCGGCCACACCCCGTCTGAGGCGGATCTGGCCAGGCACCTGGGCGCCAGCGAGGCTGACGTCCGGGAGGCCCTGCGCGCGGACATGCTCATGCAGCCGTCCTCACTGGACGCGCCGCTGGCAGGTCAGCCCGACGCGGCCACCCTCGCCGATCTGCTCGGCGCCGAGGACCCGCAGGTGGAGCACACGCTGTCGATGGAGGCCCTCGCCACCCACTGGGACGAGCTGCCCCGCCGTGAGCAGAGGATCCTGCTCATGCGCTTCTACGGCGACATGACCCAGGCTGAGATCGGCCGCAACCTCGGGATCTCCCAGATGCATGTGTCCCGTCTCCTCGCCCACGCCCTCGCCTACCTACGCGAACGCATCCTCGGCCCGTACGAGCACGCGGCTGGCCCGGAACTCGCGGCCAGCGCCTGATCCTCGCACGGCTTTAGCCATCTGCTTTCCACCCGGACCGCGGCCCAGCCAGGCATCACCTGAAACGTGCGCCGTCCGCACCATATCCGGCCGTGCCCTGGGTGAATGCAATGACCTCATGTTTGTTTAATCTGCGCCGGGCGGGCAGAGGGGGTTATGGACACATTTCCAGGAAGGAGCCTTCGATGGTTCTGGTCATTGCGGTCCTGCTGATCGCGCTCATCCTCGGTGGCCTCGGCTTCGCTGTGCACGTCCTGTGGTGGATAGCCCTCATTGTGCTGGCCTTGTGGCTGCTGGGGTTCGTGTTCCGCGCGGCCGAAACGGGGGCAGGATCCCGCCGCCGCTGGTACCGGTGGTAGCTGGGCTCAACGCAGAAGACGCGGAGGCTGGTGCCATTACGCACCGGCCCTCCGTGTCTTTTCGCGCGCCAGGCCAGACTGTCGGCTTGGGCCGCGACCGGACGGTCATTCGAGCACGATGCCACGCTGCCCATGAGGAACTGGCGGACGGCGGGATCGTGATGGCTGGCCCGGGTCTTGATGGGGGCGCGCGCCATTAAATGTTTTCCCAGAGCCTGTGGGGCCCGCGATGAGAGTTGACGCGCCAGGTCTGGTTGGGGTCAGAGAGGGACATCGTTGTCGCTGGTAAGCTCTTCCAGCGTTACCCGCGCGATGGGCCGGGCACCGTGCCGTGGGGGTGACGGAGCAGAGATCTCTCCGGCCCGGTCAGGTTGTGATGAAACCATGCTGGATGAATCGAAGCCCATCCGGACCGCCACGCTGGCCCGCGGGGGCCAGCGGTCAACCCTCCTGGTAGCTGCCTTCGAGGTGTAAACACCGTGCGGGATCTGCGAAGGGCGCGGCCGGTGGTGGGGCTTGAGTGGGTTCGGGGTTCCGGGAACAGCCAGCTTGAGGCGGGTTCGATGGAGCGTGGGCTCACGGTTTTGCTGAACGCGTGTGAGCGGGCGGTGGAGGGCATCGGGTCGTCGGTACCATCGGTTCAGTTGCGTGCCCTGCTGATCATCGACCGGATGGGGAGCCTGAACCTGAACCAGCTGGCCAGCGGGCTGGGTGCGTCGGCGTCAGCGTCGAGCAGGTTGTGTGACCGGATGGTAGCGGCGGGCCTGCTGACGCGTGAGCGGGCCGCGGGAAGCCGCCGGGAGATCGTGCTGGTGCTGACCGAGTCGGGGCGGCGGCTGGCGGGGTGGGTACGGGAGCAGCGCCGGGCGGCGCTGGACGAATTGCTGCAGGCGATGGGGGCGGATGGCCGCGAGGCGCTGGTGCGCGGACTCCAGGAGCTTGCCGCGGCTGACGAATAACTTGGCCCTCGGCGGGCAGTGGCCCGGCTGCCAAGTGACCGAGACCGCTCC
Organism: Streptosporangiaceae bacterium; assembly: GCA_036394075.1. Lineage (GTDB taxonomy): Bacteria > Actinomycetota > Actinomycetes > Streptosporangiales > Streptosporangiaceae > JAWWPY01. Next base: position 3,741 of record DASWFT010000305.1, read on the forward strand.
CTGTGAGGTTTGTGCCGATGAACTCGCCTGCTCTTGCTTACAGGAAACTGGACTGGCTCGATCTGGGGGCGTGCCGCGGCGAGGACCCCGATCTGTTCTTTCCCATCGCCTCCGCCGGGCCCGGCCGGGCGCAGCTGGCGGCGGCCAAGGCGGTATGCGCGCGATGCGCGGTGCGCCAGGCGTGCTTGCGCTTTGCGCTTGAGGCGAGCCAGGATCATGGGGTTTGGGGCGGCATGAGCGAGGAGGAACGCCGGGCGATCCGGAATGCCCGCAGCAACCGGGCCGAACGTCTAGCGGGCTGACGCGCTAGCGCCAGGTCGCTTCCCCGGCGGTCTTCCTCGGCAGCTCGGTCAGTATTCTCAGGTCCGGAGTAGCTATGTGGCCGGCTGGAGGGTGACATGGCCAGAAGCTGGCGGAAAAACGCCCAAGCCGGCAGCGACCCGCCGCGGGTGGTGGTCGTCGGTGTCGGATTCGGCGGGTTGGCCACCGTCAAGAGGCTGGCCCGGGCTGGGCTGTCCGTCACGCTGGTGGACCGCAACATCTACAGCACGTTCCAGCCGCTGCTTTACCAGGTCGCGACGGCCGGCCTGAGCCCGGCCGACGTCTCCTACCCGGTGCGGGGGTTCGCCCACAAGTATGGCGCCCGGTTCCGGCACGGTGAACTCACCAGCCTGGATCCCGCGGCCAGGCGTATCACGCTGGCCGACGGCGGCCAGCTCCCCTATGACTACCTGGTCCTCGCGACCGGCGTGTCCGCCGCGTACTACGGCGTTACCGGGGCGGCCGAGCACAGCTTCGGCCTCTACACCCGCCGCGATGCCGTGGTGCTGTGCGACCAGATCATGTCAGGTCTTGAGGCGCTCAGCGTCACGGGCGAGAGCCTGGATGTGGGTGTTACCGTGGTGGGCGGCGGTTCCACCGGCGTCGAGATGGCCGGCACGCTCGCCGAGTTGCGCAGCATCGCCCTGCCCAGTTCGTATCCCGACATCGACCCCGCCCGCGTGCACGTCAGGCTGGTCGAGCAGAGTCCCGCGCTGCTCGCGCCGTATCATCCCTCACTGCGCGAGTACGCCCACCGGCAACTGCGTGCCCGCGGTGTCGACGTCCTGCTGGACACCACGATTCATGAGATCACCGCCGACCGGGTCCTGCTGGCCGACGGCAAAGAACTGCGCAGCGACCTCACCGTGTGGGCCGCAGGCGTCCGGGCCCCGGAATCGGCCGGTCGCTGGGACCTGCCGCAGGGCCAGGGAGGCCGCATCGTGACGGACCCGGATCTGCGGGTCACGGGGCACGACCGTATCTTCGCTGTGGGTGACATCGCATTGATCGACGGCCAGCCGCTGCCGCAGCTGGCCCAGCCAGCCCTGCAGATGGGCAGGCACGCCGCCGGGCAGATTCGCAGGCTGGCCGCCGGGCAGCCCACCATCCCGTTCTCCTACCACGACAAGGGCATCATGGCCACCATCGGCCACCGGTCCGCCGTCGTCCAGTTGCCCCGCCATATCCGCATCCGGGGCACGCTGGCCTGGCTGGCCTGGCTCGCCCTGCACCTGGTCACCCTGCTAGGCAACCGCAACCGGATCTCCGCGCTGGTCAACCTGTCGTACCGCTACCTGACCTGGAGCCGCACCGGAGGCATGATCGTGAGCGACGACCCGCCGATACCCCGAAGCCAATCACCGGCCCCGGGAAGCGCTCAGCGCCGGTGACAACGTGCGCGATCGCCGTCATCAGCCTCGCCTGACCGGTCAGGAGGGCGTTCCCGTCGGATCATCCTCCGCGGGCGCATGGTTGGGCTGGGACTGGTTGGGCTGGGGCTGGTTGGGCTGGGGCTGGTTGGGCTGGGGCTGGCTGGGCTGGGACTGGTTGGGCTGGGCTGCGGCTGGTGCGCCCCTCGCCGTCAGCTCGGAGAGAGCCCGGCGCACCGCCCTCAGGCCGGCGCCTCTGGGCACCTTCATCGAGACATACGCGGCCGCGCCGGTCGGGATGGGCAGCCAGAAGTTCACCAGCCGCCAGGTGAGCACGCCGAGGGTCGCGACGCTCCTGGTCAGGCCGAAGCTCACCAGCAGCACTGGGGTGACCGAGTCGATCACGCCGAGTCCGGCCGGCGTGACCGGGATGGCACCGAGCACGTTCGCGATCCCATATGCGGCGAACAGCCCCACCGGGTTGATCAAACTGCCGTACGCGGCGATGAAGCACCACAGCGACGCCGCGTCCAGCAGCCAGTTCAGCGATGCCCAGGTCAGCGAGCTGATGAGCACCTTCCGGTCATGGGTCAGCCTGCGCAGCGACTCACTGACTTGCAGCGCGATCTTCTCCAGGCGCTCGCCACCGACTCGGGGGATCTTGTCCCCGATCGCCCGGACGATGCGCGCGGCCCGCGTCCCGCCGCGCGTGAGGCCGACGACCAGCGCCGCTATCGCGGCGAGGAGCACAGCGCCCACAATGGCGACCGTCGCGTAGACCGGGCGGAATCCCGACAGCGGGATGGAGATCACCAGCGCGAGCCAGAGCAGGACATTCAGCACGACCGTGGAGCCCATGCCCTTGGTCGCCATCATCACGCCGACATCGGTGCCCCGCAGGCCCTCCGACGTGAACAGCTGGTACCCGACCCCTGCGCTGCCGACCGTCCCGGCCGGGATGACGTGCGCCACCGCCGCTGCCGCCAGGTCGATGCGGAACAGCCTGGATATGCCCGGCCGCCCGTGGGGCGGCAGCAGGGCGCGTGTCAGCAGCGCGTAGCAGAACAGGGAGGCCGCCTCCAGCACGAGCCCGGCGATCAGCCAGCCTACGGCGACGCGGCCGAGCAGGTAGAGGTCCTTGCTCGCTCCCACGAGTTCGGGGATGACCAGGTACTCGATGATCAGGACCAGGATGAAGATGATCACTATACGGCGCAGCGGGCGGCGGGCGGCCCGCAGCCAGCCGCGCCGCCGTGGTGCCGGGCCTTCGTCAGCCTGCACGGCCCACCGGCTCAGCTGGAGTCAAGACGGTGGAAGGCCACCTCATGCGGCAGCAGGCGGAGGGCGGCAGCGACGGGGATGGCCACGAGAGCCCCGATGATTCCCATCAGCGCGCCGCCGATGAGGACCGCCACGACCGTCACCACCGCAGGCACTTGCACCGTCCGCCCCAAGATCCTCGGCACGATCAGGTAGTCCTCCGCTAGCCGGCAGGCGATGTAGAAGCCCAGGGTGGCGAGCGCGACCGGAAGCGATACGGTCAATGCCACCAGGGAGACGATAGCCCCGCCGACAGTGGACCCGATGACCGGGATCAAGTCCAGCAGGGCGACAAGCAGCCCCGGCAGGACAGGATAGGGGACGCTGAATATGAGCAGCCAGATGTAGGTAAGCTGCCCCGATCCGGCCTGCCCACACATGCGGGCCCGGGCACGGTCAGCGCGGTACGCCGTCATCCCTGGTTTCGGTGGGACGGATGGGACGCTGCGCCAGCACCTGTCAGCGCTCCGAGAAAGGGCGCGCAGCCCACCGTGCGGGCCTATCCGGGCAACTGGTCCGGTGTTACGCTCCGCCGGGGAGCTCGGCACAGCGAAGTGCTGGGGCATGCTCAGCCGGTGACCGGGCCACTGCGGAGAGTGGAGATGAAGCTCGCACGGCTAGTGGCGATTCCCGGAACCTTGTTGGTAGTAGCCGCGACCCTGGCGGCCGCCAACCCCGCAACCGCGGCGCGCGCCACCCGCGCGGCGAGCGCGAGCCAGCACATGGCGATCAACTGCCAGTACAGCGGCATGTGCGCCGAGGTGGCCAATCCCGCTGAGGTCTTCGGCCCGGAGTACGTCGGCCACGACGAGCCTTCAGCGGTCTTCTACTCCAATATCCCGGGGTCGGGCAACCACATGACGTACTCGCTGCGGCTGCCGCGCGACCCCTCACCGGCCAACCCGAACACGCCTGGTAAGTCCTACCAGTTCCAGCTGAACGGTGCGCTCTGGCTGGGCATGGCCATGTGCGACACGCAGTCCTACCCGAACCAGGTGTCTACCTGCACCCCGGATAGCAACAGCAACATCGTCGACCCGGCGGTCTCGCCCAATCACCCGGGGACGGCGTTCACGGAGCTGCAGTTCTACCCGCCGGGGTGGGTTCCGTGGCCGACCTGGCAGGTCGCGGTCGGAGCGAGCGGCTGTGACCCGACGAAGTGGTGCGCCGCGCTGAACATTTTCAGCCTCTCCCAGGACCCGGTCAACGGGACCAGTCAGAACGCTACCTGCGCGGCCAGGACCGGCCTTGAGTACGTCAACTTCGCGTTCGTCACCAAGAACGGCCACTCTACGGCTCCAGCGAACCCCGTCGACGCCACCACGGCCACGTTCACGCCGGATCCGGCCAGGGACCTGTTCATGAAGTCCGGCGACAACCTGAAGGTGTCCCTCCGTGACACACCGAACGGGTTGCGGGCGGTCATCAGCGACCTGACGAGCGGGCAGACGGGATCCATGACCGCGAGCGCGGCCAACGGCTTCGGCCAGGTCAAGTTCGACCCGACCGGTACCAGCTGCACCAAGATCCCGTACAACTTCCACCCGATGTACTCCACCTCGTCCGAGCAGACCCGGGTCATCTGGGCGGCGCACACCTACAACGTCTCCTTCACGTCGGAGATCGGGCACTTCGAGAACTGCAACGGCCCGAACCCCATACCGGCCACCCCGTTCGGGGTCGACGCCAGCGGCAACCCGATCACCTGCCCGGCGGGCAATACGGAGGGATTCGGGGCGAACGTATCGCCCACCGACGCGGATGACGACTTCTGCTTCCCGGGCACGGAGGCGCTGCGGATACACGTCAACGGCTGCACGGATACCAACGTCGGCTTTGACAGCCTCGCCTACCAGCCCGTCTGGCCGGATGGCAACCGGGCTCTGCACCCCCAGCCCATCCTGTTCTCCAGCCCACGGACCGGGTCCTCCGACAGCGTCAACTACTCACGCACGGCATTCGAGGCTGACCTGCCCAGGATCGAGACCAATACGTGCAACCGGACCACCGGCGCCGGCTGCACCCTGATCCCGACCACGGACAAGGGCGCGCCGGCCGCCTTCTACCCGTTCTTCAGCGCCTTCCAGAACGGTGTCCGGGATGAGCAGGGTGGTGGCGGCTGTTTGTGGGCGTTCGGTAATCACCTGACGGGTGCGAACGACTTCGGCCGCAACGCGCAGTACGGGTCGCTGCTGACCACCACCTACCTCGCTTTCGGCGGGCATGGCGCGACCGTCAACCGCATCAACAACTTCCGTCAGATCATCTCGAACCCGTGCCCCGCAGGAGGGAATGAGGGCTAGCGGCGCGCCAGACATCGGGGCCGGGACCGCGAGTCCCGGCCCCGTGTCATGGGGGAGCTTGGCTCCTTCACCCAGCGCAGTACTGCGCGCCGTGCGACCCTGCCGCCGGAGCGAGAGATGAACCGCGAGATCGCCAGGTATCGCGCGGTGACGGCCAAGCGATATGTCCGCTCCACCAGGCATGCCATCCAAGTGGACTTCCTCGCGTACCCGTCATGTCGTGACTGACCTCACGGATCGCCCTGAGCGGATTCTCCAGGGTCAGGTCCCGCGTCATCATGCCTGCCTCGATCATGCGGAGCACCAAGTCGGTCGCCCCCACCTTGAGCAGCATGGTGGTCTCGCTCATGTTCGAGTCGCCGACGATCACGTGCAGCCGCCGGAACCGCTCGGCGTCGGCGTGCGGCTCGTCGCGGGTGTTGATGATCGGCCGGGACCGGGTCGTCGCCGAGACGGACTCCCAGACGTGCTCGGCCTGCTGGCTGAGGCAGTACACGGCGCCCCGCGGCGTCTGCAGCACCTGGCCCGCCCCGCAGATGACCTGCCGGGTGACGAGGAACGGGATCAGGATGTCGGCCAGCCGGCCGAATTCGCCATGCCGGCCGACGAGGTAGTTCTCGTGGCCGCCGTAGGAGTTTCCCGCCGAGTCGGTGTTGTTCTTGAACAGGTAGATGTCCCCGGCGATGCCCTCCTCGCGCAGCCGCCGGCCCGCGTCCACGAGCAGCCCCTCGAGGATCCGCTCGCCCGCCTTGTCGTGCACGACGAGGTCAAGCACGCTGTCGCACTCCGGCGTCGCGTACACCGGGTGGCTGTCGGCGTCCAGGTAGAGGCGTCCCCCGTTCCTGAGGGGCACGTTGCTGCTCTGGCCCGCCGACAGCACGGGTCGCAGCAGGTAGCGCGCGACCTCATCCGGCGAAAGCCGCCGCTGCCCACGGAAGGCACAGGTAACGCCGTACTCGTTCTCAAGCCCGAAGACGCGCCGGTCCACATCGCCACGTTACGTACCCGGCGCCCCGGCGGCTACTGGTGCCGGCTGACTCCGCCGCTCGATGGCGCCGTCACTCTTCGAGGTATTCGTCCACGACCTCCGAGTCTGCGGCCCGGGAGGGATCAGCGGGGGCTCGTCGTTCAGCTCTCGGGTTGTTTTCTGGAATGGTCGGTATGTTCTCCACCGTTTCCTCCACGGGAATTCCTGGCTGAAGGCTGTCGTCGGCGGAGGCGCCGGGGTTGAGCATGATGTAGGGCGGGTAGCGGGTTTCCTCGACCTGGCTCACCAAGGGCCTGCGGCTGCTCCTCCGCACGACCATCCGGCGGCGCAGCCAGCCGTATCCCCGGCGGGGAATGAAGAACCCGGCCACGCCCACTGCCATCAGGACCACGCCGGTGACCTGCAGGTTCAGGAACCTGGGGTGCGCCGTCACGGCGAAGGTGAGGATCGCGCCGATAGCCAGTAAGGTCAGGCTGCTGGCAGTTTTCATCTGTCATCCCTCCAATGAGGTTCCGGGCCGGCAGACCGGGTCCGGCTATCGGCATACACGCAGCATGCCCCTTACGACCGCCGGTATTGCTCTGCGTCCGCCGTCCGTAGCTTGACACCCAGGCCGGGCGGGCCCGGATCCGGGGTGAGCACCCCGCCGTGGGCGTCGAGAGCTCCCTCGCATAGCAACCGCTTGATGCGCTGGTCAGCGAGCACGGCCGCGGCGACCGCAGCCGCGTAAGTCCAGCCGATCCCCGGCTCGCCCCCGCCCGGACGGTCACTGGGCGCTCACGCGCGGCTGATGCGGTCGGCATGATCCTTGCACTACCTGCACCGCCAGGTCTCAAACACCGCCTGGTTTTCCGCCGCCGTCAGAAGGAGCGCTCGTGCGGGCCGCCAACGTGATGGCGATCCTCGGCCTTGGCACCGTCGGCCTGGCAGTCTCGGCCGCCGTCCTGCTGGTGACCAGCTACGTGGCCAAGGGCTGGCCAGCAGTGCTGATATGCGCCTTCGTCGTGTGCCTGTTCGGTGGTCTCTGGTTCGCCTTCCCGCTGGTGCGCCGCGAGGGGTAGCGGCTGCGCGTCGTCGTTCACGCAGCCCCCGGCGGGAGCGCGGCCCCGGGTCCGGGTCGGAAAGGCGATAGCAGAACATGGAGGAGAACAGGAAGACTGCGGCCAAGGATCCGGACGAGATCGCCGAAGATGGCGAGGTGGGCGATGAGAAATGACACCATCCGGCAGAACGGATAGCGCGCGCCGGTCACGGCCCGCCAGGCCGGCGCAGCCTGAGTGGCTCGACCCCCAGCTCGCCACGCTGACCCAGGAGAGATTCTCCGACCCGGCGTGGATCTTCGAACGCAAGCTTGATGGCGAGCGTTGCCTGGCTTTCCGGGACGGCCAGCGCCTGCGGCTCATGACGCGCAACCAGCTGGAGGTCACCACGACCTATCCCGAGCTGGCCGACGCGCTCGGAGCCCAGCAGGCCGATGACTTCATCATCGACGGAGAGGTCGTGGCCTTCGACGGGAACCAGACCAGCTTCGCCCGTCTCCAGCGGCGGCTCGGGGTCCGCAATCCGGGCCCGGAGCTGCGCGCCGAGCTACCGGTCTACTACTACATCTTCGACCTGCTGTGGGCCGACGGCCGCGACATCCGCCCGCTGCCGTTGCGGGAGCGCAAGCAGTTGTTGCGCGGGCTGCTGTCCTTCGGTGACCCGCTGCGTTTCACCGAGCACCGCGACACCGACGGCGAGGCGTACTGGCGGGAGGCCTGCGCGCAGGGCTGGGAGGGAGTCGTCGCCAAGCGCGCGGACGCGCCGTACCGCCCCGGTCGCAGCCGCGACTGGCTCAAGTTCAAGTGCGAGAACTCCCAGGAGTTCATCATCGGCGGGTACACCGACCCGCAGGGGTCACGCACCGGGTTCGGCGCGCTGCTGCTCGGCTACTACGACCGCGGCGGCAAGCTCACCTACGCCGGCAAGGTCGGCACCGGATTCGACCGGCGCACCCTGACCAGCCTGCACGAGACCCTGGCCGCAATGGAGCGGGACCGGCCCGCGTTCGAGCGCGGCGTCCTGCCGCGTTCGCGGGTTCACTGGGTCGAGCCCCGCCTCGTCGGCCAGGTCGGCTTCAGCGAATGGACGCCCGACGGGCAGTTGCGCCATCCCAGGTTCCAGGGCCTGCGCCGCGACAAGGACCCGGCCGACGTCGTGCGTGAGACGCCCTGAGGCCGCGATCACGGCTCCGGGTTCTCTGGCGCGGGGTTTTCTGGCGTGGGATTCTCTCGCGAGTGGTTAGCTGGCGTGGGATTCTCGGGCGAGGCGGGCGTGCCCGGGCGGCGGGCTGCCTCCCGGGCCAGCACGGGGGTGAACGCCCACCACAGCACCAGTGCGATCCCTCCGGCGACGGCCAGGCTCTCGAAGGTGTCCGTGAGCCAGTGCGCCGCCAGGTAAGTGCGGCAC
>DASWFT010000306.1:0-33570 GCA_036394075.1 Streptosporangiaceae bacterium
TATGCGCGCTCGATGAGCCTGATGTCCGCCTTGGGATGCGTGGCGCGGACCGTCTTGATCAGGGGCTCGAGCACGGGGTTCACCCCCCCTCCGCGGGGTGCGCCGAGACGGGCCAGCCGCCGGCGGACCCCTGCGCCCCCCCGTGGCACCGCCGGTTGCCGCGGGCCGGCCGGTGGTGTCACTGGCCCCCGTGCTCTCCGCGCGGGCCGCTACCGGTGTCCCTGTCGCATCTGTGGGTGCGGCGGGAGTTGCAGTGGGGGGCGTGGCAGCGGGCTGTGTGGCAACGCCGGGCACGGCCTCGTCCGGCGTCACGACCGCGTCCTCCCCGGCTGCGGCCTCCTGGTCGGACGCCGCAGGGTGGGCGGGCGTGACTCCGGCTCCGGTCGTGCCGGTCGTTGCCACGTCACCGGCCAAGTGGGCTCCTCAGGTCCGCCAAGACACCAGTCTATCGGCGGCTGATGCCCGGAGTGCCTGCTCGGGCCTGCCCGTCACACCACCAGGAGTGAGCGGACACGCAGGCCGGCGAGCCGGGCCCTGCCGTCCAGGAAGCCGAGTTCCAGGATGACCGCGATGCCGGCGACCTCGCCGCCGGCCCGCCGGACCAGATCCGCGGCCGCCTCGGCGGTGCCGCCGGTGGCCAGCACGTCGTCCACGATGAGCACCCGCTCACCGGGCGCGAAGGCATCCTGGTGGACCTCGATGGTGGCTGTCCCGTACTCCAGCTGATAGGTCTGCGCGTAGGTCGGGGCGGGCAGCTTCCCCTCCTTGCGGACCGGCACGAAGCCAGAACCGAGCTGGCAGGCCACCGAGGCGGCGAGGATGAAGCCGCGGGCCTCGATGCCGGCCACCTTGTCCACCTGGCCATGCCCGCCTGCCAGGGCAGCGATGACCGCGCGCAGCGCGGCGCCGTCCGCGAGCAGCGGCGTGATGTCCTTGAACACGATCCCCGGCTGCGGGTAATCGGCGATGTCCCTGATCCTGGTCTTGATCAGATCGGCAATGGCCGGGGCCGCCGAGATTTCACCGGGCAGCACCGGCTACCGCCGCTTCTTCTTGCCGCTGGGGCGGCGTTTGGCCGAACTGGGACGGCGCGGCTGCTGTCGCGGGGTCGGGCGGGCGCCAGGGCCGGGGGTGCCGCGCGGGGCGGCCTGGCCCGCGGGCACCTTCTCGCTGGAAGTGGCGTCGGCGCCGGAGTCGTAGCTGGCCTCCACGACGTCCTCTCCGGCGGGCCCGTCATCGACTGCGGCGGCCGCCGCTGCGCCGGGCTTGCCGGTGGCCTTGGCCGCCGCGCGCTTAGCCGCCCGCCCGCCCGACTCACGCAGGGCCACCCGCTTGGCGAGGGCCTTGAACTGCGGCTCGCGCTCCTTCAGCTGGGCGAGAACCGGGGTCGCGATGAAGATCGAGGAGTACGTGCCGGACAGCATGCCGACGAACAGCACCAGCGCGAGGTCCTTCAGCTCGCCCGCCCCGAGCAGGCCCGCGCCGACGAACAGGATCCCGGCTACGGGGAGCAAGGCGATCAGCGAGGTGTTGATGGACCGGACCAGGGTCTGGTTGAGCGCGAGGTTGGCGGCCTGGCTGTAGGTGCTCCGGGAGGAGCCCAGCAGCCCGGCGGTATTTTCCCGGACCTTGTCGAAGACGACCACGGTGTCATACAGCGAGTAACCGAGGATGGTGAGCAGGCCGATAACGGTGGCCGGGCTGACGTCGAAGCCGGCCAGCGCGTAGACCCCGATCGTGATCACGATGTCGTGGGCCAGCGCGATCAGCGCGGCGGCGGCCATCTTCCACTCGAACGCTATCGACAGGTAGATGACGATCACGACCAGGAACGCGATCAGTGCCTGCAGCGCCTTCTGCGAGATCTGGCTGCCCCAGGTGGGCCCGACAAAGGTCGGACTCACCTGCCTGACGCCAAGGTCGTGGCTGATGGCGGCCGCCACCTTGGCCGACTGACTGTAGGGCAGCTTGCCGGTCTGCACCAGCCAGGTGGCTCTACTGCCGCTGCCCACCTGCTGGACGATCACGTTCTGGCTGCCGCCCCCCGAGCTGGTGACCACGTTGCGCACCTGGGCGATCGAGGCGTGCGGGGCGCTGAACCGGAACAGGGAGCCGCCCTTGAAATCGACGCTGAAATTAAGCCCGCGGCCGAACAGGGCCACGACGGCGATCACCAGGATCAGCCCGGAGATGGCGTACCAGAGGCGCCGCCTGGCGACGAACTCGACGGACACCTCACCGCGGTAGAGCTTGCCGCCGACGCTGCCGAGCCGGGACATCACGCCTCCTTCGCCGAGGTCCTGGCCGGGCTGGCCGCCGGGCGTGGTGTCGAGCCCCGCCATGGCGCGCGGGCGCCCAGGCGGGCTGGGTCGAGGCCGGACAGCGGGTGCCCCTGGCCATAGAACTTGGTCCTGGCCAGCAGGGTGACCGTGGGCTTGGTGAACAGGAAGACCACGACGACGTCGATGACGGTGGTCAGGCCGAGGGTGTAGGCGAAGCCCTTGACGTCAGTTACGGAGAACAGGTAAAGCAGCGAGGCGGCGAGGAAGGACACGGTATCGGAGACCAGGATGGTCCGCCGGGCCCGTTTCCAGCCGCGTTCCACCGCGGTCCGCAGCGTCCGCCCGTCGCGGACCTCGTCGCGGAGGCGCTCGAAGAAGATGACGAACGAGTCCGCCGTGATGCCGATGGCCACGATGAGGCCGGCCACCCCGGCCAGGCTCAGCGTGAAGTTCTGGTACTTGCCGAGCACGACGACCGACTCGTAGACCAGGGTCGCGGCGATCGCCAGGCTGGATACCGCGACCAGTGCCAGGCCCCGGTAGTAGAGCAGGCAGTAGGCGACGACGAGGATCAGGCCGATCACGCCGGCCAGCAGGCCCGCGGTGAGCTGGTCATGACCGAGGGTGGGCGTGACCGACTGGACTGACAGCTCCTTGAAGCTGAGCGGCAGGGCACCGTAGTTGAGCACGTTGGCCAGCGATGTGGCGTCGGTCTGGCTAAATCCCGGGTTGCCGCCGGTGATCTGCGCCGAGCCGCCCGTGATCGCCCCCTGCGTCTGGGGCGCCGAGACAATGTTTCCGTCCAGGACGATGGCGATGTCATCCAGCGGCGATGTCGCGGTGTTGGTGGTGCTGTTCCAGTACTTGTTGAACTGCTCCGTCGTGAGCTGGCCGAACGCCTTCGTGCCCGCGCCGTTGAAGGTCAGGTTGACCTGCCAGTACACGCTGGATTGCATCAGGGTGGCGCTGGCGCCTCCCGGAGGGATCATCGTGCCGAGCACCTTGGCCTTGTCCAGCACGTACTTATTCCCGCTCTTGTCGCACGCGACGATCTGGATGTTCGGGTTGTCGTACTCGGGGGGCTGCCCCGCGTAGCCGACCTGCTGCTTCCAGTTCTTGTCGGCGCAGTTGAGCTTGTTGAACAGCGCCTTGACGGGGGCGCTGACCAGGCTGGCGTTTCCGGAGGCCTGGCTGACCTGGGAAACCCCGGGTGTAGCAGATGCCGAGGGCGTCGGCGAGGCGCTGGCCGCGGCGGTCGCGGGCGCGCTGGCCGACGGGCTGGCCGAAGCCGCGGGCAGCCCGCGGGCCCGGCTCGCCATCTCCTGGGCGCTGGCGGCGGCACCGGCGCCCGGTGCGCCCGCGGCGTGCGCCGAGGCAGTGGCGGACGTCTTGGGTGACGTAGCGGGCTTGGTCGAGCTTGCCGTGGGCGTCGGGGTCGCGGACGCCGAGGCACTGGCCGACGGCGTCGGCGCGGCCACGCTGGTGTTCTGCGCCACCAGTAGCACCTGGCGGAAGAGGAGGTCGGCGGTCTGCCCGAGCAGGTTCACCACCTGGCTTGCTCCCTTGCCCGGGACCGACACCGTGATTTGGTCGGCGCCCTGCTGCTGGACCTGCGCCCCGGTGAAGCCCGCGCCGTTGACGCGACCCTCCATGATCTGCTTGGCCTGCTGCATGGACGATGCCGAGGGCCGCTGGCCCTTGGCCGTCTGGGCCTGCAGCGCCACCGTGGTGCCGCTGGTGAGGTCGAGGCCGAGGTGCACCTGGAGGTCCTTGTGCCAGTTGGCCGGCTGGAAGGCGTTGGAGCCTACGATCGCCAGGAATAGCACCACGATCAGCGCGACCAGCACCGCCAGTGCGCGCCCCGGCCGGGAAACGTTACCGCTTGCGGGAGCCACTTCTCGGTTGTCCTTTGATTCTCATGTTGTCGGGGCCGCCAGCTGCCAGCGTCAGTGCCCGGCCGATAAGTCCTTGGTGTCCTTCGAGTACCCGTCCTCGGCGGCGCTTCCCGGGGTGCTGGACTCGTCGTCCATGGTCGGCCCGGTCATGCCCGTCCCGTCGTCCTCGGAAATCACCTCCATGACGGCCCGGCGCAGGAAACGCGCCTGGACGCCGGGCGCGATCTCGAGCACCACGTCGTTGTCATCCGCGGAGACCACCGTCGCGTACATCCCAGCCGTGGTGCGAACCTGCTGACCGGGCATGACCTGCCGCTGCATTTGCTGGGCCTGACGCTGCCTGTTGCGCTGCGGCCGGATCATCACGAAGTAGAACAGGCCGAACAGGACCACGATCACCAGGAGGAACGTGTAATTCCCTGACGATGACTTGGCCGCGGCCGCGAGGTAATTGACGTTCCCCATCCGGGGCATCCTTCCAGTTGATGTGCTTCGCCTGGTCACGTGCCAGCCAGGGCCGGCGCCGACGAGGGCCGGCTTCCTTGGCCAAGCGGCTGTCGTTGACCGACTGCCGCAGTGTAGCGGCGTGCAAGCGACGCACCAACAGGCTACGGCTTCCGGCGACTGATCGTGACAAGCCTGCGACCGAAACCGCCCCGATCGGTCATTCGAACAGGCTGCCCGGGACGGACAGGCCAGGTGGTTCCGGCGGTGTGAGACCGAGATGTTCCCACGCGGCGGGGGTGGCCACCCGGCCCCGCGGCGTCCTGGCGATGAGCCCGGCCCGCACCAGGAACGGCTCGGCCACCACCTCGACCGTTTCTGCCTCCTCGCCGACCGCGACGGCGAGGGTAGACAGGCCGACCGGGCCGCCGCCGAACCGGTTGATCAGCGCTCGGAGCACCGCCCGGTCGAGGCGGTCCAGGCCCGACTCGTCCACCTCGTACAGTTCGAGGGCGGCGCGGGCGAGGTCACGGGTAATCACCCCGTCCGCGCGGACCTCGGCGTAGTCGCGGACCCGGCGCAGCAGCCGGTTGGCGATCCGGGGGGTTCCCCGGGACCGGCCGGCGATCTCGTCGGCGCCGTCGCTGCCCAGGGCTACGCCCAGCAGGTCCGCCGACCTGCGGATGATGATCTCCAGCTCGGCCGGCTCATAGAAGTCCAGGTGGGCGGTGAAGCCGAACCTGTCCCTGAGCGGTGCGGGCAGCAACCCCGCCCGGGTGGTCGCCCCGACCAGCGTGAAGGGCGCGATGTCCAGCGGGATGGCGGTGGCGCCCGGCCCCTTGCCGACCACGACATCGACCCGGAAGTCCTCCATGGCCAGGTAGAGCATCTCCTCGGCGGGCCTGGCCACGCGGTGGATCTCGTCGATGAACACCACATCGCCGTCGCTCAGCGTGGACAGGATCGCCGCGAGGTCGCCGGCGCGCTCGATGGCGGGGCCGCTGGTGATCCGCAGCGGCGCCCCGAGCTCCGTGGAGATGATCATTGCGATGGTGGTCTTGCCCAGGCCCGGCGGTCCGGAGAGCAGCACGTGGTCGGGCGGCCGCCCGCGGCGCAGCGCGCCTTCGAGGACGAGGGACAGCTGCTCGCGGACCCGGGTCTGGCCGATGAGCTCGTGCAGCCGCTTCGGCCTGAGCGCACCCTCGATCACCCGGTCATCGGCGTCAGCCAGCGGGGAGATCAGCCGGTCCCGCTCGGCGGCGGTCAGCTCAGGCGACTCGCGGGCCGCCGCGTCAGCCGCCGTGTGGGCGCCGTTGGCAGGCGCTGGATCCGGGCCGGTCACGCGCGGCTCAGCTTCTGCAGCGCGGCCCGCAGTGCCCGCGCCACGTCCACCTCCCCGCCGTCCGCCGGGGCGGGTGAGTCCCCGCCGCCCGCAGGCGGCTCCGTCAGCTCAGCCTCGACCGCGGCGATCGCCTGGTCGGCGTCCCGGGCCGGCCAGCCCAGGTTCACCAGACCCGCCCGCACCTGGTCGCGCCAGAGCGCCGCGCGCGGCGCCCGGGCGCCGGAGCCGACCAGGCCCGCGCCGCTGGCCACACCGCCACCCGAGGCACCGGGTGAGCCGAGCCGCCCGGCGAGCTCAAGCACGATCCGCTGCGCGCCCTTCCTGCCGATGCCCGGGACCCGGGTCAGCGCGGTCACGTCCTCGGCGGCGATGGCGCGGCGCAGCCCGTCCGGGCTGAAGGAGGCCAGTATGGCCAGGGCCAGCCGTGGCCCCACGCCGCTGGCCGTCTGGATCAGTTCGAACACGTCCCGCTCGTCGTCGCCCGCGAAGCCGTACAAGGTCAGCGCGTCCTCCCGGACCACCAGGGAGGTCGCGACCCGGGCCCGTTCCCCGGTCCGCAGCGTGGCCAGAGTGCCAGGAGTGCACTGCACCAGCAGGCCGACCCCGCCGACCTCTATCACGGCTCCCTCGGGCGCGATGGCGGCGACCAGCCCGTCCAGATGAGAAATCACCGCAGGTCTCCCGATCTCGTGAGGATGATGGCGCGCCCGGCCGCCGAGTCCGTGGCACTCGCGGCGCGCCCGGCGGCCGAATCCATAGCGCGCACGGCCGCGGCCGCGGCCGCGAGACGCGACTGGGCCCCGCCACGCCACAGATGGCAGATCGCCAGCGCCAGGGCGTCCGCCGTGTCCGCGGGCTTCGGTGGGTCCGCCATACTCAGCAGCCGCATCACCATCGTGGTCACCTGGGCCTTGTCGGCGCGTCCGCTGCCGGTCACGGCCGCCTTCACCTCGCTTGGTGTGTGCAGGGCGACCGGCAGCCCGCGCCGGGCCGCACACAGTACGGCCACGGCGCCGGCCTGCGCCGTGCCCATGACAGTACGGACATTGTGCTGGCTGAACACGCGCTCCACCGCGACGGCGTCCGGCCGGTACTCGGCCAGCCAGGAATCTATCTGGACTTCGAGCGCGAGGAGCCGCGCCGCGATGTCATCGCCGGCCGACGTGCGGACGACACCCGCGGCCACCAGGCCAGGCGGGCGGCCTGCGGTACCGTCCACCACGCCCAGCCCGCACCGGGTCAGTCCGGGATCGACGCCGAGCACCCGCATTCCCGCTCCATCCCGGCCGGCCGTCACTAGGGCATGTCCCGTGGATCTTCAGCCTGCTGCGCGTCCGCCGGAGGGCGCCTCGCGGCGTTGTCGTCGTCGCCAATAGCTCCGCTATTGGCTCCTCCTCCGCCTTGCGATGCATCCCTCCGGACGGCCGCTCGCGACGGCCAAGATCCACGGGACACACCCTAGGGCGTCGCCCTGGCGAACACGTATTCGGTGGCGACATTACCGGCCCCGGCCGGGCGGCACGGCGAGGACGCCCGGCGTGTCGCGGCCCGGTCCTGCGTCAGAAGTAGTCGAGCATGAACGAGTTGGCGGCGAAAGCGCCGTCAAGCGCGGCGTCGCCGCCCGGGTCCCCGCCGGCCGCGAGGCCCGCGCGGCGCAGCGCCGCCACGGCGGTCCCGGCATATAGCGCCGCGAATCCCCGGGCCCCGAGCACGAGCGGCGCCCCCGCGGTCATCGCCGCAGCGGCCGGTTTGCCGTGGGTGAGCACCCCCTTGCCCCCGCTGACCTCAAGCGTCCACAGCCCGTCGTTGCCCAGGCAGGCGGCGTCCGCCAGCCGTAGCCGGGTGGTCACCTCGGCCGTAGGCGGGAAGCCGCGCCCGGCGACCGCCGCGGCGGCGTCCACCACCCGCAGCATCCACTCGTGGGCGCGGGCCAGGGCCAGTTCAGGCTCGCTGATCAGCCAGCGCAGCGGGTCGGCCGGGCCGACGCGGCCGCGGACCGTGCCGGCTATGGATGAGTGCGAGGCGATGATCGCCCACAGGGCCCGGGTGGTCGCCGCCGACGAAGCCAGCGCGCGCTCTACCAGAATCTCGTCGTTCCCGTTGCGCCAGCGGTAGGCGAGAAACCCGTCGGGCGCCAGGTATGCGTACCGGTCCTCGTCGCCGAGCCACCGCCGGACGGTGGCCTCGTCGCGCGTGTTCGGGCCGCTGTCGCGCAGCGCCTCATGCACCCCGCCGATCACGGCGAGCACCTGGCTGGAGTCCTCCGGCCCGCATCGGCGCAGCCCCGCGTCGCCGGCACCATGCTCCGCGGCACCAGGCGCAACGGCACCACGCTCACCGGTAGCAGGTCCTGGGTCAGCGAGCCAGGGATCCGGTGAGACCAGCGAGCGCAGCGACCGCGCCGGGATCACCACCGTGTCCTGGCCGCCGGCGATCTCCCAGCCCAGTGACCGGTAGATGGCCATCGTCGCCGGATAGAGCACGGACACCGGGTATCCCCGCTCGGCGATGAGGCCGAGCAGGGCCGTCATCAGCGCCCGGCCTGTGCCCCGGCCCCGGTCCTCGGGCGCCACCATGACGCTGGCCACCCCGGCCATCGGCAGGCAGCGCCCCTGCCACCACTGGACCATGTCGTGGTAGCGGGCGGCAGCGACCAGGCGGGAGCCGTCGAAGGCGCCCAGCCACCTGTGGTCGCGGATGGCAGGCTCGGCGTCCGCCTGCCACCGCCCCCGGTCGGCCAGTGAGATCGGCCCGAAGGCACGGCGGCTCAGGTCGAGCAGCAGGCCAAGGTCGTCGTGTGGGCCCAGTTCGCGGATTGTCATCTGGCCGACCCGGTCAGCCGAGCTTCTCCATGACGTCATCGGACACGGAGTAGTTCGCGTACACGTCCTGGACGTCGTCGGAATCCTCAAGCGCCTCGATCAGCCGGAACACCCGTCTGGCCTGATCCTCATCCAGCTCGATCTCGACCGTGGGCAGGAACGCGGCCTCCGCGGACTCGTATTCGATCCCCGCCTGCAGCAGGGCGGTGCGCACCGCCACCAGGTCGCCCGGCTCGCTGATCACCTCGAACGACTCACCGAGGTCGTTGTCCTCCTCGGCGCCCGCGTCCAGCACCGCCCCGAGCACGTCGTCCTCGGTCACCCCGGCCGCCTTGGGCACGATCACGACACCCTTGCGGTGGAACATGTAAGACACCGATCCGGGGTCCGCCATCGAGCCGCCGTTGCGGGTCAGGGCGGCCCGCACGTCGGCGGCCGCCCGGTTCCTGTTGTCGGTGAGGCACTCCACGAGCACCGCGACTCCCCCGGGGGCGTACCCCTCATAGGTGACCGTCTCGTAGGCGGCCCCGCCGGCCTCGAGCCCGGCGCCGCGGCGGATCGCCCGGTCGATGTTGTCGCTGGGGACGGAGTTCTTCCTCGCCTTCTGCACCGCGTCGTAGAGCGTGGGATTCCCGCCCAGGTCGGCGCCACCGGTCCGGGCCGCGACCTCCACGTTCTTGATCAGCTTGGCGAACAGCTTGCCGCGCCTGGCATCGACGACCGCCTTCTTGTGCTTGGTCGTAGCCCACTTCGAGTGGCCGCTCATGAACGTTCCCTCACCATGTCAACGAAAAGCTTGTGGACCCGCCGGTCGCCGGTCAGCTCGGGATGGAATGCCGTGGCCATAGCGGGACCCTGGCGGACCGCGACGATCCTACCGGTGGCTGGCTCCGTGCCGAGGATCTCCACCTGCCCGCCGGTCTCCTCCACCCACGGCGCCCTGATGAACACCGCGCGGAACGCGGAGCCGGGCACGCCAGCGAGCGTGATATCGCTCTCGAACGAGTCCACCTGGCGGCCGAAGGCGTTGCGCCGCACGGTCATGTCGATCCCGCCGAACGTCTCCTGCCCGCTCATGCCGTCGACCAGCCGGTCGGCCAGCATGATCATGCCCGCGCAGGAGCCGAACGTGGGCATCCCGCCGCTGATCCGCTTGCGCAGCGGATCCATCAGGTCAAAGATGACCGCCAGCTTCCACATCGTGGTGGACTCCCCGCCGGGAATGATCAGGCCGTCGACCGCGTCAAGTTCCTCCGGCCTGCGCACCGGGACTGGCCGGGCACCCACCGCGGCCAGCGCGGACACGTGCTCGGACACGTCCCCCTGCAGCGCCAGCACCCCGACGACCGGGGCGTCCGGGGTGACGGGCATGGCGATCCTCCTGGTGGCACGGGTTTCTCTTCGAGGGTAGCGATGTCCGCCAGGCGTCCTGCACGCCGGCCATCAGGCCGCCGGGGGCTCCGCCGGCGGCTCGGCCGGCGGCTCGGCCGGCGGCTCGGCCGAGGACTCGCCGGGCGGCGGGCTGGCCTGCCCGCCGATGCCCAGGTGCCGCTCGATCGCGGTCAGCCGCTCGGCGAT
The DNA here is from genome assembly GCA_036394075.1 of Streptosporangiaceae bacterium. Classification (GTDB taxonomy): domain Bacteria; phylum Actinomycetota; class Actinomycetes; order Streptosporangiales; family Streptosporangiaceae; genus JAWWPY01. The sequence goes on from DASWFT010000306.1 coordinate 10,364, forward strand.
CGCGTCCAGCCGGCTCACGATCCCTTCGAGTACCCCCGACGAGCCTCCGGTCCGTACGGACGATCGTTCTTCTTCCCGCTGCTCGGCGGGCTGGTCAGCGAGTTGCCGCAGCACCTGCTCGCGAACCCGGGGCAGATCCGCGCCCAGCTGGACGAGTATCTGCGCGGCCAGGCCTTCGCCCTCCCGTATAAGGCCGAGCAGGATGTGCTCGGAGCCGATGTAATCGTGACCGAGTTGGAGTGACTCACGCAGGGAGAACTCGAGCACCTTCTTCGCCCGCGGCGTGAACGGGATATGCCCGGACGGAATGTCCTTTCCCCGGCCGACGATCTCCTTGACCTGCTGCCGCACGGCCTCCAGGCCGATCCCCATGGCCTCCAGGGCGGTGGCCGCCCCGCCTTCGCGTTCACGAAGCATGCCCAGCAGCAGATGCTCGGTGCCGATGTAATTGTGGTTGAGAATCCTGGACTCTTCTTGGGCCAGCACCACGACCCGGCGCGCCTGGTCGGTGAACCTCTCGAACATCTCCGCGCTCCCCACGGTGGGTGAAGCAGGTGGCATCCCGCCGCAGGCACGAACCGGCCCGGGATACCGGGAAGATCACCAGCCGCGGCCGGCGTAACGCTCGCCCGGCTGCAGGGTGTCCAGGTTGATGCCGACCATGGCCTCACCGAGCCCGCGCGAGACCTTGGCGACAACGTCCGGGTCGTCATAGAACGTGGCTGCCTTGACGATCGCCGCGGCGCGCCGTGCCGGGTCGCCCGACTTGAAGATCCCAGACCCGACGAAAAGTCCCTCGGCGCCCAGTTGCATCATCATCGAGGCGTCCGCCGGGGTGGCGATGCCGCCCGCGGTGAACAGCACCACCGGCAGCTTGCCCGCCCGGGCGACCTCGGATACCAGGTCGTAAGGGGCCTGGAGGTCCTTGGCCGCGCCGTAGAGTTCCTCGTCACGCAGCGTGCCCAGGCGCCGGATGTCGGCGGAGATCTGGCGCATGTGCCTGGTCGCCTCGACCACGTTCCCGGTGCCCGCCTCGCCTTTTGACCTGATCATGGCCGCACCCTCGGCGATCCGCCGCAGCGCCTCGCCGAGGTTCGTGGCGCCGCACACGAACGGGACGGTGAAAGCCCACTTGTCGACGTGGTGCGCCTCGTCAGCGGGCGTGAGCACCTCGGACTCGTCGATGTAATCGGTCCCGATCGCCTGCAGCACCTGGGCCTCGGCGAAGTGACCGATCCGGCACTTGGCCATGACCGGGATGGACACCGCGCCGATGATCTCCTCGATCATGTCCGGATCACTCATCCGGGCCACCCCGCCCTCGGCCCGGATGTCGGCGGGCACGCGCTCCAGCGCCATCACCGCCACGGCGCCGGCATCCTCGGCGATCTTCGCCTGGTCCGGCGTCACCACATCCATGATCACGCCGCCCTTGAGCATGTCGGCCATGCCCCGCTTCACGCGCGCGGTCCCGGTCTGCCCGCCCACCATCGCGGTGGCTCCGGTCTCGGTGCCGGAGTTCCCGGCGCTGGCTGCGGCACTGCTGACTGACACGGGGGGACCTCACTTGATCACGTTGGCTGAGCTGCTGGTCGCGGGCAAAGATGCGCTTCCTCTATGGTAGGCGCTCCGTCAGCCGGTCAAATGGGGCATATCGGTGCCCCAGCCCTCTCCGCCCGCGGCCACCAGGGAGTCGTCGATCTCGAAGAACTCCGGCATCGCGGCCCCTCCGGCCAGGCCCAGCATGCGAACCAGCCAGCTCCGGCGCGCGGCGCGGGTCGCGGCCACCGCGTCGTTGTAGAACTTACGAGCCAGGAAGACCTGGTGGGCCGCCGCCTCAAGTTCCGCGAGTAGTTCATCCGCGCTGCCCTGCCCGTTCAGCATCTTGCGGAAGTCGGGCTGGCCGAACACGGCCCGCAGGGCCCGGGTGAGGTCGCTCTCGGCCAGTTCGGTCGGCTCACCGGCCGCCCTGGCGTCATGCGCGGCCTCGGCCAGCAGCAGGCTGGTCGCCGGGTCGAGCACCCCGCACGCGGCGAGCTCCAGGGCCACGGAACTGCGGCGCAGCAGCGCCGCATCGAGCGCGGCGCGTGCGGTCTCCACCCTTGCGTGCAGCCGGTCGAGCCGGCCCGCGCGCCACGACACGTACACGCCGACGAGCACGGCCAGCGCGATGATCAGGATGACGTCTACCAGCATCGGTCACCTGCCTCGCCTGGGCCGCGGGGCGCGCTCACCGCGTCGCCGGGCAGCCTCACTGCGTCTCCCGCTCGCCTGCGGGGCCCCGCCCACCTCCCCATTCCCCCTTCACTGCGCCCCTCCGGCTCGCTCACTGGGCCACTCCTACCTGCCCGGTGACGGGCACCACGGCCTCGTAGACCTGGACCACGTCCCTGGCCACCACCGGCCAGTCGTAGGCCCGCACCGCCTCGGACGCCGCCGCCGACAGGAGAGCCCTCCGCTGCCGGTCATCCAGCAGCCGCCCAGCGGCGGCGGCCAGCGCATCCGGGTCGCCGGTCTCGAACAGCTCCCCCGCCCGGCCCCCGCGCAGCACCTGCCGGAACGCGTCGAGATCACTCGCTGCGATCGGCGCGCCCGAGGCCATGGCCTCGGCCAGGACGATGCCGAAGCTCTCACCGCCGGTGTTCGGCGCGCAGAACACGTCGACCGAGTGATAGACGCGCGCCTTGTCGTCCTCGCTGACCTGGCCGAGCAGGATCACCCGCTCCCGCAGCGACGCGGGCACCTTCTCGATGACGTCCTCGCGGTCCCCCGGGCCCGCGATCAGCAGCCGCAGCCCTGGCCGCTGCCCGCCCAGCGTCTCGAACGCCCGCAGCAGCACGTCCAGCCCCTTGCGGGGCTCGTCCATCCGGCCGAGAAACCCGAGGGCGCCGCCCTCACCGGGCCACCCGGGGAGCGGGCTCGCCTTCTCGTACCGGCGTACTGTCACCCCGTTCGGGATGAGCACCGCGTCCCCGCCGGTGCGCTCCACCATGGTGGTGCGCGCGGCCTCGGACACGGCTATCCAGCCGTTGACCTTCTCCAGCGCGGTCCGCAGGACCGGGTAGGAGGCGTGCATCACCCGCGACCTCGGCATGGCGGTATGCACGGTGGCCACGATCGGCCCGTCCGCGACCCAGCACGCCAGCAGCGACAGGCTCGGGGCGGCGGGCTCGTGCACGTGCAGCACGTCGAACGCGCCCTCCTTGACCCAGCGCCGCACCCGGCTCGCCGACAGGAAGCCGAACGCGAGCCTGGCCACCGATCCGTTGTACGGCACCGGGACCGCCCGGCCAGCCGATACCACGTAGTCCGGCAGGGGGGTGTCGTCGTCCGCCGGGGAGATCACCGACACCTCGTGGCCGAGCCCGGTCAGCGCCTCGGCGAGGTCCCTGATGTGCTGCTGCACGCCACCGGGTACGTCCCAGGTATAAGGGCAGACCAGGCCGACTCTCACGGGTGTTCCCCGTCCTTCTCGCCAGCGGCGTCGGCCGCGGCCAGCCGCTCGGGGTCGAGATCCGCGACGAACACCCGTTGCAGCATGTGCCAGTCCGCCGGGTGGGCGGCAATACCTTCCTCGAAGACCCGCGCGACCTGCTGGGTCATGGCCGCGACCCGCTCCCGCTTGTCTCCGCCGTCCGGCACCGGGATCTCCTGATGAATGTGGACTGCCCAGTTGTCCCCCTCGAACCACAGTGTGGCAGGCATCAGGGCGGCGCCCGTCTGCACGGCCAGCGCGGCGGCCCCGCCCATCATCCGGGCCTTCTCGCCGAAGAACTCCACCTCGATGCCGCTGCCGGTGACATCGCGGTCGGCGGGGAGGCAGACCAGATGGCCCGCGCGAAGCCGCTGGGCCAGGATGCCGAACCTGCTGTTGGCGCCGCTGGCGGGCAGCACCTCGAAACCGAGCGCCTCGCGGAAGGCCAGGAACCGCAGGTACACGGATTCAGGCTTGAGCCGCTCGGCGACCGTCGTGAAGCGGCCAGCGCCGCGGGCGATGATCCAGGCGCCTGCGGCGTCGATATTCCCCATGTGCGGCAGGGGGATGACCACCCCGCGGCCTGCCGCCAGGTTCGCGTGCAGCGTCTTCTCCTCGCCGATGCTGAGCGTGTTCTCGACGAACCGCTCCTGGCTGATCACCGGGAGCCGGAACACCTCCATCCAGTACCGCGCGTAGGAGAGCATGGCCGCCCGGGACAGCGCCCGGAGTTCCGGTCCGGACGGGCCGGGGCCGACCACCCGGCGCAGGTTGGCCTCCAGGATCTGCACCCGGGGACCCTGGCGGCGCCACGCGATGCCGCCGGCCAGCTCGAATACCCAGCGTGCCCAGGACTCGGGCATCCGGCAGACCAGCGTCCAGCCCAGCCCGTACGCGGCCCCGATCAGCCGGTCTTTCAGCGCGGACACCCCATGCCCCTCCTCAGTCACCCGTGCCGCCGTCCCCGCCAGCCCGGTCCCCGCCAGCCCGGTCCCCGCCGCTGCCCGGGCCGACCGCCTGGCGAACCACGAGCACCCGCTGCCCGAACGTGATCGTGCTCAGTACGGCCAGCGCCCACAGTCCGACCGGGAGCACGAACGGCACCCCGAGGCCGGTGAGGCCGGCCGAGGCCAGGACGATGATCAGCCGCTCCGTCCGCTCGGCGACACCGACGTCGGCACGCACCCCCAGCCCTTCCGCCCGGGCCCGGGCGTAGGACACCATCACGCCGGCCACCAGACAGTACAACGTCACCCCGGCCAGCACGGGCTGATGCCCGCCGCGGGCCAGCCAGACCGCCAGCCCCGCGAAAACGGCGGCGTCTGCTACCCGGTCCAGGGTTGAGTCGAGGAAGGCACCCCACGCCCCGGTTGTCCCTTTCACCCGCGCCAGCGCGCCGTCCAGCATGTCGGACAGCACGAAGATCGTGCAGACCACCGTGCCGGCGAACAGGTGGCCGGTGGGGAACAGCCAGAGCGCCCCCGCGGCCATGCCCACGGCACCGGTCACGGTGATCGCGTTCGGCGTCACCGGCGTGCGCGCGAGCGCCTCCACCACCGGGGTCAGCACGCGGTTCAGCGCGGGCCGCAGCAGGTTCAGCATGGCCGTCCGATCTTACTGGCGGGTGGGACAGGACGGGTGATTCTGGCTGGGGGCTTGTTATCCGGTGGCCGGCAGGTAAAGGCTGGCCGTGACGCAGCCGAACAGACCCGCAGGAGGCGACACTCATGACCGACAGGAGAGGATCGACAGCCGCAGGCGGCACACCACCGGCCGGCCAGCCCGGCAGCGTGCGGAATGTCGCGCTGGTCGGCCACTCCGGGGCAGGTAAGACAACACTGATAGAGGCGCTCCTGGTGGACACTGGGGCGATCCAGCGCGCCGGCCGGGTCGAGGACGGGACTACGGTCAGTGATTTCGACGAGGTCGAGGTCCGGCAGCAGCGCTCGGTGAACCTCACCCTCGCCCCGGTCACCCACGCCGGGGTCAAGGTGAACCTGCTCGACACCCCCGGCTACGCCGACTTCACCGGAGACCTGCGGGCCGGCCTGCGCGCCGCCGACGCCGCGCTGTTCACCGTCCCGGCGACCGAGGGCGTGGACGGCCTGACCCGGATGCTGTGGGAGGAATGCGCCCTGGTCGGGATGCCGCGCGCGGTGGTGATCACCAAACTCGATCATCAGCGGGCCGACTTCGACGAAGCCCTGCGGGCCTGCCGGGACGCGTTCGGCGACGCGGTGGCACCGCTGTATGTGCCAGTGGCGGGCGACCAGGGGGAGCTACGGGGGCTCATTGGGCTGCTTTCCGGGCGGTTCTACGACTACGCGGGCGGTACCCGGACCGAGCGCGACCCTGATCCGGAGCAGTCCGGCCGCGTCGAGGAACTGCGCAGTTCGCTGATCGAGGGGATCATCCAGGAGAGCGAGGACGAGAGCCTCATGGACAGGTACCTGTCCGGTGAGGACATCGACACCAAGGTGCTCATCGAGGACCTGGAGAAGGCGGTGGCCCGGGGCAGCTTCTACCCGGTGCTGACGGTGGCCAGCCCACTGGGCATCGGACTGGCCGAGTTGCTCGAGGTGATGACCCAGGCGTTCCCGGCCCCCGCCGAGCACCCGCTGCCCGCCGTGAGCACGCTGGACGGCAAGCCGGTTACCGGCCTGTCCAGCGACCCGAACGGCCCCCTGCTCGCAGAGGTCGTCAAGACCACCTCGGACCCCTACGTCGGGCGGGTCAGCCTGGTCCGGGTCTTTTCCGGCACCCTGCGACCGGACGCCGTGGTACACGTCTCCGGGCACGGCCTGGCCGAGCGCGGCCACGCCGACCATGACCAGGACGAGCGGATCGGCGCGCTCACCTCTCCGCTGGGCAAGCAGCAGCGACCGGTCGCGCAGTGCGCCGCGGGAGACATCTGCGCCGTGGCCAAGCTGTCCAGCGCCGAGACCGGCGACACCCTGTCGGACAAGGAGCGGCCGCTGCTCATGGAGGCATGGTCGATGCCGGAGCCGCTGCTGCCGGTGGCGATCCACGCCAAGTCGAAGGCCGACGAGGACAAGATGTCGCACGCCCTCGGGCGGCTGGTGGCCGAGGACCCGACGCTGCGGCTTGAGATGAACGCCGAGACCCGCCAGCTGGTCCTCTGGTGCATGGGTGAGGCGCACTCCGACCTGATGCTCGACCGGCTGTCCAGCCGTCACGGCGTCGCGGTGGAGACCGGCGAGCTGCGCGTTCCGCTGCGGGAGACGGTCGGCGGGAAGGCCAGAGGCCTGGGCCGGAATGTCAAGCAGACCGGCGGCCACGGGGAGTTCGGGATCTGCCACATCGAGGTCGAGCCCCGGCCGTCCGGCGCGGGCCTGGAGTTCGTCGACAAGGTCGTCGGCGGGGTGGTGCCGCGGCAGTTCATCCCGTCGGTCGAGAAAGGCATCCGGGCCCAGATGGAGATGGGGGTGCTGGCCGGCTACCCGATGGTGGACATCAGGGTCACCCTGTTCGACGGCAAGGCGCACTCGGTCGACTCCTCGGACATGGCATTCCAGAAGGCGGGCAAGGCTGCCCTGCGGGACGCGGCGGAGAAGGCGACCGTGCTGCTCCTGGAGCCGGTGGACGAGCTGTCCGTGCTCGTCGTGGACGACTACGTCGGGGCGGTCATGTCCGATCTGTCGTCGCGGCGCGGGCGGGTACTGGGCACCGAGCCGGTGGCTGGCGGCCGGACCCTGGTCAAGGCCGAGGTCCCCGAGCTCGAGATCACCAGGTACGCCATTGACCTGCGGTCGATGTCGCACGGGACCGGCTCGTTCACCCGCACCTACCTGCGGCACGAGCCGCTGCCGAGCCACCTGGCCGGCAAGGTGGCCGCCGCGTCAGCGCCCGGGTGACCAGCGCCTCAGCGCCCGGTTGACCAGGCGTCGGCGAGCAGCTTGCGGGTGTCGCGCAGCAGTTGCGGGAGCACCTTGGTCTGCCCCACGACCGGCAGGAAATTGGTATCCCCGCCCCACCGTGGCACCACGTGCTGGTGCAGGTGGGCGGCGATCCCGGCGCCCGAGACCGACCCCATGTTCATGCCGATGTTGAAACCCTGTGCCCCGCCCGTGCCGCGCAGGGCGGTCATGGCCTGCTTGGTGTGCGCGGCGAGTTCCAGGGTCTCCGCCTCGTCGAGACTGGTGTAGTCGGCCACGTGCCGGTAGGGGCAGACCATGAGGTGACCGGCGTTGTAGGGGTAGAGGTTGAGCACGGTGAACACGTGCTCGCCGCGCGCGACGATCAGCCCGTCCTCGTCGTCGAGCTTCGGGATGCGGCAGAACGGGCACCCGTCGCCCTCGTCGTTGCCGACCGCCCTGTTCTCCCCCTTGATGTAGGCCATCCGGTGCGGCATCCACAGCCGCTGGAAGCCGTCGGGCACACCAACCCCGTTCTGCGCGTAAGGCTCGTCGTGCGCGGGAGGCTGATCCGAAGCGGGCATGGATGCCAGCATATGGCGCGCCGGGCCGCAACCCGGAGCCGGTTCGGCCAGGACACCCCCGGATGGGCTGCCATCGTCGCCTTATGGGTACCCAGGACAGTGATCAAGGCTAAATCTCCCCCCCCAAAATGAGATCTCTGTTAAATGGGGGCGAAAAGCACCTGGAAGGTCGGCGCGACCAGCTTCTGCGGGCTGCTGATCATCGAGAACGGCGGGAAGGCATCCTCGCTGCCTGCTGCCTGCAAGGCAGCCGGCTAGCCGGGACCAGACCATAACAATGACATCCGCCGCGAAAGCAACGTGTCATTTCCCGGTGTTATTTTCCCGGCCAGCTCTCACTTACCCGGCATTCCGGTCAGACCTGGATGCGGTCCTCGACCGCCGCCACGATCTGGGCCACCGCATCATCCACGGGGACGCCGTTGCGCTGCTCGCCGCTGCGGTAGCGGAACGAGACCGCTCCGGCGGCCACGTCGTCATCGCCGGCGAGCAACATGAATGGGACCTTCTGGCGCTGTGCGGTCCTGATCTTCTTCTGCATCCGGTCGTCGCTCGCGTCCACCTCGACCCGGATCCCCCGCTCCCGCAGGCGGCCGGCGACGCTTTCCAGGTACGGCACGTGCGCGTCGGCGATCGGGATGCCGACCACCTGGACCGGGGCGAGCCACGGCGGGAAGGCCCCCGCGTAATGCTCGACGAGGATGCCGAAGAAACGCTCGATCGACCCGAACAGCGCCCGGTGGATCATGATCGGCTGCTGCCGTGATCCGTCGGCGGCCTGGTATTCCATGCCGAACCGCTTCGGCAGGTTGTAGTCGACCTGGATGGTGGACAGCTGCCAGGTGCGGCCGATCGCGTCCCTGGCCTGCACTGAGATCTTCGGGCCGTAGAACGCCGCGCCACCGGGGTCGTCGACCAGCTCAAGGCCGGACTCCTCGGCGGCCTCACGCAGCTCCCTGGTCGCGTGCTCCCAGTCCTCGTCGCTGCCGACGAACTTCTCCTTGGCATCGTCCCTGGTGGACAGCTCCAGGTAGAAGTCGTCGAGCCCGTAGTCGCGGAGCAGGTCGAGCACGAACGCCAGCAGCCTCCTGAGTTCCGGGCCGACCTGATCCCGGACACAGAAGATATGCGCGTCATCCATGGTCAGGCCGCGCACCCGGGTCAGGCCGTGCACGACGCCGGACTTCTCGTACCGGTACACGGTGCCGAACTCGAACAGCGGCAGCGGCAGTTCGCGGTACGAGCGGCCGCGGGCCTTGTAGATGAGGATGTGCATCGGGCAGTTCATGGGCTTCAGGTAGTACTCCGCGCCCTCCATCTCCATGGGCGGGAACATGCTCTCCCGGAACCAGCCCAGGTGGCCGGAGATCTCGAACAGCTCCGATTTGGTGATGTGCGGGGTGTTGACGAATTCGTAGCCGGCTTCCTCGTGCCGACGGCGCGAGTAGTCCTCCATGATCCGCCGGATGGTCCCCCCCTTGGGATGGAAGACCGGCAGCCCGCTGCCGATCTCGGTGGGGAAGGAGAACAGGTCAAGCTCGGCGCCCAGCTTGCGATGGTCCCGCTTCTCAGCTTCCGCCAGGAGCTTGAGGTACTCGTCCTGCGCGTCCCGTGACTCCCACGCGGTGCCGTAGATCCGCTGCAGCTGCGGGTTGCGCTCGCTGCCCCGCCAGTACGCGCCGCCGCTGCGCATCAGCTTGAACGCCGGGATGTTCCGGGTGGTGGGCAGGTGCGGCCCGCGGCACAGGTCCTTCCAGCACAGCTCCCCGGACGCAGGATCCAGGTTGTCGTAGATGGTCAGCTCGGTGCCGCCCACCTCGACCGACTCTTGCTCATCCGCGGCGCCGCCCTTGAGACCGATCAGCTCCAGCTTGTACGGCTCGGCGGCCAGCTCGGCGCGGGCTTCGTCGTCGGTGACCGGGCGGCGGGAGAACAGCTGGCCCTGCTTGACGATCTTGCGCATCTGCTGCTCGATCGCCTTAAGATCCTTAGGACCGAACGGTTCCTTGACATCAAAGTCGTAGTAAAAGCCGTTCTCGACTGGTGGGCCGATCCCCAGCTTCGCCTCAGGAAAGAGCTCCTGGACCGCCTGGGCCATGACGTGGGCGGACGAGTGCCGCAGGATGGACCGACCGTCCGGGCTGGCGATCTCGACCGGCTCGACGATGTCCCCGTCGGCGAGCGGGGCGGCCAGGTCGCGGAGCTCGCCATTGACCCGCGCCGCGATGACGGTGCTCGCTGCGGCAGCGGCGGGCGAGGTTACGTTCGGTATATGCAGGGCTTCACCGGCGGTCGTGCCCTCTTCCACCACGTGCTCGCGTCCGGCGAGAGTGATGCGAAGCTGCTGGGCAGGCACGGTGACTCCTTTGGTCCGTGACAGTGAATGGGGCAGGCACCCCGCTACCTGATGCTACCGAGGCGGGACCGCGGGCGCGCACCGATAAATTCCGCGGCCGGACTCAGCCGGTGACGGTCACCAGGCTGCCGTAGGTGAGATAGGGCCACACTTGCGCCGCCTCGTCGAGCGGCAGCTCGACGCAGCCCAGGCTCTGCGGGTAGCCGTAGGAGGGCCGGTAGTAGCTGTGCACGGCGTCACCGCCGTTGAAGTACGAGACGAACTCGACCGGGTCGGCGTACTTGCTCCCGTCCGGGTTCTGCCCGCGCATGACCTGGTAGCGGTAGCGCAGGTAGACGGGGAAGGTGCCGTCGACGGTGGGCGACACGGAGATGCCGGTGTTGGCGATCCCGTGCATGACGACGCGGCCCCCGTGCCAGACGGTCAGCGTCTCCGGGCTGGCCTTGCTGGCCACCGCGAAGCTGTACCCGTGCGGGTTGTCCTGGCCCTTGGCCACCGCCTGGAACACGGAGTGCCACACGTCGCTGGTGGCGACGCCGGTCATCGACAGCCCCTGATCGGCCTGGAAGGCCATGAGCGCCCCGGTGAGGATCTGGCTGAGCGCCCCGGGCTGCCATTGGCTGGTGAGCTCGGACGGGTAGCCGGCCGGCCAGGTGAACGCGCCCGCGGGCGGCGCGTAGACAGCACCGAGCTGCGCCGCGTAGCTCATCGGGCCGCGGCTGCCGCTGGCCTGCGTGGTGCGGGCCGAACTGCGTAGCGGGGCCCACGACAGGGGCAGGTAACCGAGCTGGGCGAGCAACTGCTCAAGGCGGAGGGTGGACCAGCCTCCCGTCTGGAACGCCGCCGTGGCCGGGTTCGCCAACAGGCCGCCCGTGGCGGAACGGACACCCGAGGCACCGGCCGGGATGCGCAGTGTCACGGCGGTCCCGGGCTCGAAGGGGGTGGTGGGCGTGAACACCATGGTGCCGCCGCTCCCGGCGTGCCAGCTGCCCGCTACCGGGGGGCTGAAGGTCGGCAGCGGGGACGTCGGCGCGAGCGGGGCCGAGAAGACCACCTGCACGGGGCCCGCGCCGTTCACCTGGCCAGCACCATTGCCTGGGGAGATCGACAGCACCCGCAGCGGCCCGGCTGGCCCGGCGGACGGCCGGCTGGCCGGTTGAGCGGTGCGCTTCGGGACCGCCGTCGCGGCTGCGCTGTGAGCCGGCCCCGCGGGGCCGAAACTCACCGCGACCGCTACGCCCGCCACGAGCACGACACCGATCACCGTCGCCAGCACAGCGACCCTGACCTTTGCAGCAAACACGTACTGCTCCCTTGCCTGCCCCGGGTCTGCCTGCGCTGATGTGCGGCCGCCTGGTGGACCGGCCTGTGCGCCTTTGTGACTTTAGATGCTTGATGGGCAGCCGTGGTTGCCAGCTCGGGCAAAAACCGTCATACCGGGTGTTACGAATTGATTGCGGCACCCGGGAGGGCGCCGGATCCGGCCCGCGGGACACGCCCTGGCGTCAGAGCCAGTCCTTGCGCCGGAAGACGACGAACAGCCCCACGGCCAGGGTCAGAATGAGCAGGTTGGAGGCCCAGAGGCCGGATTGGTGGCCGAAGCCCGGGTAGGGCACGTTCTGCCCGAAGAAGCCAGTTATCGCGGTGGGAACCGCGATGATCGCCGCCCAGCTGGTGACCTGCTTCATGATCACGTTGAGCCGGTTGCCGCGCAATGTGAGGTGCGTCTCCAGGATGGAGGTCACCAGGTCGCGCATCGATTCGGTCAACTCGGTGGCGCGCAGCACGTGGTCATACACGTCCTGGAAGTAGGGCACCATCTCTGGGTCGATCACGTGCAGGTCCCGGCGCAGCAGCGAGTTGACCACCTCCCGCATGGGCAGCACCACGCGGCGCAGCGTGACCAGCGACTTGCGCAGCTGGAAGGTGCGCAACTGCATCTCCCGGTCCTTGGGGTTTTCCTCGAAGAGGCCGTCCGCCAGCCCCTCCACCTGCGTATCCAGCGACTGCACGGCATCGAAGTGGGTGTCGACCACATAGTCGAGCAGCCCGTACAGCAGGAAGCCTGTGCCGTGCCCGGCCAGGTCCGCTGACTGGTCCCAGTGCTTGACCACCGCGTCGATGTCGAAGTCGGGGGTCTTGCGGACGGTGACCAGTGCGTTGCTCGTCACGAACGCGGCGACCTCGCGCGTCGCGAGCTGGCCGGTCGCGGTGTCCAGCGCGACCGAGTAGGCGGTGACGAACAGGTGCGAGGCGTAGCGGTCCAGTTTCGGGCGCTGATGCTCGTGCACGGCGTCCTCGACCGCCAGCGGGTGCAGGCCCAGTTCCTCGCTGATCGAGGCCAGGTCCGCCGCGGAAGGCTCGCACAGGTCGAACCAGACCACGGCGGAGGGGTCGGCAATATGGTCAGAGACATCGGCGACCGGAAATCCCTCCGCCGCCAGGACGCCGTTGCGGTACAGCCGGGTACGGTGCATGACCGTCAAGATAGGGCTAGCCGCCCGAGCGCCCGCACCGATCGGAGTCGCCAGCCCGGTGAAGCATAAGGGGCATACGCCTCACAACACCCGCCTGACACGCCAGTCTCATAAATGCTGGCCTGCAACACCGCTAATATCTGCTACCTGCGGGTATCATAAGCACCAGGCGGACGTGCGCCGCGCCAATGGCTCGCAACGTGCATCCGGGGTGGCTACGCAGGCTCCTGGCCTGGGTGGGCGATACTGGGATCGAACCAGTGACCTCCTCGGTGTGAACGAGGCGCTCTCCCGCTGAGCCAATCGCCCTGGGCCCGCTGCGGCTTCCGCCGCCGTCGGCTCACACAGATTAGCGCATCGCGGTCCCGGCTCTGTGCCGGATGGGAGCCGGCCGCCACCCGCCCCGAGCGGGCACGCCGTAGCCGCCCGCCCCGGGCGGACAGCTACGGGAGCCAGCGCGGCACGGACATGCCGGAACGCGCGGGCAGAAGCCCCGGCCGGAGCGTCGGCCGGTTGTCCATATTGAATACGAATATTAAGGTCACGGTGATTAAGTCCATGAATGTCTAGATTGCACGGGGAGCCGCGGCAAGGCCGGCGCCATCAGGTAGTGCGCCTGCCTGCGAAGGCTGTATGCTCCCCCGATCGGACAAAGCACGAAGGTTCGCCATCTGAACGCAAAGGCGAGGCGGGCGCCGGATGGGCGCGAATTTCTCGGGAGTCGCTAGTGAGACCAAGATCACATGACGGCGTTCCTGGTCACAAGCACAGAGCTAAGCCATGATTGCGTTGGGTACCAGGAAGCGTTTGCCCAGGTCAGAGCCGGTTTGTTGGCCAGTGACCGAGGTTAGCGCGGGCAGTGTTCGCGGAATCTTCCCTGGAGAAGACATTCATGTCTGCGTGCGCGTCGCACACCTGAGACGGCACTCCTCGATCGGTGAAGCCCGGCGCTCCGGGTCCGGACAAGGCAAAGGTTTGGCGAGACAATGAACAGCAGCAACACCGTCGCAGCCGAGCTCGGCCTCAGACTCGTGGTTCCAGAACACGACGGCGTTCCGCTCACGGCCAGTCTGCACTACCGGGGCGACGATCCGTACGCGATCCGGATGGCCTTTCATGTCGGCATGGACGAGCCCGTGGAGTGGATCTTCGCGAGGAACCTGCTCGCGGAAGGCATGAATGAGCCCGCCGGCGACGGCGACGTCCGAGTCTGGCCAGCCGCGGCAGGCAACCACCGGGTGCTCAACATCTCGCTGTCCTCCCCGTTCGGCCAGGCGCATTTCGAAGCGCCGCTGAACGCGCTGGCCGGATTCCTGCTCCGCACGTTTCAGATCATCCCGGCCGGCCAGGAGGGCGAGTTCATCGATCTGGACGGGGAACTGGACAACCTGCTCCGCCGGGCCTAGGGATCTGCCACCTCGGCTGAGCGGGCCATGAAGCTGTCGGCGACCTTGCGGGTGACCGGGCCAGGCGCGGCAGGCAGCATCGTGCCATCCACGCTGCGGATTGGCTGCACGTCTCTGGTGGTCCCGGTCAGGAACGCCTCCTCGGCGGCGGCCAGCGCGCCGATGGGCAGATCTTCCTCGTCCGCGCCCACCCACTCGATCACGAGGCCCCTCGTCACCCCCGCGAGGCAGCCGGACGACAGCGGCGGCGTGATCAGCCGGCCGCCAGCCACGACGAACACGTTGCTGCCGGTCCCCTCACACAGGTTCCCCGCCGTGTTCCCGAAGATGGCCTCGCCGCCACCCCGGTCGCGCGCATAGCTCAGCGCCAGCACGTTCTCCGCGTAGGACGTCGTCTTCAGCCCGGATAGCGCGCTGCGCTCGTTGCGCGGCCACGGCACGGTGACCACGTCGCAATACTGGCCCCGCTCGGTCAACGTGCCGAGCGCGACGATGACGGTCAGCGGGGATTCGCCCCGCTCCGAGCCAAGGGCCGAGAGCCCCGCCGTGACGGTGATGCGTACCCTGGCCTGTTCCGGCCATCCCGACTCCTCGAGCAGGGCCAGCACAGCCGCCGTGATCTGGTCCGTGTCAGGCGTAGCCAGGCCGAGCCCCTCAGCGGAGGCCCGCAGCCGGGCCAGGTGCCTGGTGAGGGCGAACGGCACCCCGTAGGTGACCTTGACGGTCTCGAAGACGCCATCCCCCACGACCAGCCCGTGATCGAAAATGCTGATGCCCGCCGTGTCGTCGGGGAACAGCTGCCCATTGATCCAGACCGTCACAGAAAGACGCTAGCGCAGGGCACCGCAGTGCGCGCTAGCCGTTGCTACCAAGGAAGGCAGCAAACTATCCACGGTGGTGATCTGTTCCGCCACTTCCCGGTCGACCCGCATCATCGGCACCCGCGCGCGGACCGCCGCGTGCACGGCGCGCAATGGCTCACTCGGCTCGGCGACCTCCGCCCGCAAGTCGATGCCCTGCGCGGCGCAACACACCTCGACAGCCAGGCAGGTGCGCACGTTCGCGACCACCTCGCGGAGCTTGCGGACCGCGGTCCAGCCCATGGACACGTGGTCTTCTTGCTTGCCCGACGTCGGGATGGTGTCCACGCTCGCCGGGTGCGCCAGCACCTTGTTCTCGCTGACCAGAGACGCGGCGGTGTACTGGGCGAGCATGAAGCCGGAGTTGGTGCCCGCGTCGGGGGCCAGGAAGGGCGGCAGGCCGCGGGAGAACGCCGGGTCAAGCATCCGGTCCACCCGCCGCTCGCTGATGCTGGCCAGCTCGGCCAGCGCCATCGCCAGCATGTCGGCGGCGAACGCGAGCGGCTCGCCGTGGAAGTTCCCCGTGGTCATCACCTCGCCGTCCGGAACCACCACGGGGTTGTCCACCACTGCCGCCAACTCGATGTCGAGCACCCGCCGGGCGTGGGCCAGCACGTCACGGACGGCGCCGTGCACCTGCGGCGCACAGCGCAGGCAGTAGGCGTCCTGCACCGCGTGCCTGCTGTGCCGGTGGCTGGCCAGCAGCGGCGAGCCGGCCAGCAGCGCGCGCAGGTTGGCGGCGCTGTCCAGCTGGCCCGGGTGCTGACGGAGGATCTGCACCCGCTCGTCGTAGGGGCGGTCCGTGCCGAGCAGTGCCTCAACCGACAGCGCGCACGCGACATCCGCGGCGGCCACCAGCATCTGCGCGTCGTGTACCGAGAAGGCGAGCAGCGCCTGCATCGGCTCGGTGCCGTTGACCAGCGACAGGCCTTCCTTCGGGGCCAGTTCCAGCGGAACGATCCGGTGCTCGGCGAGCACCTCGGCGGCGGGCCGTCCCAGGGGCCCGTCACCGGGGGCGCGCAGCCGTCCCTCACCGATCAGCGGTTGCGCCAGGTGGGCGAGTTGGGCCAGGTCCCCGGAGGCGCCTACCGATCCCTTGCCGGGGATCACCGGGAGAAGATCGAGGCTGAGCAGCTCAAGGAGGCGGCGGGGCAGATCGGCCCGGACGCCCGAGTACCCGGCCGCGAGGGTCCTGGCCCGCAGCAGCAGGACGGCACGCACCGTGGCATCATCGAGCGGTTCCCCGGTGCCCGCCGCGTGCGAGCGGATGATGGCGCCCTGCAGCCGGGTCAGGTCCTGCTCCCCCACCCGGGTGTCGGCCAGAGCGCCGAACCCCGTATTCACCCCGTAGACCGGGGCGTCTCCGGCGATGGCGGCAGCCACCACCGAGCGGCTGAATTCCATCGCCGCGGCCACGCCTGGCCCGAGTTCGGCCCGCGCCTCGCCCCGGGCGACATCCACGACGTCTTCCACGGTGAGGCCGTCGCCGTTGACGACCACTGTTCGCATGGGTGACAGCTTCCCAACCAGCGCCCCCCTCCGGCAAACCGCCCCCCCGTCAGGGGGCGGCGCGATTTCATTACTACGGTATTTCCTCAGTCGTGGCGACTGAGGAAATACCGCGATCATGAAGGTCAGTCGCCCGTGGCCCAGCCGAAGGTCTTCGCGAGCCCCTCCCGCCCCTCTGGGCTCACCCGTATCGCCCGCCGGTGCGGGCCGCGCTCGATCCAGCCGAGTTCCAGCAAGCGCGCGGTGATTGCCGCACCGAGCGCCCCATTCAGGTGCGGGCGGCGCTGGGTCCAGTCCAGGCACGAGCCGGCGAAACGGCGGCGTGAGCGCCGGATCGCGGGCACATCCAGACCGAACTCGCTCAGGACGGCGACCCCGGCCTCGGTCACCACATACTCCGCCCCAGCGGAGGTATCGGCCGGCTCACCCGCCGCCGCCCGGCCCGCCGTCGCTTCCCGCACCCGTGTGCCTCCGGGCGCCCGGGCCAGCACGCCGCCAGCCAGGAGCGCGTCATGCAGCGCCACACCGGCCCGCCCGGCCAGATGGTCGTAGCACGTGCGGGCCTCAGCGAGTGCGGCCGCCTCGCGTGACTGGTGCAATGATCGGACCGGCACCGGGCGGCCCAGGTGTGAGAGGGCCTCAATGGCCGCGGCGACCTCATGCCCCTCGAGCCGGTAGTAATGATGGCGGCCTTGCCTGGTCCTGGCGACGAGACCGCCGTCAAGCAGCCGGGCCAGGTGTGCGCTGGCGGTCGCGGGGCTGACGCCCGCCAGTTGCGCGAGTTCGCCGGCGGCGAGGGCCCGCCCGTCCAGCAGCGCCGTGAGCATGGTGGCCCGGGTGCGGTCGGCCATCAGCGCCGCGGCCGGCGCGATATCAGTCCGGTAGGCGGTGTCAAGCGGGCTGGCAGGCATATTTCGACCGTAGCCGAAGCATCCTTCGCCGATGGTCGAACTATGAGCGACGACACAGCCAAGAACCCAGGGTCCCTCGTGGTTGACAGCGTCGAGCGGTGCCTCGCCATCGCCCGGACATGGCACGCATGGGATGGCCGCCCAATCCCGAGGACGAGCGAGGGCATGCCGAACACCTGGACACCGCACAAGGCCCTCCGCCGGATCGCTGATCACCTTGTGGACCACCTGCACGAGGTCGAGGCGCTCCTGGCCGACGCTGAGCCCTTGCCTGACGAGTGGCACGGCCGCCGGGTGACGCTCGACGCGGACTGGGCGCGCTGGACTGAGCCTGATTTCGACGAGGCGCGGTCGCGGCTACGCCGGCTGGCCCGGTGCTATCTGCTCCGTTACGACGCTGCCGGGGCTGCCTCATGGGACGCGCCCCGTGATGAGGCATGGACACTCCGCGAGATTGCCGAGCATGTCGCTGAGGTGACCTACTACGCCGAGCAAGTAGGCTCGCTAACCTGACGGTCCGCACTGCGGGGTGAGTTTGCTCGCTGGGCTGGATCGGCTACAGTTCTGAACGCACACCCGCCCTGGCGGGTGTGCACCATCCCGCCTTGGCGGGCAGGCATGCGGACGTGGCTCAGCTGGTAGAGCATCACCTTGCCAAGGTGAGGGTCGCGGGTTCGAATCCCGTCGTCCGCTCGGAGGCGCCGGACGCCGTCTTGTACGGCCGATGGTCCGCACGGTTCCCGGGTATCCAGCACGGACTCCCAGCCAGGGAGCGTGTGTGGCGGAGTGGCCGAGTGGCTTAGGCAAGGGCCTGCAAAGCCCTGTACACGGGTTCGATTCCCGTCTCCGCCTCGAGGGCGGTTAGCTCAGTGGGAGAGCGCTTCGTTGACACCGAAGAGGTCACTGGTTCAATCCCAGTATCGCCCACCAGTGTTCTAGCTGGTCAGAAGGGGTTTCGGAGGTTCTCCGGAGCCCCTTTTTCGATCTTGGAAGCCGGATGGGAGCCAAAAAGGGAGCCAACGGTCATGCGGACTGTGCTTGGTTCTGCTGCTTCTGCTGGTTGAAGATAGCGTTCATAGTCGTCGCACCCGTGGTGATCACGGGCCTGAGCTGGTGTAACGGCACAGTCAGATATTGAAACCTCTGAATGCCTGTCTCAGGGGCCGTTCTTGCGGCGGCTGACGTCGGCGGCGTAGGTCATCCAGTCTCCGGCGGAGGCGTGCTGCCAGGCAACGGCGACGTCAGGTCAGAAGCCCCGGCAACCTTGGCCGCACCGCTTCCCAAGCTGATAATGCGAGTTCAATTCCCCTCATCCGCCCCAACGATGTAGTCAGAGCAAGAGGCACAGTCAGGGGGCTGATCTGGCCGGTTTGCGGCCCCAGGCCAGGAAGAGAAGGCCGGATATCGCGATCGTGCGGGGGTCATCGAGATGAGCGCGGGCCGCCGCGTCCAGCTCATCAAGCTCGGCCTCGCTGGCCAGCCCCATCTCCAGGATCTGCGGGCGCATGCTGCACACCAGGTCGAGCCGGATCGTCCGCCGGGAGTTACCTGGCGGGTACATCTGCACCCTGGTCTCCACGCCGATGTCCTCCAGCCCTGCTTGGCGGAATAGCTCCGGTATCCGGCGGCCGATCGTTTGGTCGGCGCCGTTGCGGCCGAAGGCCACCGGGAAGATCTCGCAGATCCGCGTGAATGCCGGGTGAGGCGGATAGCACATCGCGTACTCGGTGTCGGGTTCCATGCCCGCTACCCAGCCGCCCGGGCGGGTCAGCCGTACCATCTCGGCGACCACCTGCGCGGGCTCGGGGACATTGATCAGCAGGGTGCGGGCATGCACCAAATCGAACGAGCCTGACGGCAGGCCGGTGCGCCTAGCGTCCGCTGTCATGATCTCCACACCGCTCAGCCCGCGCCCGGCGGCGAACTCGGCCGCCATGGCGGTGTGCGCCGGGTCAGCGTCCAGGCCGACAACCCGGCCTCCCGGTGACACCCACGCGGCCAGCAGGTCAAGAATCCCGCGCGGGCCGCAGCCGAGGTCGATTGCGCTGTGCCCCGGCTGTAGGGCGACCCGGTCCAGCAGCGCGGCGCTGTCACGCGCCAGTTCGTCAGACTGGCGCTGCAGCCGGGCGCTTTCGCCGTGGCTGCTGCCCAGCGCGTAGACCGCCGTGGCGTCCGGGCCAGTGCGTGCTGGAGGCCGGACGGATTCCGCCACGCTGCACCACCTCCCAACAACCCGAATCCCGGAGCTTCCGTCATTCCCGGATTTGGCGACCGTGCAGCCAGGACCCGCCCAGCGTGGCACACCGGCGCGGGATGGGTTTTCATGTACGGAGCAGTACTCATTATCTGCGCGCCCTGGCGCAGGCGGAAGACGCTCCCGGTCCGTGAGTGGTGCTACCGCAGCGGTAACCCGAAGAATGCGTTCGCGGGCCGGCATAAGCCGAGTCAGCACGACGGGCTGCAACTGACTCGTGCGGGACATCCATGGGGATGAGACGGGGTGGGGCTGGCCACTCCGCCCGGCCTCGTAGCAGGTCATGGAGGGTCAGGTCAAGGCCCTAATCAGGCGTGACTGCCCGCTTCCCAAGCTGACAGTTCCGGTTCAGGGAACCCCGCCTTGCAACAGGTCGTCCGACGTTCTACGCCGGCTGCTCGATGATCGGTTTCACCCTGGGGCGGTCGATGTTGAGTTCGCGGGCAATGGCTCGCTGGCTGGCACCGCCTTCGTGCCATACGCGTACCGTCTGCTCCAGCATTGGCGCCGGGACCGGCACGGGTGGCGCCTTGTACTCGAGAACTGGAGCGCCGGAGCTTTGGGCCCCGATCACCAGGCATTCGCTGGCAGGCCCGTGATCGGCCTTGATGAGCATCATGAGTAGCTCGAAGGAGCCGACCCAAGGCCAGCGCTGGCCACGGCTCCTATCGGCCCATGCCCCAGGCCATGCGCCAGGTTGGCACCAAGCGTCGCCATGATGCCAGCACCGAGGCTCCAGGCAGCCAGGCGTGGTACGCGCGCTGGTTGCGCCGGCTGGCGTTGAGAATGACCATCGATGCCGCCCAGATGAGACCATCCACCGTGAACGGCACAAGCCTGGCGGTAGCACCCGACTCGCCGTGCGAGCGCACCAGTTCATAAGCGTGCTGGTACGAGATGATCGCGGCGACCGCGGCGACGGCCACCACCGCGAGCGCCGTCGTGAACCTGATCAGCCGGTCGGTCACAGCGACAACTCCCCCGGCACGCGTCGATGAGCGGGTCGCCGTCGCCGTGCCCGGCGAGGAGTCGTTCAGCGAGCATGAGCGCCGTGACTGCCTCGTCGCGGCTCAGGAGCCTGGGCCAGCCTGTCACCCGCCACAGGCGGTCGAGGCGGACGGCGGCGACTGTCTCCACGCCGTTGATTTCCAGTGACATGGAGTCTTCGTCGATCTTGACTGACATGGGTAGCTCTCCCCACCCAGAGGGGGAGCCACGGGAGCCCAAAAAGGGAGCCAACGCATTCAGACTCGCCCAGACCACCACAGCCACCCCTAGAGTGTCTGCTGGTGAGAGGCTCCCGTTCGACCATGTCCGACCCAGATCGACTGCTCAGAATTGCTTGACACGAAGAGGTCACTGGTTCAATCCCAGGATCGCCCACGAAGAGACCCCTCAGGGCCCGATCCCTGGGGGTCTCCGCGCGTCCGGCATGCGTCAGGCAGCCTCTTCGCCCGTGGTGCCCTGTTCGGCGGTAGAGGCGGCTTACCGCCTGGTTGATTGCCTTCAGGATGAGGTTCGTGTCCTTGGGCGAACAGGTGACCGCCATCTGACTTCTCCTGTCTGCTCCTACGATCCCAAATATGACTTGTCAGGTTGGTAGACAGATTAGATCTCTCTACCTGACTTATTAACTCTTGGAGATGCCGCCTGGATGGCAGGGCAAGCGGTGGCTTAGGTGAAGGGGTAGGCGTCCCGCAACTCGTGCCGCTCGCCGGGCAGCACCAGGTCGCTGACCTGGATCGGGCGGGCGGTCGCGTCGTACGCGGTGACGATCACGCTCAGCACCGGCGCATCCGCGGCCACCCGCAGCAGCGCGGCTTCCTCGCCGGTGGGATGGCGAGCGGTGATCTGCTCGACGCCGTGATCGAGGCGGATCTTCTTCCGTGATTGCAGATGCTGGCGGATGCTCTCATCCAGCAGGTCCGGCGAGGCCAGATCGGTACCGGCGGCCAGCTCCAGCGGGAGCCACGCCGACGCTAGCTCCACCGGCTCTCCGGCCTGGCTCAGCAGCCGCTGCCGCACGAACGCCCTGGCTCCCGGTTTCAGCCCCAGCAGCGCGGCGACATGCGGCGGGGCGAGCTTCACCCCGGCCTGCACCAGCTCCCCCGGCACTTCGGTCTCGGCCAGCTCCAGCACCCCGTGCGCGGGCCGGGTCCGCTCCGCATCGGCGAGAGCCGGGCGGCCGCGCACAAAACTGCCCTTGCCCTGCTGGGTATCGATCCACCCGTCCTGCCGCAGCGCCGACAGCGCCTTGACGATCGTCGGCCGGGAGACTTCGAACTCGGCCACGAGCTGATGCTCGGAGGGAAGCAAGGTCCCCGGCGCGTACTCGCCCCGCTCGATCCGCTGCTTGATCGCGCTGACCACCTGCGCGTACTTCGGCGGCGCATAGTCGTATGCCATGATGTGCCCGTCCAGTCCTGGACTGCTGACTTATCAGGTCAGCCTAGCGCGACTATCACACATTGTCACGCTGCGACAGCCAGCCGCACAACCTGACCCTTGATGACACGGCGCAACGCACGCCGTATTGCATAGCGTGGCACCGTCGAGTGTTACCGCGTGGTCCGCACTATCTCGGCATGCCTGGCGTCGATCCAGCCGCACACAACATCGGCGGCACGCTGGTATCCGGCGATCAAGTGCAAGTCACAGGCATGATCGTCGCACCTTCCGCCTGTCACGGCAGCCCGGCAGTCAGGGCACGGTGCCGCGACACGGGCTCGCCGGTACGCAATTGCGTCTTCGAGCGCCTGCAGTCGCTGGAACCAACCCGACTCCACGACCCCGTCGCGCTGGTGCTCGTCATCCACGGTGAACCGCCCTGCTTCCTCATGCCTTATTCGCCGGTCTCCGGGCGGCCGAGTCACCCGATGCCCGGGCCGTGTCCGGGGATAAGCTGGCGAGCCGTCCCGGCCCCGGGATGCGGCGCAGGACCAGGACGGCCGTCACTGGCGCACGCAGCGCCGCTCACGGTGGAGGACCAGTTGACGCGCGCCCACACGATCCAGCCGGTCACGGGGCCGCCGTCTTTGCCCCAGTCGTCGGCGATCGCGCTCACGATGTCCAGGCCGTGCCCCGCCTCGCGGTCGCCAGGGGCTTGCGCCCACGCGCCGCCCTCGTCTTCAACCTCCACCCACAGGTAATCGCCTGGCTGGACCGCGGCGCGCACCGTGAACTTGCCGCCCGGCCTTCCTGACCCGCTGTGCAGCACCGCGTTGGCCGCCAGCTCGCTGGTCAGCAGGACGGCCGCATCCACATCCGGCCAGTCGTCGCCAAGGACTTCGGCGACGAACCGCCGTGCTGCCCGCACCTGTGCTGCCTCGCCCGCGAGCCTGCACTCGGCTTGCTTCATAACAGTCGGTAGGTCTTGGCGGCGCGAGGTAGCCGCGAAACTGCCTCACCACCCGGCGCGGGCTGGGCGCCGTGCGCGGAGTGCGCGCGGTGGCGCTGCGGCCGTGGCGGCTGTGCGAGTGTGCTGCCCGCGTCGCCGTGGC
>DASWFT010000307.1:0-8427 GCA_036394075.1 Streptosporangiaceae bacterium
GAGGATCACTCAGCGATGATCCCAGCCCACAAGACTGCCCAGGCCAGGCCAGATCGAGTAATCGAGCCCTGCAGGTTGCCAGCAGGCCGTTGACACCCAAAACCTGCGAAACTCGAGTGAATGAGCACGCGGATTGAGTGCCCGAAATTGCACCTGTGGGCACCTGAGGGGTCGCGTTCCGTGAACTTGGCGCATGCACTTAATCCATCGCGCGATGGCCTTGTCTACCTGCGGCGATGGTGCTTGACTCAGTTTACTGGGCGCAGACCGTGGCCCGAAGGAGAGGGGATAACGACAGGCGGTGCCCCGCCGTGTCGTTGAGTGACACAGGTTCAAATTAACGGCCGGACGACGAGTTGTCGTTCCTGCTGGCCGGGTAGTACGCCCACCAGTGCCGTGCTGCGGACGACCGCACCGATCGCGCAGCCGCGGTTTGGGTTGTCGGCGCGCGTGAATTGCAGCCGCGGTCGGATCGCCGGCGGACGTGTCTGCCTGACCGCTGAAAAGGCGGACAAGGAGAAGATCATGTATGTGCGGATGAACATGCTGGCCGGAGATCCGGCCCGGCTGGATGAGGCGGCCCGCTATCTCGAGGGATCGGTACGCCCGCATGTGGAAGGCCAGCCCGGCAGCCGGGGGATAGCCTTCATGGCCAAGGCCGACCTGGGTGTCTGTGTGGTGGCGTCGTACTGGGACTCGCTCGACGCGATGACCGCCAGCGAGCAGGAGGTGCAGGTCTCCCGCAAGGAGATGACCGAACTGACCAGGGGCACCGTGACGGTCGAGCATTACGAGGTGCCCGTCTTCGTTCGTCGAAGCCGCCCGCGGGCAGGGGCCGCCGCAAGGCTGACCCGGATTGAGTGCAACCCGGCCAGCCTGGATGCAGCCATCGACGAATTCCGGAACACCGCCGTACCCGCGCTCATCGACATGGCAGGCATGTGCAGCACCCAGTGGATGGCCGACCGGGCCACCGGCCGCTGCATTGTGGTGACGGCGTGGGAGGACATGGAGGCCCTGGCCGCTAGCCGGTCCCGGGTGGCGACGTTGCGCGCCGACCAGGCCGCGGTTTCGCACCTCCAGGTCCGCTCGGTGGAGGAGTACAACCTGGTGTTCTCCTCCGTGCGCGAGGGCGACACCCGGAGCCTCATCGAACGCGACATCGAGCTGTGGAACGCCCGGGACCGCGAGGGCTGGCTCGCCGGGGCCGACCTGCATCGGATGGAGTTGCAGGCGCCGGGCGGCTTGCGGCTGGCCGGGCAGGACGCCGCCGAGGCGATCTGGACCACGTGGAACGAGGCATTCCCAGACAACCGGCTGGAAATCATCGCCATCCACGCCGACGACCGGGGCGGGGTGCACGAAGGTCGCTTCCTCGGCACGCACACCGGAACCCTCCGCGGCCCAGCTGGTGAGATCGCCGCCACCGGCCGGACCCTGGACGCGCGCTTCTGCGGCGTCTACGAGTTCAACGAGGGCAAGATCATCAGCTTCCACCTGTACTTCGACCAGGCCGAACTGCTCACCCAACTCGGCCTGGCACCGGAGAGCCCGGGCGGCGGCCCAGCATGATCCGTTTATCCACGGGCGGGAAGTGGGACAGCCGGTTCCCGGCGTGTGCCACTTCCCGCCGTTGCCGTGCGACAACGAGGCCAGCACGCTTAGCCCGCTTGTGTTCAGGCTTGCTAGGGTTTGCTGCCATCAGGAACGGCCCTCGAACTCCCCGCGGCCAAGCGCCTGGCACCAGGGCTCCTCCTGACATTGAAGAAAAGATCATGTAGTGCGGGGTTGGGTTTGACCTGGTAGTGCAGGACGAGGTCGGTTCCGGGGTAGCGGGCGCGGGCGGCGTTGAGCTGTTCGCACAGGCTGGACAGGGCCTGGGTGCGGCGGGGCGACGCCCTCGAGAGGGTGGTCACTGGGGGTGGTGGAAGATCCACCGTTCGGCGTCCTGGATCACAGCCTTATTGATCTGGCGCGCACGCTATTGATCTGGCGTGCACGCTTGATCCCGGAGTGGACCGTGCAGTCCTCGCCGGTTTGGGGATCGCGAAAAGCCGGGGGGCTGCGAGGCCTGCGGGCCTTCAGGTACCGGCGGGCAGCACGTCAGTGAGCGCCGCGGTGGCGTCGGCCCGGGCGAGGGGGTCGAGTGCCCAGCCGGGCGGAAAGACGTCGCCGGGCTGCCTGGCTCGCTCTGCGGCGGCGCCTGACAGTGCCCTGTCTGCCGTGCTCTGGCGATCGCGGACACCGGGCAACGGGCAGGCTGGCAGACCGCGCTGGTTCTGGGCGGATGGCAGCCGGATGCCGGCGCCTGGCGGGCGCTCCCAGCGGGGAATCGGGGGGAGAATGGTGTTTCGTACCTGCCATGACGCCGTGGGCGGGCCGTAGCGCGATCGGGCAGTGGAGGCGCCGCGTGAGCATCGGTGAGGGCCTGGCAGCGGCACGGCGCCAGGCGGGTCTCACCATTACGCAGGTCAGCCAGCGGACCCGCATCAGGGAGACGATCATCCGGGGGATGGAACGGGACGACTTCTCCGCCTGCGGCGGAGACTTCTATGCGCGCGGGCACATCCGCGCCATCGCTCGTGCCGCGGGCGCGGACCCCGAGCCGCTGGTCTGGGAATACGACTCCAGCC
This sequence comes from Streptosporangiaceae bacterium, assembly GCA_036394075.1. Taxonomy (GTDB): domain Bacteria; phylum Actinomycetota; class Actinomycetes; order Streptosporangiales; family Streptosporangiaceae; genus JAWWPY01. The sequence goes on from DASWFT010000307.1 coordinate 2,634, forward strand.
ACGGCACGCCTTAGGCCAGTACCGCTGCCGGCGTGCCCGGGCCGTCGGCCCTCCGGCTCAGGCAGCGCCGCAGGCCGCACTTGGGGCGTTGCGCTGCTGGTCGTCCTCGCGGCGGTCGCCGGCCTGGTCACCTATCACGTGGTGGCATCTGGCCCGGCTGGCAGCGCCGCGGCGGCCGCCCGCAAGCCGGTCACCGCGCATAAGGCCGCCCGCACGCACCCGGCCGCGACGAGCACCCAGCCGAGCAGAACGCGGCGCACCGATGGCACAGCACGAAAACGTGACGACGCAGGCGGGTCGCCTCCGAGGTGGTCGGGTAGCGCCGACGCCGATTATGTACGCCGTCAGCTATGGGGCCGCCGAGCCGAAGGGCATGCCTTCTGTCGCGCCTTTGACCCGGCGTTCCGGGCGCGGAGCGCCGGCCTCCAGTGGTTTGCCGCTCGGGCGCTGGCATCGCGTGGCGCCAAAGGGGATTTGGGGTCTCGACTTGAGACAGGTGCCGGCGAACCCGGGCTTACTCTGAAGGCACGACGCGAAACCTCTAGTGCCTCGCGGTCCGGCCGAGCCCGCGACAGCAGTAATGGCAGGCAGGGGGAGGTATGTCGCGCGGAGCAATTGTCCGGCTGGGCGTGACAGACGACACCGCCCTGGCTGGGGCCAGGGAGCGTTTCCTGGCGGCGGAGCCCATCGAGCCGGGCCGGGTGCGTGACACGATCCTGGCGTCGTGGTGGCGTTCGCGGCGGTGGAATGTCGCCGCTGACTACATTGACCTGTCCTACGTCCGCGATCCCGACCTCGACACCCCGCTGACCCGCCACGCCCTGCCGGTGCTGCGGAGCCTGCGCGAGAATCTTGAGGGCCAGCCGATCAGCGTCATCCTCACCGATGCCCGCGGCGTTGTGCTCTCCCGGCTGACCGCCGATCGCGATCTCGAGCGGCACCTTGACGGCGTCCAGCTAATGCCGGGCTTCAGCTACGCCGAGGAGTTCGTCGGCACCAATGGAATCGGCACGGCGCTGGAGGCCGGCCAGCCGGCGCACGTGTTCGGTCACGAGCACTACGCCGAGCACCTTGAGGACCTCGCCAGCGCCGCAGTGCCGATCCGCCACCCGGTCTCCGGCAACACCGTCGGCGCGGTGGACTTGACCTGCTGGCGCAAGGACGGCGACCGGCTGCTGATCGCGCTCGCCCAGAGCACCGCCGACCAGATCACGCAGGCGCTGCTCAATGACAGCAACGCGCGGGAGGTCCAGCTGCTGCGGGACTACCAGCGGGCCTGCCGGCACACTGCCGGGATCGTTGTGGCGCTCAGCAACGACATGGTGATGATGAACGACTACGCCCGGGACGTCCTGGACCCCGGCGACCAGGCCGCGCTGCTCGGGCATGCAGCCCAGGCGCTGGCCACCGGCCACCTTGGTCCGGTGGATGTCGAGCTGCCCACCGGGGCCACGGCGCGGATGTACTGCCGGCCCCTGCCCGGGCAGGGCCATGGGCGGCTCGCCGGCGTCGTGCACGTGAAGCTGATCGAGCTGGCCGGCAAGCTGGCCCCGACGACACTGCCGCTGCCGCGGAGGCTCCTGCCCGGCCTGGTTGGCTCCGGCCCGCTTTGGCTGCGCGGGTGCGATCAGGTGGATGCGGCCTATGCCTCGGGCGAGTGGCTCGCGCTGGAGGGCGAGCCCGGAGCCGGCAAGCTGGCGCTGCTGCGGGCTGTCCACCGGCGCCGCAACCCGGCCGGCACGTTCCATGTGCTGGAGGCCGCCGGCGCCGGTGGACACGACTGGCTGGTGCGGGCACTCAGCGAACTGCTTGAAGGCGAGGGAAGCCTGGTCATCCGGCACGTCGACCGGCTCAGCACGCGGCGGCTGCACGCGCTGTGGACAGCGCTGGAGCAGGCGCGGGCCGCAAACCGGCAGAAGGTCGTCTGGGTTGCCGTCACGCTCAGCCACAACCCCGGCCAGGCCGACCTGGCCCGCCTGCTGCAGTTCTTCCCGAGCACCGTGGAACTTCCGCCGCTCCGCCACCACATCGAGGACCTGCATGAACTCGTGCCGTACTTCCTGGCCACATTGAACCATCACGGCCCGCTGGCCTGCTCACCCGAGGCGATGCAGCTTCTGCTGCGGTCCGGCTGGCCGGGCAACACCGAGCAGCTCTGGCAGGTGCTCAGGCGCGTCGTGCACCACCGGCGCACCGGGACCATCCACCCAGGTGACCTGCCGCCAGAGTGCTGGACGGTGAGCCGGCGGCTGCTCAGCCCGCTGGAGTCGATGGAGCGCGATGCCATCGTGCAGAGCCTGCTGGACTACGACGGCAACAAGGCCAAGACAGCCGAATCGCTGGGGATGTCGCGGGCCACGATCTACCGCAAGATCCACCAGTACGGGATCGTCACCCCGGCCAGCTGACCGGCCGGGCGACGCCGTATCGCCTCAAACTTAGAACCACGTCATGCCGCCGGAGCGGTACAGACGTGATAGCCCGCGCCGGCCGCGGGGCTCCTGAACGCTTCCTGCGAGGGGGGCAGCGATGACCGCGATCGATGCAACCGCCGATGACCCGGCCCAGCCCAGCGCGCACCCGCAAGAAGCGGCTGTTGCCCAGGCGTCCGCGGCCAGACCCTGGTCGGTGACCCCAGGGCGCAGGGACTGCCGAGTTTGATCGCGGCTCCGCTGAGCTGCTCCAGGACGTCCCGCTCGCTGGGCCAGCTCCGGGAATGCTTCCGATCGCGAGCGCGACCGATCGTTCCATCTGCACCCCACCCGACCGCGGGCCTCGAGTCACTCCTCGGCCGCCAGGGCGCTCAATCAGGCGGTTATCTTAAGCCCTCCTGCAGATTCCCTGCCTGACCAGGACTTCTGCGTCGTAGACATGTCGCCGCGGAGCGTGCCCGCGCGAGACTCGGAACAAGAAGCGGCAGCAACAAGGGGATTGGCGCAGGTCACGTGGTCACGCTGCTTCCGGCCTGCCTGGAGCTCGGCGGCAAGAACCCGATGGTGGTGACGCCGAGCGCGGAGCTTGACCTCGCGGTGGAGGCGGCGCTGTTCTCCGGGTTCGGCACGGCCAGCCAGCGGTGCACGTCGCTCGGCACCGTGATCGTGCATGACAGCGTCCACGACGACTTCGTCGCCCAGTTCGATAAGGCGACGCGGCAGGCGGCTGTCGGCGACCCGTTCGGCGACGTCGTCTTCGGACCGATGCTGGATGAGAAGTTCGCCGAGCGGTTCGGGGATTATCTCGAGTGGATCCAGCCGCACCACAGCGTTCTCGGATCCACCGCGACTGGCCGGATCAGGGCGGCGAGCTCGCGCGAGGGGCTTCGCAGGTGACCCGGAAGCCGGGATCTTCTGCCATCCCACGATCGTCGACGAGTCTTAGCCAGGAATCTCAGGTGTTTGTTGATTCGCGAGCGCCTGGATTCTCACTGTCGGGCCGGACGAAGCGCTGAAACTGATCGCCGGCGTAGACCCCACGTTCCGCGGCCTCGGTAAGTCGAAGCCACCGAGCGGATCATCATCGGTATGACGCAACAGACACCGGCCGGCCGTTGCACGCGAGCGCTGCGGGGCCGGAGGTGCCCATCTGGCAGTTCGCCACACGCGCCGTGCCGGCACCCACCGGCTCACCGCTCGAGTTGAGCTGGGCCGGCTGGAGACTGGACAGGTCACCGCGCATGTGCTGGCGGCTCCGACACGACTTCGGCGTGCAGCCACGCGTTCGGCGCGAAGACCGCGAGATCCTTCTGTTCTCCAGCGTGCTGACGCTGAATGAGCAAGAAGCCACCCGAGGTGACGCTGAATGCGTCCGCTTCTTCGTAGGTCATCTCGCTCTGGGCTGCCGAGGAACCGCCGAGGTAGACCTTGACCGCCATGACCAGCAACCCTTCGCACGCGGGTGGGTGTTCAATAGGCGCCACGCTACTCCCGCAGCCGTCCGCCCAGCTGACGACGGGCCTGCGCAGGCCTCGTAATGTCCATGAAGATCACCCGCAGATGAAGCAGAAGCGGATCCTTCCGGGAGCGGTCCAGCTGCCCTGTAAGGCACCTCGGAGCTATCCGACGTCGCCGTTTCCGTGGGCGCCATCTCATTCAGGAGGGCAGTCCGCTCGACGAAACACAGATTTTGCGGGAAGGTCGGCTTCAAGGCCGCCTCACGCTTGGCCCCCCGAATCTGGCGCGGCCTGCGAGCAGCTGGCGGTAGGCACCGGCGTACACCGCGGCCGCGGCCATGGGGGTGAACTGCCGGGCGTAGGCCCGGCCAGGGCTGGGGCCAGGGCCGGGGCCGGGGCGCTCGCCGCCCAGGACGCGCGACAGCGCCTCGGCGAGGGCATGCGGTGCCTCGGGCGGGACGAGGACGCCGCGGCCGCCGCCAGGGTGCGGGCCAGGCCATCGACCGCTGTGCCGACGACCGGGACACCGAGCCCGAGGGCCACCACGGCGCTTTGCGACCTCGACTCCTCACGGGAGGGTCCGCGTGAATGATCAGGGTTAATGCCTTCAACCTTGACGATAGCTGGCCCGTCGCAGGCGTTCGCTCCGGGCGTAGCTGGGAACGCTGCCTCCTTGGGTGAACGCCCTGGCGGCGGGGAACGTTTTACTTGTGCGACATTCGCATGCGTAACGTCGCCCGGCGCGCGGGCCAGCATGCGGAAGGGACGAGCAAGACTTCAATTGCCTCCCCGGGCCGCTCGGTGGGGAGCGACGAGATGTTCGAAAGGTTTACGGACCGGGCGCGGCGGGTTGTGGTCCTGGCTCAGGAAGAGGCCAGGATGCTTAACCACAGCTACATCGGCAGCGAGCACATCCTGCTTGGCCTCATCCACGAGGGCGAGGGCGTTGCGGCCAAGGCCCTGGAATCGCTGGGGATCAGCGTGGAGGCAGTGCGGCAGCAGGTTGAAGAGATCATAGGCCAGGGGCAGCAGGCGCCTTCCGGGCATATCCCATTCACTCCGCGGGCTAAGAAGGTCCTCGAGCTCGCATTGCGCGAGGCGCTGCAGCTTGGGCACAACTACATCGGCACCGAGCACATCCTGCTGGGCCTCATCCGTGAGGGCGAGGGCGTGGCCGCTCAGGTGCTGGTCAAGCTGGGCGTTGACCTCAGCAAGGTCCGCCGGCAGGTCATCCAGCTGCTGCACGGTTACCAGGGCCAGGAGCCCGCCGCCGCGGCGGGCACGCCATCCGAGTCGGCGCCGTCTACCTCCGTCATACTCGACCAGTTCGGCCGGAACCTGACCGCGGGCGCGCGTGAGGGCAAGCTCGATCCGGTGATCGGCCGGGAGAAGGAGATCGAGCGGGTGATGCAGGTGCTCTGCCGGCGCACCAAGAACAACCCGGTGCTTGTGGGCGAGCCCGGGGTGGGCAAGACGGCCGTGGTCGAGGGGCTGGCGCAGAAGATCGTCAAGGGCGAGGTGCCGGAAACCCTGAAGGACAAGCAGCTTTACACGCTGGACCTCGGCGCCCTGGTGGCCGGGTCACGCTACCGCGGTGACTTCGAGGAGCGGCTGAAGAAGGTCCTGAAGGAGATCCGGACCCGCGGTGACATCATCCTGTTCATCGACGAGCTGCATACGCTGGTGGGCGCCGGTGCGGCGGAGGGCGCGATCGACGCCGCGTCGATCCTGAAGCCGATGCTGGCCCGCGGTGAGCTGCAGACGATCGGCGCGACCACGCTCGACGAATACCGCAAGCACCTGGAGAAGGACGCGGCGCTTGAGCGCAGGTTCCAGCCGATCCAGGTGGCCGAGCCGACGATCTCGCACACCATCGAGATCCTCAAGGGCCTGCGTGATCGCTAT
>DASWFT010000308.1:0-15906 GCA_036394075.1 Streptosporangiaceae bacterium
AACGCCGCGCCTGGCTGCCGCCGCCGGGGCGGCGCGCGGCCCGGCCGCTGTGGCAGTGGCCACCGTAGCGGTGCCGACCGCGACGGTACTGGCCGCGACCGTTCCAGCCGTGACGGCGCCAACCACCCCGGCGCTCCCCGACCCAGCGCTCCCCGACCCAGCGCTCCCCGACCCAGCGCTCGCCGTGCCGGAGCCGGTGTGCTCGCCCGAGGACCCGAGGGTCACCAGGGCCATGCCGAGGCCGGCTACTGGCAGGAGCAGCCCGACTGCGGTCCAGGCCAGGGCGGCCTCATCGGTGGTCAGATAGACGATCCACACCATGAGCCCGGCAGCGGCCAGTGTGACGTGCCCGACGGTGACTACCGGCTGGAGCCTCGGGCCGCCGGTGAGAAGCCGGTGGATGCCGCCGTGGGAGATCCAGACACCCAGCATGTAGGAACCGCTGCCGGCGGCGAGGAACCAGGCGCCGAGGGCGGCGAAACCCAGAGCGACGTCGCTCCCCCGGCCTGCAAGCGCGGGTGATCCCGGGATCGCCGATCCACGCGACCGTGAACTGGCCGTCCGCTGAGGCGGACCGGTCAGGTAAGCGAGCCGGGCGCCCGCCAGGTATGCCTGGCGGCGCCAGGCGGCCTTGTGCCTTCCGCCGGCCACCAGGTAGATGGCCTTGCCGACCGCCTGGTTGACCTGCGCCTTGCTGAGGCCGCGGCACGCGGCAGGCATCCAGGTCACCGTGACGTGATGCTCGATTGCCCGCACTCCATAGTCAGCGCAGGCCTGCACAGTTCCAGATTGCGGGGCAGCGCTCGGGGCGCCGCAGCCAGCCGCCAGGAACGCAGTGAGCACGGCGCCCGCGATCGCAGCGGCCACCCGGACGACGTTCACCGGCCTGTCACTCGATGAGTCTAGGCCGCGGGCAGCGGGGTCAGGCGAGCCGCGGATCCATGACCAAGCAGCTGCTGCTGGCCGTCGCTACGACCTTCCCGGCCTGGTCGACGATCTCCGCGGCGCAGTACGCGACCCGGCGCCCCGGCTTGATGACACGCCCTGTTGCGCGGAGCACCCCGCTGTCCTTCGTGACCGGCCGCAGGTAACTCACGTTGATGTCAATGGATGTGTAAGCGACACCTGCGTCGAGCGTGGTGTGCACGGCGCATCCCGCGACCGTGTCCGAGAGGGTGCAGACGAGGCCGCCATGGACAACACCGATCGGGTTGTAGGCGGACTCGTCCGGCTCGCACTCGAAGACCACCTGGCCCACCTCGACCTCGCGGATCTGCATGCCGAACAGCATGGCGATCGGCGGCGGCGGGATCGCGCCATCCCTGATCGCGCGGATGAAATCGACTCCCGACAGCGGCCTGCCTGCCGCCGCGGTGATCATCGGGTCATACCAGTGCACCGTCTTGCTTCTCGGCTCACCCCAGGCGGCCAGGGAAGGGTCGATGCTCTCTGCTGCGGTCATCAGGCGTCCTTTCTGAGTTCGGGCGCTGGCCGGTGCTCAGCGCCGGGGCCAGGGCGCAGGCGCAGCGACCGTACGTCGAGCAACGCGCCACACTCCGAGCACGTCGGCTGCGTCCACCACTCCCCCACGACCTCCAGCGTCTGGGCGACCGAGCAGTTCATCTCTTCGAAGCTTGTCCGGCGCACAGCAATACTCTACCGAGTTGTATCATGCAACGCACTATCGCCGGGTAACATCCGGTCGTGCCGACATCGGGGGGAGCGCCGCAGATGGAAGGCCTGGCCGCGCCGCCACCTGGCGGGGCTCTGCGGCTCGGCGCGCGCTCGTTCGGGCCCCGGCAACGGGTGATCATGGCGATCGTCAACCGGACCCCCGACTCGTTCTACGACCGCGGCGCGACCTGGCATGAAGCCGCCGCCATGGAGCGTGTGCACGCGGTAGTCACCGAGGGCGCCGACATCGTCGACATCGGCGGGGTGGCAGCCGCGCCCGGCGCCCAGGTGGACATCGCCGAGGAGATCCGCAGGACCGTCCCGTTCGTCGCGGCCGTCCGGGATGCCTACCCCGACCTGGTGATCAGCGCGGACACCTGGCGGCACGAGGTGGCACGCGAGGTCTGCGCGGCCGGCGCCGACCTGCTCAACGACACATGGGGCGGCTGGGATCGCCGGCTGGCCGGGGTGGCCGCCGAGCACGGGGCCGGCCTGGTCTGCGCGCACGCCGGCGGCCTGGCGCCGCGCACCCGGCCGTTCCGGGTCGCCTACGACGATGTGCTGGCCGACGTGCTCCACCGGACGCTGGCCCAGGCATCCCGGGCCGCCCGGATCGGCGTGGACCCCTCGCGGATACTGATCGACCCGGCGCACGACTTCGGCAAGAACACCTGGCATTCGCTGGAGGTGACCCGGCGGCTCGACGAGATGGTGGCCACCGGCTGGCCGGTCCTCGTCTCCCTGTCCAATAAGGACTTCATCGGGGAGACGCTGGGCGTCCCGCCGGAAGGCCGGCTGACCGGGACCCTGGCGGCCACCGCCATCTGCGCCTGGCAGGGCGCCCGGGTCTTCCGGGTCCACCAGGTCAAGGAGACCCGCGAGGTGCTCGCTACCGTCTCCGCCATTCGCGGCGAGGTCCCGCCCGCCCGGGCTGTGCGCGGGCTCGCCTAGCCACTGATGATCATCGCTGCCGCGCTGTGCCCATCGCCGCCGTTGCTGGTCCGCGAGCTGACCGGAGCCGATCCCGTCGTGGCGGACCTGCGGGACGCGTGCGCCGCGGCTGTCGCCGCGCTGGTGGCGGCGCGGCCGGACGTGATCGTGGTCGTCGGGCCGGGGCCGGACACCACCGAGTGGCCCGCCGACGGCCGCCTCAACATCGCCGCGTTCGGCGGCAGGCCAGCCCAGCCGGCGGGCGGCGCGCCGCTGCCAAAGCCCGTACCGCTGGCCGTTGGCCTCGGCGGCTACCTGCTTGACCAGGCCGCGTACACCGGGCCCCGCCGGCTGCACTCGGTGAGCGAGGACGACCAGCCGGCCGACTGCTTGCGCCTGGGCAAAGAAATCGGTGACACTGCCGGACGGACCGGCCTGCTGGTGATGGCCGATGGCAGCGCGCGGCGCGGCCCCCGCGCTCCGGGCCACTACGACGAGCGGGCCGAGGCCTTCGACGCCGGGGTCGAGCGCGCCCTGCGGGCCGGTGATCTGCGGAGGCTCGCGGCGATCGATCCTGTGCTGGCCCGGGAACTCCTGGCCACCGGGCGCCCCGCCTGGCAGGTGCTGGCCGGTGCCATCCGCGGGACCAAGCTGCGGAAGGACGTGATGTACACGGGAGATCCGTTTGGCGTTATGTATGTGGTTCGCTTTTTTTACGTTCTCAGCGAGCTGCGGGACCCGCTGATCCCCGGGTGATCCCGCCACCGCCGGTGAGCCGCGCCGCGATGATCACCGGCACCACGGTGAGCAGCAGGACCGCGACCACGACCACGTTCACCTCGGGCAGGTTCTGGCCGAGCCGGATGGCGCCGAAGATCCACAACGGCAGGGTGTTCTGCGCGCCGGCGGTGAAGGTGGTGACGATCACCTCGTCGAAGGAGAGCGCGAAGGCGAGCAGCGCTCCCGAGATCAGGGCCGTGGACAGCATCGGCAGGGTGACGGTGCGGAAGGTGAACATGCCGTGCGCCCCGAGGTCGGCCGAGGCCTCGTACAGGGAGCCGGAGACCCGGCGCAGCCGGGCCAGAACGTTGTTATAGACCACGACGATGCAGAACGTCGCGTGCCCGATGATGATCGTCAGCAGTGACAGGCCTATCCCGGCGAAGTGGAACGCCGAGTTGAGCGCGATCCCGGTGATGATGCCGGGCAGTGACAGGGGCAGGACGAGCAGCAGCGAGACCGCCTCGCGCCCGAAGAACCGGAAGCGGTGCACGCCGAACGCCGCCGCCGAGCCGAGCAGCAGCGCCAGCACGGTGGCGAAGACCGCGGCCTTCAGCGAGAGCACGAACGCGGCCCGCACCTGGGGATCATGCCACGCCACCGAGAACCACCTGACGCTGAGCCCGCGGATCGGCCAGCTCTGCACGTTCGAGGAGTTGAAGGCGTAGAAGCAGATGATCCCGATCGGCACGAACAGGAACGCCAGCACGCCGCCGACCCAGATCCGCAGCCCGATGCGGGCCAGCCGCCCCTCCATCAGAGCGACCTGAACGCGCCGAGGGCCCGCGCGCCGAGCAGGTAGAAGACCATGATGACGATCGGCACGACGGCCAGCGCCGCCGCGAAGGGCAGGTTCCCGGCGGTACCGATGTTCGAGTAGATGACGTTGCCGATGAAGTTCGAGCTCGCCCCGCCCACCAGCAGCGGGGTGATGAAGTCGCCGAGGGTGAGCGAGAACGTGAAGATCGAGCCGGCCACCACGCCGGGCAGCGCCAGCGGTAGCACGACGCTGCGCACCGTCCGCCAGTTGCGCGCGCCGAGGTCGCCGGACGCTTCCAGCAGCGAATCGGGGATCCGCTCCAGCGCGCCGTAGACGGGCACGATCATGAACGGCAGCCAGATGTAGGAGAAGACCAGCCACATCGCGATGTTGGTGTACCCGATGTTCACCGCGCCGAGGCCGATCTTCTGGAAGGCCCAGCTGAGCGTGCCGCCTTTCTGCAGGATCACGATCCAGGCGTACACCCGGGCGATGTAGCTGGCCCACAGCGGCAGCAGCACCGCGGTGAACAGCAACTCGCGGCCGCGCCGGGACGCGATGCGGGCCATGTAGTAGGCGAACGGCAGCGCGAGCAGCGCGTCGGTGACCGTGACGATCGCCGCCATTCCCACCGTGCGCCCGATGATCGTCAGGTACGTGCCGGTGAATAGCTGCCGGAAGTTGGCCAGCGTCCAGCTGTGCTCCAGGGTGTTGGTGAACGGGTTGACCGTCCAGAACGCCGTGACCAGCATGACCGCCAGCGAGGCCAGGTAGATCACCAGGAACCAGGCCAGCGGGGGCGTCAGGGTGAGGGTGGCCCGCAGCCACGCGCGGCGCCAGAGCGCCGCCGAGACGCGGGCCGATCCCCCGGCGGAGGGCCGGCCCGCGCCGGGCCGGCCCTCACGGACCGTGGTCACCGTCATGCGAGCTGCCCGCTACCCGACGACCTGCGTCCAGGCCGTGACCCACTGCTGGAACGGCACGCAGTCGCTCTTGCCGTTGCCGCACTGGGCCAGCGGCGTCTTCCAGAACTTGATCGTCTGGTAGTACGACTCGGGAGCGTTCGCGTGGTAGGCCGCGCAGGCGCCCTTCTGGATCGAGTCCATGATCGGGCAAGCCAGCTTGTTCGCCGGGGTCTCACCGAAGTAGACGGCCTGCTGGGCCTGAACCGTGGGCGTGGTCGCCCACTGCATCCACTTGTACGCGCAGTTCGGGTGCGGCGCGTTCGTGGCCAGCATCCAGGTGTCCGCCCAGCCGGTCGCGCCCTGGGCCGGGATCGTGTCGGCGACCTTCGCGCCGGCGGCGACGAGGGTGTTCGTCTGGTACGGCCACGCGGCGCCGACCACGGTGGTCCCGCTCTGGAACAGCGAGATCTCCTGCGAGGCCAGGTCCCAGTACTTCTTCACCAGCGGGTGCTGCTGCTTGAGCAGGTTCACGGCCGCGTTGAACTGGGGCTGGGTCAGCTCGTACGGGTCGGTGATGCCGAGGCTCGGCTGCGTCTTGGACAGGTAGAGCGCCACGTCCGCGATCTGGATCGGGTTGTTCGGCACGGTGATCTGGCCTGCGTATTTCTTGTTGTAGAGCACCGACCAGGAGGTCGGCGCGCTGGGGAACGTCGGCTTCGAGTAGAGCAGCACATTCGGGCCGAACTGCAGCGAGACGCCGTAATGCTTGCCCCCGATCGTGTTGAACGGCGGCGACTGCAGGAAGGAGTGGAAGTCCTTCCACGACGGGATCAGGTTGATGTTGATCGGCTTCACGTCGCCGCCGTAGATCAGCCGCAGGTCCGCGTCCCCCGAGGCCGAGACCAGGTCATACTGGCCGCCCCCGCCGTTCGCCATCAGCGACACCATCTCGCTGGACGACCCCCCGTACTTCGTGCTGACCTGGCAGCCGGTCGCCTGCTCGAACGGCTTCACCCACTGCGGCTGGGCATACCCCTCCCAGGCGATGAGATTGAGTTTGCCTTCCGTCTTCCCGACCGATGCCGGCACCGGCTTACCCGCCTCGGGAGGCGCCAGGCCCGCCGTCGTACTTCCCCCGCCGGACGTGCTGGTGGACGTGCCACCCGACGAACCGCATCCAGCGACCAGCACTACGGCCGACGCCGCTGCGAGTAGTGCTCCTGCTCTGGTACATATCCTCATGGCTTTTCCTTCCCCTCATCCTGGGCCAGTGGCGGGGTCATCCGGTGCCGCTGGCGCGGCCAGTGCCGCCGCACTTGCCCGGCTCTCGCCCTTGACCTCGTAGGTCTGCTCATCGCGCCACGCGACGCTGACCGCCCGCCCTCGCGCGCCCAGCGCCTCTGCCGCCGCGGTCTCCATGTTCTGCCGGACCGCGGTGAGGGTCCCGCCCTCAGCCAGCGCGATCACATAGCGGGTCAGCATCCCGAGGTAGACGACGTCCTCGATCCTGCCGCTCTCCACGTGACTGCCGGGCGGCGCCTGCTCGCCGTCGGCGAGCAGGCGGATCTTCTCCGGGCGGATCGTGATATGCCGCCCGCCGCGCTCCAGCACGTTGGAGATGCCGATGAAGCCCGCGACGAACTCGCTGGCGGGATGCTCGTAGACGTCGATCGGCGTGCCGACCTGCTCGACACTGCCCTGGTTGAAGACGGCCAGGCGGTCACTCATGGTCAGCGCCTCCTCCTGGTCGTGGGTGACATAGATGAAGGTGATGCCGACCTCACGCTGGATCCGCTTCAACTCGACCTGCATCTCCTGACGGAGCTTCAGGTCGAGCGCACCCAGCGGCTCATCGAGCAGCAGCACCTCGGGCTCGTTGACGATCGCCCGGGCGAGTGCGACGCGCTGCCGCTGGCCGCCGGAGAGCTGGATTGGCTTGCGCCCGCTGAACCCGGTCAGGCGCACCATCTCCAGGGCCTGCTGCACCCGGCGGCGCCGGTCAGCCTTGGCCACCCGCCTGACGCGCAGGCCGTACTCGACGTTCTCCAGCACGCTCATGTGCGGGAAGAGCGCATAGTCCTGGAACACGGTGTTCACGTCGCGGGCGTAGGGGGGATCGCGGGTCACGTCCGTGCCGCCGAGTTCCACCGATCCCGCGTCGGGCCGCTCGAAGCCGGCGATCAGCCTGAGCAACGTAGTCTTGCCCGAGCCCGACGGGCCGAGCATGGTGAAGAACTCACCCTCGGCGATCTGGAGGTCGACCCCCGCGACTGCCGCGACCTGACCGTAGGACTTGCGCAGCCCCGCGAGCCGGACAGCAGGTGCAGCCGCGACAGGCACAGCGCCAGCCGCTCCGGCGTCAGCAGGCCGAGCCCCGCCGCCGGCTGCCATTGCCTCTTCCCGCATCTCCGCCGCCGTCCCGCCCTCCCGCAGTGTGGCCACTGCCGTAGTGGCGGCCATTGCAGGTAACCTACAGGAATAGATGTTTACGCTGTCAAGCACCTGATGCGCGACTGGTTCCCCGCCGTGACCAGCCCGTTGCCAACGCGGCGGAGCCCGCCGGGAGCTACCGGGGAGGGGAGCCGGACGTGCCACCTCCCGCGCTGACCACCGTGCGGGCTCGCACGCTCTTCGCGCCCCTCGACGAGGGCGGCCGCGCCGAGACGGTCGCTCGCCGGCTGGCCAAGGCGATCCGGCTCGGCCTGCTGCTCGACGGCGAACGGCTGCCTGCGGAGAGCCATCTGGCTGGCCAGTTCGGCGTCTCCACCGTCACGCTTCGCGAAGCGCTCGCCTCGCTTCGGCAGATGGGCCTGGTGGAGACCCGGCGCGGGCGGCGCGGCGGCTCCTTCGTCCGCGCGCCGCAGGAGCCGCAGTCCGCGCGCCTGGTCCGCCCGCTGCACCTGCTGTCCCTCCATGAACTGCGCGACATGGGCGATCACCGTGCGGCGGTCGCAGGCGCGGCGGCCAAGCTCGCCGCCGAACGCGCGCTCCCGCCAGACGTGGCCGCACTGCGGGAGTACGCCGGACGGCTGCGCGGCGCAGCGACCCTGACCGAGCGGCGGCGCGCCGACGCCAGGATCCACATCGAGATCGCCGCGGCGGCGCAATCCCCGCGCCTCGCCAGGGCCGAGATGGACCTGTGGTCCGAGGTGGGCGACCTGGTCTGGCTGCCAGTGCCCGACGACGCGGTAGCGGCGATCACCGGCGAGCACGAAGCACTGATCGATGCCATCGAGAACCGCGACGCGGAGCAAGCCCGCCGGGCCGCTGAGCAGCACGTGCTGGCCGAGACCGGGCGCCTGATCGAGCTTCGGCTGCGGTCACGAGAGCCATGACGAGCCAGGACGAACTGGCCGCGAGCCTGCTGGCGGGCATCAGCGGCCAGGTCGAGCAGGTCCTTGGTTCCGTCGGGCGGGTGGGTGAGGCGACGGTGGCCATCGTCACGGCGGCCCGGGCCGCGGGCCGGGCACCACGGCGCGGCGATCTTGCCGCGCTCCGCCCGCTGGTGGCCGAGGTCCTGCGGCAGCACCAGGGCTTTGCGGCGGGGGCGGGCGTGGTGCTCGCACCTGACGTGCTGGCCGACGCACCCCTGTGCATCGAGTGGTGGTGGGCCCGCCAGGGGCTGGAGAAACTGGAGGTGGACCTCGACCCCGAGTCCGCCGAGTTCTACGACTACACGACCATGGAGTGGTACCGCGAGCCGCAGCGGACCGGCGAGCACTCGGTCGCCGGCCCCTACGTGGACTACATCTGCACGCACGAGTACACGTTCACGGTGTCGGCGCCGGTCGTCTGCGCGGGCAGCTTCGCCGGTGTCGCCGCCGCGGACATCCTGGCCGAGCAGGTAGAGCGGATGGTGTTGCCCGGGCTGTCCAGGCTGGGCCGCCCCGCGGTCCTGGCCAGCGGCGACGGCCGGGTCATCGCCTCGAACACGGCCAGCATCCTGCCCGGCATGGTGCTGAGCAGCCGCGACGCGGACACGGGCCTCCGGCCGGTGCCCGGCCTGGCCGCGGTCCGGCCGGGCAACTCCTACACCGCACTGCCGTGGACCCTGCACAGCCAGGGTTAACGCGCGTCCAGCGGGTAGTACTCATGCGCGATGAACGCCGCGGAGAAGGTTCTCCACTCCGTCGACCGGCTCCAGCAGCGATGGCCTTGGCTGGGTTTCCCGGTCGCGGTGTGGAAGAAGTTCGGTGACGATCAGGCCGGCGACCTCGCCGCGCTGATCGCCTACTACGCGTTCGCGTCGATCTTCCCGCTGCTTCTCGTCCTGGTGACCGTGCTCGATCTGGTGCTCAGCCATAACCCGGCCCTCCGCGAGAAGGTACTGGACTCCGCCTTCGGGCAGTTCCCGGTGATCGGCCCAGAGCTGAAGGCGAACGTGCACTCGCTGCACGAGACCGGCGCGGCGCTGGCCATCGGGATCATCCTGACCTTCCTCGGCACCCGGGGCGTGGCGAATGCCGCGCAGAACGCGCTCAACACCGTGTGGGGCGTGCCCTACGCACGACGGCCTGGCTTTCCATGGTCCGCGCTGCGCAGCATCACGATGATCATCGTGGTCGGGACCGGCGTGCTGGCCACGTCGCTGCTGTCCAGCCTGGCGGGTGGCGCGACGAACGTCCTCACCGGCCCGGGCGCGTACGTGGGGGCGATAACGGTATCGCTGCTGCTCAACATCGGGCTGTTCTGGCTTGGCTTCCGGCTGGCTACCGCGCGCGAGGTGACGGCCAGGGAACTGTTCCTCGGTGCCATGCTGGCCGCCGTTGTGTGGCAAATCCTGCAGCTGCTCGGCAGCTACCTGGTCGCGCACACGCTGGCCCGGAGCTCATCGCTGTACGGCGTGTTCGGCCTGGTGCTCGGCCTGATCGCCTGGCTCTACCTGCAGGCCCAGTTCACCCTGTACGCAGTGGAAGCGGCCGTGGTGCAATCCCGGCGGCTGTGGCCGCGCACGCTGTTCCCGCCGCCGCTGCACGAACCGGACCGCCGCGCCTACCAGCTCTACGCGCAGGCGCAGCAGCGCCTGGCCGACCAGGACATCGACATGCGGATCGTGGAGCCGCCCACGAAAGTCGAGCCGCCCACGAAAGCAGAGTCGCCCACGAAAGCAGAGTCGCCGGGTGGTTAGAGCGCCGGGCGCTCTTAGCCCAGCGAGCGCTGGCGGAGACGTTCCCGCTGCGGGCCGACGGTGTACTTCGGGTCCCGGGCGGAGGCGCGGCCGGCCTCGAAGACGCCGAACCGGGTGAGCGCGGAAGCCGTGAGCAGCGCCGCGCCGGATACCGCCGCCGCCGCGCGGCTCCGGCCCGCCAGCACCGCTCCGGCCAGCCCGGCCGCGGTCAGCACCTCAGCGGTCTCCATCAGCTTCCCTGGCCGCCCGGCCTGGTATGGCTCCGCGGCCGGCCCGAGCCGCCGCAGCAGCAGGCTCTTGGCGGTGAGCTCAACAGCCGCGCCTGCCGCAGCAAACCTGACCGCCTGCCCCGCATGTGCCGGGCGGACGGCCAGCATGCCGAGACCGCCCGCGGCTGATGCCGCGGACCCGGCGAACAGGTACGGCATTTCGCGGTGGCCGTCGTGCCAGGCCGGCACCGCGGTGTCCGCGAGCAGCGCCGCGGTGTACGTGGCGATCGCGGGCCCGAGCAGGCCGGCGGCGGCGGTGGCGGCCGCGCCGGCCCGGGGCAGCCGCCCGGTCACCGCGGCGGCCGCGGCGGCACCCGTCACCGGGCCGTAGGCGGCGAGCAGCCAGGAGCCCACGCTCATCGGCGAGGTCACCTTGAATACTCGCAGCATGTTCAGGAACCTGGCTGGCCGGCCGAGGTCGTGCACCAGCGCCACAGCGGACAAGCTGATCGCTCCCAAGGCCGCCGTCTTGGCCGCGCGGGACAGTTCGCGGTTGCCGGCCAGTTGCGCGGAAGCCGCCAGTGCCGAGGACGCGCCGGCCAGGCCGCCGAGGAACAGGTAGCCGGGCACATCCGGGGACTTCCACACCGGCTCCTTGAGCACCGGGCGCCCGTAGTAGGACTCGAATTCGGCCTGTGGCACCATCGGCTGCTCGCCGCGCCGACCGCCCCGCCGCCCCTCCCGGCCGGTCACGCCCCGCCTCCGGGGCGCCTACCGATACTGGCCAGCAGGGCGCCGACGGCGAGCGCGGCGCCCGCGGTGGCCACGTGCCGCCACATCCGCGGCAGGTCCCTGGTGGTGACGACCGGGTCCGGCGGCAGGCCATAGACCTCAGGCCGGTCAAGCAGCAAGAAGAACGCGCCCCCGCCGCCGATGCCGTCGTCGGGCTTATCGAGGTACAGCTGCGCCCCGGCGACCCCCGCGTCTTGCAGGTCGCTGACCCGCTGCTGCGCCCGTTCCCGCAACTCGTCCACCGGGCCGAACTGGATGGATTCGGTGGGGCAGGCTTTCGCGCAGGCCGGCTCGAGGCCACCGCTGAGCCGGTCGTAGCAGAGCGTGCACTTCCAGGCCCGGCCGTCCTCCTCGCGGCGGTCGATCACGCCGAACGGGCAGGCCGGGATGCAGTAGCCGCACCCGTTGCAGACATCGGGCTGCACCACCACGGTGCCGAACTCGGTGCGCATCAGCGCCCCCGTCGGGCAGACATCCAGGCAGGCCGCGTGGGTGCAGTGCTTGCACACGTCACTGGACATCAGCCAGCGGGAGGCGTCGCCCGGGTCCGAGTCACCAGCACCCGGGGCGGGTCCGGCGCCGTCCGGAGTCGCCGGCCGCGCGATCTGCTCGATGAACGCCACGTGCCGCCAGGTCGAGGCGCCCAGCCCGACGGTGTTGTCGTAGGACATGCCGGTGAGCAGGAGCCCGTCCTCGGGCACCGCGTTCCACTCCTTGCAGGCCACCTCGCATGCCTTGCAGCCGATGCAGACCGACGTGTCGGTGAAGAACCCCATCCGGGCCGGGTGCTCGGCGTACCCGGCCAGCGCCGCTGGATCGAGGGGGCGCGCAGGGTCGGCCTCCTCGGCCAGCCGGTGCGACCATTGCGTGCTCATCTCACAACTCCGTCCCGGTGTCGGCGGTGATCCCGGCGCGTTCCTGGTATTCACGGACAAGATCACGCAGGGCAGGCCCGCGAGGCCGCCGCCCTGGGCGAATGTCGCAGGCCAGCGCCTTGACCTCCTGGATGTGCACGTTCGGGTCGAGCGACATGTGGGCCAGCTCGTTGGCCGCGTCCCCGGTGGTGTAGCCGTTCGGGCCCCAGTGCCACGGCAGCCCGATCTGGTGCAGCCTCCGCCCGCCCGCCTGCAGCGGCGTCATCCGGCGGGTGACCATCACCCGGGCCTCGACGGCGCTGCGGGCCGTGATGATCGTCGCCCAGCCCATGTGCTCCAGGCCCCGCTCGGCCGCCAGTTCCGGTGAGACCTCGCAGAAGAACTCGGGCTGCAACTCGGACAGGTACGGCAGGAAGCGCGACATGCCGCCCGCCGTGTGATGCTCGGTAAGCCGGTAGGTGGTCGTCACGTACGGGAACACCTCGGACCCCGGCTGGTCGCCGCTGGGCTGGAACCTGTCCTCGGGGTGCGTGATGATGTGCCGGATCGGGTTGTGCTGCTGTCCGTACAGCAGGTTGGGCAGCGGCGATTCCTGCGGCTCGTAGTGCGTGGGCAACGGCCCGTCCACCAGGCCGGCCGGGGTGAACAGCCACGCCTTGCCGTCCGCCTGCATGATGAACGGGTCGATGCCGGAGATCGCAGCCACGCCCACGGCGTCTTTCGGCGGCCGGTAGGACGGCGGCCGGTCGGCGATGAAATCGGGCACGTCATGCCCGGTCCACCGGCCCGCCTCGGCATCCCACCAGACCAGCGCCTTGCGCGCACTCCACGGCTGGCCGTCCGGATCGGCCGACGCCCGGTTGTAGAGGACGCGCCGGTTCGCGGGCCAGGCCCAGCCCCACTCGGGCGCCACCCAGCTCTGCTCTTTGCCCGGCTTGCGGCGGTCCGCCTGGTTGACCCCGCCGGCCCGCACGCCGCAGTAGATCCAGCAGCCACACGACGTGGATCCGTCGTCGGCCAGCTGCGTGAAGGACGACAGCGGCTGACCGCTTGCGTCCCGGCCGTTGATCTCCGCGAGGATGGCGTCGGCGTCCGGTTCGGCCAGCGCGCCCTTCACCGGGTAATCCCAGGTGAGATCGAGCAGTGGGCGGTTCATCTCCTCGGCGGAGGACGCTAGTTTCTCCCGGATGCGCCGGCCCAGGTGGTAGGTGAACCACAGGTCGCTGCGGGCGTCACCGGCCGGTTCCACCGCGGTGTGGTGCCACTGCAGCATGCGCTGCGTGTTCGTGAAGGTGCCGTCCTTCTCGGTGTGCGCCGCGGCAGGCAGGAAGAACACCTCGGTCTTGATGTCCTCGGTGCGCATCTCGCCCGTCTCGATCTCCGGGCCGTTCTTCCACCAGGTGGCGCTCTCGATCAGCACCAGGTCCCGCACCACCAGCCAGTCCAGGTTGGCCATTCCCATTCGCTGCATCCGCGCGTTGGCCGAGCCGACCGCCGGATTCTGGCCGAATAGGAAGTACCCCGTGCAGATCCCCTGCATCTGGGCGATGACCGTTTCGTAGGTGCTGTGGCTGCCGGTCAGCCGGGGCAGGTAGTCGTAGCAGAAATCGTTGTCCGCCGTGGCGGCCTCACCCCACCAGGCCTTCAGCAGGCTGACCATGTAGTCGCTGGTGTTCGCCCAGAACCCGTTCTGCACCTTCTCGGCCTGCACGTAGCTGGCGAGGTCGTCGTTGCCGTGCGCGAACGGCATCGGCAGGTAGCCGGGCAGCAGGTCGAAGAGGGTGGGAATGTCGGTGGATCCCTGGATGGAGGCATGCCCGCGCAAGGCCAGGATGCCGCCGCCGGGGCGGCCCATGTTGCCGAGCAGTGCCTGCAGGATCGCCGCCGTGCGGATGTACTGCACGCCCACGGTGTGCTGCGTCCAGCCCAGGCTGTACACGAACGCCGTGGTCCGCTCGCGGCCCGAGTTTTCTGTGATGAGCCGCGCCACCTGCGCGAACAGTTCTTCGGGCACCCCGGTGACCTGTGCCACCATCTCCGGCGTGTACCGGGAGAAATGGCGCTTGAGGACCTGGAACACGCACCGCGGATGCTGCAGGGTCTCATCGGTGTCCGCCGCGGGATGGGCCGCCGCGCCGCCGGAGCCGTGCGCCTCGCCGCGCGCCGCCTGCCGCACCTGCCGCAGCCGTCCAGCATCCAGGCCGCGGGCCCCGCTGGCGGGTGCCATCTCGCCGCCCTGGTAGCGCCACGTTTCCATGTCGTACACCCGGCGCTCGGTGTCCAGCCCGGAGAAGACTCCGTCGAGATCCTCGGTGTCCTGGAAATCCTCGGTCAGGATTACCGGCGCGTTCGTGTACGCGACCACGTAGTCCCGGAAGTACTTCTCGTTCTGGAGGACGTAGTTGATCAGCCCGCCGACGAAGGCGATGTCCGCCCCGGCCCGGATGGGCACATGCAGGTCAGCGACGGCGCTGGTCCGGCTGTACCGGGGGTCGACATGAATCAGCTTCGCGCCGCGGGCCTTGGCCTCCATCACCCACTGAAAGCCGACCGGATGGGCCTCGGCCATGTTCGAGCCCTCGATCAGGATGCAGTCGGCGTTCTGCAGATCCTGCTGGAACGTGGTCGCGCCGCCGCGCCCGAAGCTAGTCCCCAGACCGGGGACGGTGGAGGAGTGTCAAATGCGGGCCTGGTTCTCGATCTGGATCGCGCCCAGCGCCGTGAACAGCTTCTTGATCAGGTAATTCTCTTCATTGTCCAGGGTCGCGCCGCCGAGGCTGGCGAAGCCCAGGGTGCGCCGCGTGCGCAGCCCCTCGTGTTCCCACTGCCAGCCCTGGCGGCGGGCCGCGATGACCCGGTCAGCGATCATGTCCATGGCCGTGTCGAGGTCCAGGAACTCCCACTCGGTGCCATGCGGCCGCCGGTACAGCACCCGGTACTGGCGGGCGTCGCCGGTGGTCAACTGCAGGCTCGCGGACCCCTTGGGGCACAGCCGACCGCGGCTGACCGGCGAGTCCGGGTCCCCTTCGATCTGGGTGACCTTGCCATCCTGGACGTATACGTTCTGGCCGCAGCCGACGGCGCAGTACGGGCAGACCGATTTCACGCATCTGTCAGCGGTCTCGGTCCGCGGCCGGAGCCCAGCGCTGCGCGCGGTCTTGGTCGCGGCGCCGAGGCCGAGCCGGTCCGGCCCGGTCAGCTGGCGGTAGACCGGCCAGGACCCGATCCAGGTGCGCGCCATGGCTGACACTGTAACCCGGCCGCTTGGTCAGCCAACAGCGAGGGCAAAGATGTGCAGGGCGGCGTTGTAGCCGGCCACGTCGCCGAGGGACGGGAGCGTCACCGCCTCGATGGTCTTGCCCGCCGCGAGCGGCACCGACTGCTCGAACACGAACACCTCGTGACCTGACGAGCCGGTTGGGTAATTGGCATAGTTCACCCCTGCCACCTGGACGTTGGCCGATTCCGGTCCCTCGTGGCCTGCCACCGCCAGAAGCGTCCATCATGCCCACCCAGAGTCAAACGGTTTCCGACATGTTTCTGCACACACAACAGTCCCAGAACCCCCCGCCTGTCAAGGCGGAAATGCGGCCAAATCGGCGGACAACCGCGGACAGCCGAAGGCGTCGACCGTGACCGCTGGGCGAGATAGCCGATGTGCCGGGCGGGCGGGAATGGGCGGCGGG
Organism: Streptosporangiaceae bacterium; assembly: GCA_036394075.1. Classification (GTDB taxonomy): domain Bacteria; phylum Actinomycetota; class Actinomycetes; order Streptosporangiales; family Streptosporangiaceae; genus JAWWPY01. The sequence goes on from DASWFT010000308.1 coordinate 15,740, forward strand.
TAGCCTGGAGCGCACACGGCCCGTACCCGGATGGCAGCATGCCGACCAGCACCCGGGCAGATCGGAGATCACCATGAGCCTGCCGTCCAGCCAGCAGCGGGTCCTGGACAGGATCGAAGGCAGACTGCGGGACTCCGATCCCCGGCTGATGGCACTGTTCGTGATCT
>DASWFT010000309.1:0-52919 GCA_036394075.1 Streptosporangiaceae bacterium
CGTTGGCCATCTGCCAGACCAGGACCGCGAGCAGGTCGACGGCGATGCGCCCGTACGCGCTCTTGTCGCCGCCGCCGGATTCGTCGAAGAGCGCGGCGGCATATCTGTTGACGAGCCGCAATCCCGGCTCGGTGGAATCGACGGTGCACGCGCTTAGGCGAGTGATCAACCGCCGTGACAGGCCGAGTCGCTCGCGGGGCACCTGGATGACCAAGCTCTCGTTCGTATCCAGGATGTGCAGCGACCACGGCAGGCCCGTCGTGTAGAGCACCCCGCACCCGGCGGTGACCTGGGCGGTCCTGCCGTGCTGACTCGCGTATAGAACGCCCATGCGCTGCATGGCGAAAATGACGTCATCGTCATTGGATGCGGCGATATGCCGGGAAGTGCGCTCGGATCGGCAGGCATCGTTACGAATCGCGGTGACCGCGACGCCCTCACCGACAATACGGTGGTCGGCACTCCCGGAGAAGTTCGCCTCGATCACCGGTGTGGCCAGCGGCACGAAACTGCGACTGAGGATGTCCTCCCACTCGCCACGCGACCATGCCCGCATGAGGACCACACCTCAAGCTACCGCCTGAAACGGACGTCGAGTACTCCAGCGTGCGCATGCGGTGATCAAAAGGTGGTCCCTCAGCGACCCAGGGCCGTCGGCGACTTCCGGCTGATCGGCGCGATCGCGGCGACATGAGGGTCACCGAGGTGGGCTACGTCTGCTTTGCGGGTGGCAGCAGTTCGTCATCGAGGTAGCACCAGCCCCACGATTCGCCAGGCTTGATAGAGCGGACGACGGGGTGGCCGCTGCGCTCATGGTGGAGTCGTGCGTGCCGGTTCCGTGAGTCGTCGCAGCACCCGACGTGACCGCACGTCATGCATATCCGGAGATGGACCCACACCACGCCGATGCTCAGGCAGTCCTCGCAACCCGGGGCGCTCGGAGTCACGGGCTTGATGGCGTCGAGATGGACGCAAAGATCGGGCTGGTCAGGTTCGAACCTGATCAGCATCGTCGTGCTGATACGGGCCGTCGCCGCTGTTCCTCCAGGCGCTGACGGTCCGGCGGACTGGTCGGCCTTCGCAGCCCGTGAATGTGGCATTTCGGAGGGAGATCTGCCGGTCGGCGGGGGCTTAGACATGCGCCAATGAGCTGTGGAACAGCTGTCGGCGGGATTGGATGCCAAGCTTTCGGAACACACTGCGGAGGTGGTAGTCGACGGTCGCCGAGCTGATGTACAGCTTGGCGGCGGTTTCCGCGTTCGTCGCGCCCTGGGCGACGAGCCGGGTGATCTGCCGCTCCCGGGGCGTGAGGTCGCTGCGGGTCTCGACCGAGCGTCTTCGCGCGGTCTCACCGGTGGCGGCCAGCTCGGCACGGGCGCGCTCGGCGAAGGAGGAGCCGGCCACGACAAAAGCGTCTTGGGCGGCGCGGAGTCGTTCACGGGCATCTCGACGGCGTCTGCGTCGGCGAAGCCATTCGCCGTACAGCAGGTTCCCGCGAGCGAGCTGCACAGCGTCGTGGCCGTGTTCGAGCTGGAAGATCGCTTCGAGGTAGAGGTCCTCGGCGAGCTCGTCGCTGGCCACCAGGGCGCTCGATCGCGACAGCAGGCCCATGGCGAGCGGCGTGCCGATGGCGCGGGCCGAGACGGCGAAGCACTCGAGAATGGCGGCGGCCGTACGCCGGTGGCCGCAGCGCACGCCGGCCTCGATGAGGTCGGGAGCAGCGATGGCGATGTCTGGACAGAATCCGCCGGGCGCCGCCCGTTGCAGCATCCGGTACGCGGTGTGGTAGTTGCCGAGGCTGAGCTCGAGCACGCCAAGGCCATAGTCGAGATGCGATCGTGATGGCGATTCACGCACTACCTCGTGCGTGCCGTCAACCGGCCCGCCGAGGCGGAAGGTCGTTGGAGCGCTCATGGCCTACTCTCTGTGCGGTCACTGGCAGGTAGCTGGAGCGTGACAGCTGGCCAGCGCGCGCACATCGCGTGAACGCGGTATTTCGTCCCGGGCTGCGGCAGGCCGAGTGTTCAGGCTCCCCGGTCGCGCTCCATGGCGATACGGGTCAGCTCGACGCGAGAGTTGACATTGAGCTTCGTGAACACGTGGCGCAAATGGGTGCCGACGGTGTGCGGGGAGACGAAGAGCCGCTCTGCGGCGTCCCGGTTGGTGAGCCCGCTGGCCACAAGGCGCACGACTTCGAGCTCGGATTCGGTCAGCGCTTCCCAGCCGCTGGCGGGCCGCTCCGCCGAGACGAAACGTCGCCGCACGCCGAGCGCCCGGAGCCGTCCCCGCACCCGGCGAGAATCCCAGGTTGCGCCGATGGTCGTGTATAGCTCGAGAGCTCGTCCGTAGGCGGTGATGCCCTCGTCGTTCCGCGCCTGGGTGAGGTATGCGCGGCCAAGGTCCTCGAGTGCGGAGGCCAGCGCGAGTGGGCGCGGCCCGCCGTCGAAGAGCTCGACGGCGGCCAGCAGGTCCGTCGGATCGTTGCGCCGCAGCCCGCGGGCGTGCGAAGCGGTGGCGGTGATCGAAGCAACACCAGGGTTGAGGCTGGCGCGCTGCTCTGCGTCGCTGACCGCAGCGTCGGCCAGCACCTCGTCACGCGCAGCGAGCGCCAGCCGAACCAGGTGCGGCTCGGTGCAGATCTCTCGTGCGAGCACCGGAAGGACGGCCCGAGTCGGCTCGTGACTGCCCGCGCGGAGCTCGTCTCGGGCTGCTGCGGCGTCGCCTCGTGCCATCGCCTGAAGCGCGAGCAGCGGTCAGCGCCAGAGCCTTCCTTGTGAACTCGCTCGCCATGCCCGGGTCGGTCGGGCCAAGGGCCCGCGCGGCCTCATGCATCGTCGCGATCGCCACCTCGTCACCAGGCCCGGCGCTGGCCGCCAGCCGGGTGGCGATCTCTAGCGGGACCGCTCCGGCCGCGAGCAAAACGCCGGCCGCCTGCCGGTCCAGTGCCCGGCGGGCGGCGGCGGGCACGCTGTCGAGCACGGCTTGGCGGATGATGTCATGGCGGAAGCCGAGGTTCTCGCCGGAGTCGGCCAGGATCTCTGCCCGCATGAGCTCCTCGACCGGCTCCAGGAGGGCCGCGGGCGCCATACCGAGCATTGTCGCGAGATCATCGAAACGAAACGATCGCCCGAGGACGGACGCGGCAACGGCAGCACGTCTCGCCGGAGCTGGCACCCGATCGAGTCGTTCACGCATGCTGTCACCGACCCGGGAAGGAAGCCGAGCCTCGACCAGGACAGCCTGCGCTCGGTCGATCCGGACGAGCCCCTCCTCGAGAAGTCCCCGGAGCAGCTCGATCAGCAAGAACGGAATGCCATGCGCCCTGTCTGCGATCTCCAGCAGCGCGGCGCCGGGTTGCGCGTTCACCAGATCGGCGGTGACCCGCCCGACGGAATCCTCGTCTAGCGGATCGAGCACAAGGCTGGTCGCGTTCGCCTCCCCCAGCTCCGCGACGGAGCGCAATAGCAGCGCCGACGCCTGGCCGGTCCGGTACGCAGCGATCCAGACGATGGGAACACTGCCCAGCCGCGCCGGCAAGACCCGCAGCGCCTCCAGGGTTCCTGCGTCCGCCCATTGCAGATCATCGAGGCAGATGAGCATCGGGTGCTGCAGCGCGGCCCGTTCCAGCAGCGCCTCGAGTTCCAGCAGCACCCAGTAGCGGTCCTCACGCAGCGCCCGTAATGCGGAAAGATCGTCGCGGTCCAGCAGTGGCGCGTTCCCGCCGAAGCATGCCGACATGAGCGGCGCCATGGGTACGACGTTGTCATCGATGTCCGCCCGTCCCATGGCGGCTCGTACGCTTGCACGCCCGGCCAGGCTCAGAGCTTCCTCCAGCAGCCGGCTCTTGCCCAGGCCAGCCCCTCCCTCGACGAGGACGACGCCGCCACGCCCGTCGCGGGCCTCGCCGAGCGCCGCGTGGATCACGGCCATCTCCGCGTCCCTGCCTCGCAACGGCTGCGCCGGCGCAGCCGGGCGTGCGGCCATGTGCTGATGTTAGCTCCGAGGGCGAACCGTGCGGGAGTGTGACAAACGGTGTAACTGACTGGCCAATGGCGTCGACATGTGCCCGCGCCCCGGGAGACGCTGCCCGTCTACTCCGGCAGCGCGTGGGTGAGCTGGCGTCGTGATGTCACGTCGAGCTTCCGGAAGACCTTGCGGAGGTGATAGACCACTGTGCTCGCGCTGAGGAACAACCGTCCCGCGATCTCACCGTTCGTGGCGCCCCGGGAGGCCAGGAGTGCGATCTGCGCCTCCTGCGGGGTGAGGTCGCGGCGAGTCGCGTTACTTCGTTTGCGCGCGCGCTCTCCGGTCGCGGCAAGTTCCACACGGGCGCGCTCGGCAAAGACGTCGGCTCACCCCGCACCACCAGCGCGGCGCTCAGCCCACGGCGGGCAGCGTCCAGCACCCGATCCAGAGCCTGCCGCTCCTCAAGGCGATCCATGAGCGCCACGGGCCAAGGCTACGCGTGCGCAACTCGCAATATCCGGCCACGAGGTCCCGGTGATCCGATCGCCGCCCGTTTCCGGCGAGGACAGCGGCGGACGGAAATCCGTCCCGGTCGAAGCCCGGCCGGGTCGCGTGACTACGAGGTTCTCAGGATTCGACGAATGGTGGGCGGCGAGACATTGGACTCACGCGCCGGGGACGAGCCCCGGCCACAGAACAGGAGCGAAAGATCATGACTGTCATCACCGAACGCGAAGAAGAGCAGATCAGCAAAGCGAACGCGTCGGGACTCGCGTCGGTCGTGTTCGTCCACGGCCTGTGGCTGCTGCCGAGCAGCTGGGACCGGTGGGCCACCGTCTTCGGGGAAGCCGGCTATGTGCCACTCACCCCGTCGTGGCCGGATGACCCCGACACCGTCGAGGAGGCGAACGATCACCCGGAGGTCTTCGCCCACAAGACGGTCGGCCAGGTCGCCGACCACTACGCGGATGTCATCACGAAGCTCGACAAGAAGCCAGCCGTCATCGGGCACTCCTTCGGCGGGCTGCTTTCGCAGATGGTCGCCGGCCGGGGCCTCTCGGCGGCAACGGTGGCGATCGACTCCGCGCCCATGCGCGGCGTGCTGCCCCTGCCGGTCTCCGCGCTGCGGGCCGCCTCGCCGGTCCTGGGCAATCCCGCCAACCACCACCGTGCCGTGCCGTTGACCTATGACCAGTTCCGTTACGCCTTCGCCAACGCGGTCAGCGAGGAGGAAGCTAAGGAGCTGTATGCAACGTTCGCTGTCCCCGCCTCCGGGACCCCGTTGTTCCAGGCGGCCACCGCGAACGTCAACCCCTTTACCGAAGCCAAGGCCGACAGCAAGAACCCGGACCGGGGGCCGATGCTGATCATCTCCGGCGAGAAGGACAATACCGCCCCGCCGGCCATCACCAACGCCATCTACAAGCAGCAGAGCCGCAATGTCGGCGTGACCGAGACCGTCCTGATCCCGGGCCGCGGGCACGCTCTCGTCATCGACAGCGGCTGGCGTGAGGTCTGCGACATCTCCCTAGCCTTCGTCAAACGATTCGTCAGCTAACCCAGGCCCGCACCCGGGTACCGCTCCCCGCCCGGCCGGACCGACCCAACCCAGGAGGTACCCGTGAACGTCCGCAGCTTCACTAGCAGTCCCGGGCTGAAAAGAATCGTGTTCGCGGCGCTGTCAGCCATCATCGGCGTGACCCTCTTCGCCGGAGCCGGGGCCTCAGCCAGCCCGGCCAGATCCGCCGCAGCGGTGGCCGCGCACCACGACAACGGGCCCAAGCCCACCATCGTCCTGATCCACGGCGCCTTCGCCGACGCCTCCGGATGGGGCGGGGCCATCACCCGGCTGGAAGAGCGCGGCTACACGGTGCTGGCTCCCGCGAACCCGCTGCGCGGCGTCCCCACCGACTCCGCGTACATCGCCAGCGTCCTGGCCACGATCAGCGGCCCCATCGTCCTTGTCGGGCACTCCTACGGCGGCGAGGTCATCACCAACGCCGCCACGGGAAACCCCAACGTTAAGGCGCTGGTGTACATCGCCGCCTTCGCCCCCGATCTCGGCGAGAGCGCCGGCGGGATTCTGGCGCAGTTCCCCGGCAGCATGCTCACCCCGCCTAACCTCATCCTCCGGCCATTCCCGCAACCTGACGGCACCACGGGCACCGACGCGTACATCAACCCGGCCGTCTTCCGTGAAGCCTTCTGCGCCGACTGCTCCGCCGGCACCGCAGCCGTAATGGCGGCCACACAGCGGCCTGCGGCGTTCGCCACCCTGATCCAGCCCTCCGGCGTCCCGGCCTGGAAGACCATCCCATCCTGGTACCTGGTCGCCAACCAGGACCATGCGATCCCTCCGGCCGCCGAGCGCTTCATGGCCGCCCGGATGCACGCCCACACCGTCCAGATCAACTCATCCCACGCCGCGATGGTCTCCCACCCCGGTCCCGTCACTGACCTGATCCTCAACGCCGCCCGCGCCGTCCAGTAGCACTGCGCCCGGCACCCGGGTCAGGCCGGGTGCCGGGCCGCGGACCGCTAAATCCCCGTTCCGATCCTTAACGACTGACGTAAGCAACTGTCGTAATCACCTCCGGCGAGCAGACACACGACACGGAAACGACGACCGGCCGTCCCGGCCAGCTCACCGCCGAGGACAAGTCGACCGACGTCAACAGGATCGCCGGTCAACAGGCCGGCTGCCGCCGCAGGAACTGGGACGCCAATAAGCCTCTGATAACGCTTGTGATAGAACCTGGGCTAAGTGGTGGCATGGGCGGATATTCCCCCGTAGTGTCTGGCTCCGATAGCCACGGACGTCGGGCCAGATCGGCATTGGACGGCCGTCGCACTCCGCGGAGATTGGGGAACTGATGCGCCATAACCGGAAGGCGGGCCTGCACATCATTGCTGCGGGTTCGGTGATCGCCTTGACCACCATGGTCAGTATGCTGCCGCGTCGGCTACCTCGACTCCGAACCCCGGACCAGCCGGACTGCTGCCCGCGCTGCACAGCAAGGTCAACCCCAAGGCCAACGTCAAGGCCGCCGCCAGCAGCGATGCTGGGGGCGAGTCGGACCAGATCCTGGACGGGGCGGCGCAGTTCGCCGCCGTCCGCACGGCCCCCGCGACCTCAGTCAGCTCGGCCGCCTTCACCACCGCAGCCGCTCAGGCAAGCCAGCTTTCCCTGACCGGCGGCGGCTGGCGGGAGGTCACGAACCAGCCCTACAACTCCGATGCCGTCGGTTACCGCGACCCGATCTGGTCAAACTCAAGCGGGGGCGCGGGCCTGGTGTCCGGGCGGATGACGGCCCTGGCCATTGACGGCGAGACCATCTACGCCGGCGCGGCAGGCGGAGGCGTCTGGCGGTCGACCAACGGAGGCAGGAACTGGACCCCGGTCTTCGACCAGCAGAACAATCTTTCCATCGGGGCACTGGCCATCAACCCAGCCGACCACTCGGTCTGGGTGGGCACCGGCGAGCCGAACACCAGTCAGGATTCGTATTCGGGTAACGGCGTCTACCGGTCGGATGACCATGGCCGGACGTGGCAGCTGGTCGGCAATTCGCTGCCCAACCACCTCATCTACCAGATCACCTTCGACGGACACGGACACGTATACGCGGCCACCACCTACGGTCTGCTCAGGCGCTCCTCAAGCGACCTGGAGTCTGGCTGGAAGACGGTGCTGAAGCCCGATCCGAACCCCACCAATTCGCCGTACCGCACCTCGTTCATCACCGACGTGAAGGTGCAGCCCGGCACGGACGGCAAAGTCGTCATCGCGGCGCTCGGCTGGCGTGGCGGCACCTTGCCCACCGACACCTCATACAACGGCTTCTACGAGTCCACCGACGGCGGCCATACCTTCGCCCTGCTCACGCCCACCGGTGACCTGGCCGGAGCCACCGACCTCGGCCGCACGACGTTTACCTACTCGGCCGACGGCCATGTGCTCTACGCCCTGGTGGAGTCCTCGGCGACTGTCACCCTGAAGGGCGTGTACGAGTCGGCCAGCGCCAGCCCGGCCGGCCCGTGGAAGCTGATCGCGAACGCCGCCACGCTAGCCAAGGCCAATTCGGCCTACGCGCAGTCCGGCGGAACACCCGGCGCACAGGCGTGGTACAACCAGGCGCTCATCGTCGACCCGGCCAACGACGCGCATCTCTTCGTCGACCTTGAGGAGGTCTACGAGACCACGGACGCCGGTGCCACCTGGACGACCACGGGCCCGTACTGGAACTTCCCCTATCCCTGCTGGAGCGTGATCCCGGCCAACAACACCTGCCCGGACACCACGCACTCCGACCAGCACGCGCTGGCCATCAGCGGGGGCACGCTGTACACGGCCAACGACGGCGGCGTGTACGCCCATCCTCTCGCGGCGGCCGGCGTGGTGAAATGGCGCGATCTGAACGCCACCTTGCACAGCCTGCAGTACTACTACGCCGGCATCGGCCGGGCGCCAGGCGGTGGTGGCGACAACATCTGGGGCGGCCTGCAAGACAATGGGGTCAGCCTGCTGACTCCCGGAGCCAAGGCCATGGTCTCGCCGTTCGGCGGCGACGGCGGCGACCTGATCGTCAACCCGAGCAACGGTGACCAGGCGGTCAACGAGTACGTCTACCTCTCGATGGCGTCCACGGTCAATGGCGGCCGATCGGACGGCAGCACGCTCGCGTACTCGACGATCTCGCCGTCCTGCCGGAACCCGATCTTTGTCTCTAGCCCATGCGACCCGAACCCCCGCTTCATCGCTCCGTATAGCGCCGACATCACCAACGTCAACCACTGGGTCGCCGGGGGCGAGTTCGTGTGGGACAACCAGTCCAAGGGCTGGAGCACGTCCTGCTCGGCGACGGCCTGTGACTGGGTTCCCGTGCACGACACCGGTGCTGGCAACCAGATCAATGCCATCGCGGCCAGCGGGGCGGTTACCTACGCTGGCTGGTGCGGTCATGGCTGCAACCCCGCCGGAGCGGCACCCTTCACGTCGGGCATCGACACCAACTACGGCGGGACCTGGCATACCGTCAACTCGCCTGTGCTGCCCAACCGCATTCCCACGTCCTTCACCATTGACCCGGCCAATCCGGCGCACGTGGTGGTGACGTACGGTGCCTTCTCGCGCCGGTGGATCCCGGGCGGCGGGGTTGGCCACGTCTTCGCCTCCATGAACGGCGGCGCCTCGTGGACCGATGTCAGCGGCAATCTGCCCGACGTGCCGGCCACCAGCTCCGTCCTGTGGCATCGCCAGCTGGTGGTCAGCACCGACATCGGCGTGTTCGCCACCAAGGCGTCCGCGCCCGGCGTCTGGCGACGGCTGGGAAGCGACCTGCCGGCCGCCCCGGCTGTCCATCTCGTGGTGTCGCCAGACCAGGGCTACCTGCTCGTGGCCACCCACGGCCGCGGCTTGTGGAAGCTCGAAGGCTAACCACCGCGGCAGGCGGCAAACAGTGCCCGGCGGGTCAGTCATTGACGTGACTGACCCGCCGGCCCACCGAAGGCCATCGTCGGCCAGCCGAGAAGCTCCGGCGATTGAGGGAACCGGAGGCCCAAGCGGGCCGTCCAAGCGAAGATGACGATGATGCGATCGATAGGTCCTTACCTCCGGCGGCTGCTGCCCGCGGCGGTCGTCCTGCTGACCGTGTCCTGCGGAACCAGCGTGCCCGGCGCGACCGGGCCCGGCGCGACCGTACCCGGCTCGACCGCCACGCCAACTAAATCCGCCACGCCAGGTGCGACCGCAACGCCCGCTACATCCGCCGCGCCCAGCGGGACCGCCACGCGGTCACCAGGCACCACCGCGGTGATCTTCGGCGTGGTCCAGGCCAGCCCAGCCTGCTCAGTCGATCGGGTCTACCATGCCTGCCGCCCCCGCCCGCTGGGCCATGTCGAGGTGCAGGCTCGCTCGCCCAGCGCCGGGGTGATGGCCAGCGCCCTGACCGAGGCGGACGGTCATTACTCCCTTCGGCTTGGGCCCGGCAGCTACCTGCTCGTCGTCGTGATCACGCAGGTCCTCCCGAGGTGCCCGCACGTGCCGGTCTCCGTCGGATCAGGGGCGGCCATCCGCGCCAACATCAACTGCGACACCGGCCTGCGGCTGCGGGGGCCACCTGCCACTAATCCAGCGTGAGGGCTACAGGCCGACAACGGTCACCTGTGCCGGGTGCTCGACGGTGAACCTGTGCCGGATCGTCGCTGCCTGCCCGCCCTCTAGCGACAGTTCCCAGGTGAGTTCGCCCAGGTCATTCCGCTCGGCCGGACTCGGGCTTGTCTCGCGTGACCGCACCTTGATCTCACCGTCGGTGGACACCGGGATGTGGTCGTGCACACTGACCTGGGCCTTATTCGGGCGGTGATTCTCCACCGTGATCTCGTAGGCGATATCGATGGTGCGGGTACCCCCGATCACGGCCTTGCTTGTGCTGCGACGGCGCAGCTCGCGTTCGACCCTGATCTGGTCATCCATCCCGAGCTGCAACTCGAACTCCTCGCCCGCGGCGACGGTCTCCAGGAACGTTTCTCCGACGAACTGCGTGTCATGGAAGACCCGGGCCGGGCCGGGGAGCAGCAGCAACGTCGAGCTGTTGGTGACGGTTGCCCGCAGGTAGGCCTCGGGGGCGAGAACGGGAACCGCGAGGTGGTCGAGGGTGGCGTCGAGCTCGAACCGGGCCACCATGGTCTTGTGCGGGCTGCCGTCGGCGGGCACGGCCAGCGGGCGTGGCACCCGGTAGACCAGGCCAACCCCTGACTCACCGGGTTCGGCGGCGAGCGGCGTGGCCTCCGGCTCCAGCGCGCCAGGGCCGCCCGATGCGGCGGCCATGTAATCAATCGCGGCGTCGTCGGCCAGTGACCGCGCGCGCAGCACCGGTCCGCCCGCCGCCATGTGCCGGTGAACCGGCGTGGGGCGGCCGATGTACCAGGGGTGCAGTTCGGGCAGGGTCTGGTGCAGCCCGCGCCGTGTCGTGGACAGAACCAGCTCGACGGCAGGCCAGTCCTCTCCGGTCTGCTGGGTGACCTCGGCCAGATAGGTGACGGTCAGCCGCTCGCCGGCCAGTCCCAGGTCATATAGCGGTCGCCAGGAAGCGCCGGACACGTGATAGGAGAGCTCCACCTCGGCCCGGGTAGCGGCGCTGGCCTCAAGAATCGCGGACACCTCGACAAACTCGACGCTGCGGTCCGCTCGTTGTTCGGCGTCGGCCAAGCGCAGCTCGGCGGCTTCGAGTTCTCGGTGGGCGGCGCGTCTGCGCGCACTGATCTCGCGGCGGTGCCCAAGAGCGCTCGCGGTGTCGGCGGAAAGATGACCGGCCATCCGGGAAAGGTCGTCGTGATCGGCGCGGCCGAAACTCACCGCCCGCGCCAGTGCGACGGCGGCCGCCCCGGACAGGTGCCCGACGAAGGCGAGACGCGCCTGCTCGGCGGCGTCCTCATCGTCAAGCGCCTGGATCGCGTCGCGGCATCTTTCAACCTCGGAACGCAGCCGCGCAGTTTCCTCGCGGAGCGGGTCGGCGCCGTAGCCCCGGTGCACCTCGACGTTCAGCAGGGCCAGATCCCGCCCCCGCGCGGCGATGCGAACGGACGCCGGATCGGCGGCGGCCGGCAGATTGCCGATCACTACGGGCCGGAGCCCGGGCTCCACGCTCACCTGGCCGCTGCGCACGACGCGCGCGCCGTCCTGGAAGACGGTCACGGCCGTAATCGGTGCGTCGAGGCTACTGCCGTCCGCCATGCGCCCCTCCTGTCCACCCGCGCGTGTGCTGTCCACCGCACCGCGAGCACTGTCCTGCCAGTATCCGCCCCCGGCCTACTTGGGGGGTTTTCCGCGCCCCGGGCGGATCGGGGGGATGGCGGGAGTGGGGCGCCGGCGCGGTCCCGACCAGAGCGCCGGGACGGCGTCGACGGCGGCGGCCAGCGCGAAAGCGGCCTGCTCGTAGTTGAGTCGCCAGCCCACGAAGTCTGGCCAGGCGTCAGCGGGGTCGCGTTCGATCGGGAAGTTAACCTCGCTCATGCGGGCTACCGCGTCGAGGAACTCCTCATAGCTGAGGCTGATGGTGCCATTCGGGTCGGCCTCCTCGGGCAGTTGGGTGCCCATCGCCCGCGCGACCTGGTTGAGGCATAGGAAGCCGCTGCGCAGGCATAGGCGCGCGGGCACGGTCGGCGCGGCCTTCGGGGAGAGCGCGAGGAAGAGCGCCGCCGAGTCCAGCACGGCCAGCAGCCCGGTCACCCAGGACGACAGTGGCCGGGGGGAGCGGAACCGCACCAGCGGCAGGTAGGTGGTATGGCTCTCCGCGACGTCCGAGGCCCAGCGTTCCCACTGGGCGTAGAGATCGGGCAGCGTATTGATGGCCGATACTCCCGATCCCAGTGCGTAGTGGGTGCGGGCCAGCAGTTCAGGGCCCCACGATGGGACGCCGGCCCGCGCGTTCAGCAGCGCCACCTCGGTCTCACGTCGGTTGAATGACGAGTACAGCGTGGGCAGGTAGGCGATCTGCAGGGTGACGGTGACGATGCCGGTCAGCGCGGCGACGTCCAGAATGGCCCGCTCGGCGGCTCCGTGCGCCGCGGTGGATCCGATCTCCCACACGGCCGGCCCGGCAGTGGTGAAGGCCGACGTCACGCCGCCGGGTACGAACGGCCACAGCAGCAGCGAGTATCCGATGAAGAAAATCCCCAGCCAGGCGATCAGCTGCGCGATCAGGATCGCTGCCGCCTGGGTGGCGAGCACCCGGTCACGCCGCCGGTAATCGGTGATGGCGGCGGTCGCCACGTGGAACGCCCCGTTCACGATCCCGTCTATCCATCGCGTCAGCCGGCCGCCGACCGGACGGGGCACGATGAGCGTCCCGACGACGCTGGCCGCCGCGGTGAGGACGAGCAAGGCGCCGACGGCAGCGGCTATTGAGCGCCCGATGAGCGGCACCACCATGAGTTCTCCCGACGGTCGCTGGTTATGGCGAAGGTACCGAGGTCCGGCCTGCGCCGCAGGGATCATGGTAGGGATCACGGGCGGATCTTCGGGGACTGGGGGGCGGGCGCAGGGCCATGCCGACATGGCATTGGCGCGACGGCTTACCCGGCCAGGAGCAGGCGGCGCCAGGCGTCGGCGAGGAAGTGCTCGTAGCGTTCGGGGCTCCAGCCGCGCTGGCCGGCCAGCAGCTGGTAGAGCTCGGGGGCGTTGGTGGCCCACGCGATGTCGGCGGCTTCGTCGAGATCCACGCGCAGCGGGGCGACCGCGGCGAGGTCGGCCACGAAGCGGCGCATGTTCGCCGCCCGGCGTTCGGCGATCTCGCGCCACAGCGCGGCCAGTTCCGGCTCGGCCGGCGCGGCCTGCTGGAGGATGCTAAGGACGGGGGCGAGGCGGCCGGCGATCATCCGCATCGCCGAGGCGTAGATGGCGATCTTGGTTTCGGCGTCGGGGGCGGCCTGGATCGCCCGTACGTAGTCGCGTTCCTCGGCGGGGACGGCCTGGCTGCTGCCGGAGATCGCGGTCTCGATCAGGAGGCGGGCCAGCTGGGGCTTGCGGCCGACGGAGGCGTAGACGGTGTCGAGCGCCACGCCCGCATGCTCGGCGATCGCCGTCATCGGCGTCGCGGCGTAGCCCTGGCCGGCGAACAGCTCCAGCGCGGCGTCCAGGATCGCCGTGCGGGTGCGCGTGGCCGCCTGGCGGCGCTTGCTGGCGTCGTATCGCCGCTTGACGGGAGGCTGCACGGGGTCCATGCTATCAATATTCATCCGAAATGATTTCGGATCAATATGAGAGGCGGGGGACATGACTTACGCATTCACCTACGAGGTGCCGATCAACGCCGAGATCTACGCCCGCATCAAGGAGGGCATCGGCCCGGAGCGCGCGCCCGGCCTGATCGCGCACCTCGCCTACCGCACCGAGACCGGACTGCGCTATGTGGATGTCTGGGAGACGAAGGATGACTTCGAGGCCTTCGAGCACGACCGCCTGCATCCCGTCGTGCACTCATTGCTGCAGGAAATGCTCGGTTTCATACCCCCCGAGCCCCCGCGCACGATCCTCGACATCGTCGACGTCTGGACCGCCGAGTACACCCACACGACGCCGGCCGCTCCGTGATCGCCGCCGGCGGGCCGCAGCCCACGGCCCGCCGGGCGGCGATCAAAGGTTCGCCGGTCAGTGGACGGAGACGCTGGCCGTGTAGATCTCCTCGTCGTTGGCCGGGCTGAAGTTCGCTCCAGCGCCTGCGCACGTCTGCGGTGGGTGGCCGACCGTCCCGGTGCCCGGGCACAGGAACAAGTCCGTGGCCCGGGTATCGGACCAGACCGGGTGGGCGATGTCACCGGTCATGGCGAGCTGGAAGTAATCGCCGTAGAAGAGCCCGTTGAACTGGGTTTCCGGCGGCATGCTCGACGTGGTCACCCGCTGCGGGTGCCCGAAAGAAGCCAGGTTTTCCGACGTGGACACGGAGATGTCGGAGAAGCCTGTCGTCTCATCGGTGCCGTAGGCGCGGTCAAAGGAGCCGACCACGAGCGTGCCGTCCGGCGCGAACCTCATGCCGTGGAAGTACTGGTCAGAGGTGCGCTGACCGGCCGTGCTCTCGGCCACGGGGAGGGTCCGCACGTCCTGGCCGCCGCCGGTGAACGCGGCACCGCCGTTCTTCGACACCGACAGGACAATCGCGTTGTGGCAGGCGCCCGCCGTCTTGACGCCCGTGTACAGGTCCCCTCCGGTGGTCGTGCTGACCCCGGCGGGCGTGCAGCTATTCGCCTCGTTCGAGTTGCGGTTGATGTAGGAGCCGTAGGTCACTGCGACGGTGCCCGGGGACCGGGGGTCGACCGCGCCGTACGGGTAGTTGGAGGCGCGGAAGATCGACGCGGCCGTGGCGCCCTTCTCCGGTACGCACGCGCGGCCCGCGTCGGCGCCGCCCTGGTAGGCCGCGCAGTCCGGCAGCTCGTTGAAGTCGCCCACCTTGACCGGCGCGGAGAAGGTCGCGCCGCCGTCGGTCGACTTGGCCAGCAGCACCTGACTGTGATTGTCGCCGCCGCCGCTGGTCGCATTGTTGTAGTTGGCCCACACCACGTAGAGCGTCCCGTCCGGTGCGGTGAACGGGTCGGAGAACTGGTTGTTATCGCAGCGCCCGTCCGGGTGGGCAGCGGTCGCCGGGTTGGCGCACAGGCTGCTGTCGGTGCTGACCACGACCGGGGCGCTGAAGTGCTCGCCATAGTCGGCGGAACTGGCCTCATTGATGTAGGCGGTGCCGTCGGCGGCGAATGTCGTCCAGGTGAGGTAGATGCGGTCACGGAACGGGCTGTTCATGCTGTCGTCGATGGCCATCAGCTGCTTGTCGAGCAGGAAGTCGCCAGCGCCCGCGACGTCGTTGTGCTCCACCACCGGGCGGCCGGTGAAGTTCCACGAAGCGCCGTTCGTCCCGGTGGACCGGTACATGTAAAAACCGCTGGACTGGTCGGCGTCCGCAGTGACGCCGGATCCGCGCTTGAATTCCTGGCAGGCGTAGTACGCGTTCCCGCGGGTGTCCCACTCGACCGACGGGTCCCCGCTCCCCTGCATGTACTCGCGTGGCGCACCGCCGTAGGCGGCGCCACTCACGAAGCCGTTCGGCATCGTGGCGTCGGCCCAGGTCCGGCCGCCGGTGGTGGAGTATGAGACGCCACACGTCCCGTCGCCGCGCCGGTAGTCGTTGTAACCGGCCACGATGTTCTGCCGATTGAGCGGGTCAGCCGAGGACCAGGTCTCGTTCTGTGCCTGCCCGCGCCCATTCAAGGCTGGATCGGTGAGGTTGAGGCAATTCTGGTTGACCTTGATGTCAGAGCCCAGGTTCACGCTGCAGCCGGGCGGGGTCACCGGGCTCAACGACGTCCTGGCGGGTGCGGCCGCCTTCAGGCCCGCGCCGCCCAGTTCGAGGGAGAGCAGGCCGGAAACGTGCCTCTGCTGATTGGGGGTGAGCTTGTTGAAGCCGAACGGCTGCGCGCTGGCGCCCGTCGAAACGGCGAACTGGGCCGCTCCGAGAACGAGCAGGAGCGCGCCGATGACGAGGAGTATTAATGGCCGGCGAATACGCATCGTGCCTCCAGGCATCGTTACATGGGCAGAACGTTACGACGGTGAGCCCGCGGATCGCACGCACACGTACGGGACCTAGGGCCGGGCACCCTGAGCACACAAGGTCGATCACACCGTGTCACATCGCTGCGAACATGCTGGGGCGAAGATGCGCCCGAAGGGGTTCCCGCGTCAGCGGATCTCCAGCAGGACCTTGCCGCGCGGGCTCTGCGTACCGCGCAGGCTCGCGATCGCCTGCTCCCAGTCGGCCAGCGGGTAGCGGTGGGTGACCAGGAATCCCGGCCGGAACTGCCCCGAGTTCAGCAGGGTGACCACATCACGCCAGGCGCGTGAGGTATAGCCAAAGCTGCCCATGATCGTCAGGTCGTTGTTGACCGCGTCATCCGGCGCCAGGGCGAAGGTCTCGCCGTGCGGCGGCAGGCCGAGGAGCAGCACGGTGCCGCCCCGGCGGGCCGCCGCGAGCGCCGCCGCGGCCGCCTCCGCCTTGCCGGCCGCCTCCACAACCAGGTCAAAGCGGCCCAGGCCGGCGGGCTGCGTCACGAAGCTGGTGGCCCCGGCGGCCGCGGCCAACGCCGCCTGCCCCGGGCGCCGCCCCAGCATCACGGTCTCGGCCGGAGACCACAGATTTATTAGCCTAACGACAAGCAGGGCGATGGTGCCGTCACCGATCACCAGCGCCCGGCAGCCCGGTGTCACACCGGCCCGGGTCAGCCCCCGGTAGGCGACAGCCGCGGGCTCGGTCAGCACCGCGTCCTCGGCCGAGACCGCGGGATCAAGCCGGTGCGCCAGGCGAGCCGGGACGGCGATCGCGCTGGCCGCGGCTCCGTCGCGGGTGAACCCGATCTCGTCGTAGGTTTCGCAGAGGTTGGTCTGGCCGGCGCTGCATCGGGCGCAGTGGCCGCAGCCGATGATGCCCTCGACTGCCACCCGGTGGCCGGCCAGCGGCGAGTCGCCGACCACGAGCCCGGTCCACTCGTGCCCGAGCGCGAGCGGATACCGGATGTAGGCCGGATCGATCAGCCCGTCGATGATCTCCAGGTCCGTGCCGCAGAGCCCGACCAGATCCGGCTCGACGAGCAGTTCGCCATCGGCCGGGACCACCGGCGCGCGCTTTTGCAGCCGGACATCGCCGGGGGTCACCACCATGAGCCCGCGGTCGGCGGCCGTGGTGCCCGGTTTCGTCATGTCCGGTGCCGTCATGGCCGCGCCTCGATGGCCTGCGCCCGGTCCGAGTACCTGGCTCCGCCGAGGATCTCGGAGACCCGGTCGGCATACCGGCGTACGGTCTGGCCCAGCTCGTTCATCCGCCACGCGGGCAGGTCACCCTTGATCCCGGTCACGCTGACCGCTCCGGCGCAGGATCCGTCGTAGCCGAAGAACGTCGCGCCCACGCAGAAGATCCCCTCCGCGTCCTCCTCGTCATCCACTGCGAAGCCGTGGCTGCGGGCCAGGGCCAGGTTGTCCAGTAGCGAGTCGACGTCGGTAATCGTGTGCGCCGTCCTGGCCTGCAGGCCGGTCTGCCCGCACAGGGCCCGGATCTCTGCTTCGCTCATCGTGGCCAGAATGGCCTTGCCCGCCGCGGACGCGTATGGGACTTCACGCTGGCCCAGGGGTGTGTGGAACCTGACGCTGCCCGGCCCGTCCACCCGTTCGATGAAGACGGGGAAGCCGCCATCGCAGATGGCGACCCGGGCGGTCATCTTCGTCAGGTCGGCCATCTCCACCAGCAGCGGCCGGCACAGGCTCCCGATCGGCAGCTGATTGCGGGCGATGTCGCCCAGCCTTATCAGCGCCGTTCCCAGCGTGTACCGGGGCCCGGGCCGGGTGTCTCGCAGCAGGCCGGACGTGGCGAGCGTGCGGGCCAGCGCGAGCGTGGTGCTTTTCGACGTGCCGAGCGCCCGCGCCAGGTCGCTGAGGGACTGCCCGTCCGGCGGCCCGTCGGCCACGATCTCCATCAGCCGGATGGCCCGGGCGACGCTGCGGACTGTGTACCGGCTGGCGACCTCGACGTCGCCGCCGCTCACCGACTGCACCCGCGCACCTCCGCGCCAGAATGTTCGGCTGTACCGAACGTATGATCAAAAAGCGATAACGCTTCTTGACAGCACTCACAGAAGCGAGTTTCGTTGCCTGAGTGATTCTATATCACACAACGATGTTCGGTACAACAGAACATCGTCGGCGAAGCGCTGCCCGGGCGGAGGCGGCGCTTCGGCGCGCCACTGCCTGGCTCGGGCCCAGTGACGGCCCGGCCAGCGACGGACCTGGCCCCCACGGCCCGGCCAGCGACGGCCCGGCCAGCGACGGCCCGGCGCGCGACCGCCAGACGCGAAAACGGCCGATCGGGTTCGCCCAGCGGGAGTTCGAGATCACGCCTGGGCAGCACGCCTCGCGGTGGTACGCGGAGCCGATCATGGCCGGTCACGCCGTGGCCTGGAATCCGAGCCTGCCGGGCGGCGGCTGGTCCGAGGACACCTATCTCGTGTCGGCCGGCGGAGTTCGCCAGCGGGTGTCCATCTCGCCCGGATGGCCGACGGAACCCGACGACACCATGCGGCCACCGCGGCCCGCAGTCCTGGAGGTCGGCACTTGACGCAACGCAGCGAAGACCAGCCGGTGAACGGCGAAGACCAGCCGGTGAACGGGGCAGGCATCCTCCGCCAGCACGGCCTGCTGGCCGAGCCTGCGGCTCCGGCCAGCCCGGTGCGGTTCTCCGACGGCGCGCATTTCCGGATCGAGATACCCAGCGTCGAGGGACCCGCGGTGCTCGCGGCCGTCGTCGCCGAGGCGCAGGCCCGCGGCATCACCGTCAACCGTGTCTCCCAGGGCAGCGGCGCGATGCTGCTGACGGCGGCCGAGCTGGCCGAGATGGCCAGGATCGGCGCGGACAACGGCATCGAGGTGTCGCTCTTCGTCGGGCCGCGTGAAGAGTGGGACATCGGCCGGGCGGCTCATTCCGACGACGGCCCGGGCCTGGCCGGCCGGCTCCGTGGCACCCGGCAGCTGCGCTACGCGATCGACGACATCCTGCGGGCGGCCGAGCAGGGCATCAGGGGCTTCCTGATCGCCGATCACGGCCTGCTCCAGCTGGTCGCCGGGATCCAGGCGGCGGGCCAGCTGCCCGCATCGATCGTCTGGAAGGTGTCCGCGGCGCTGGCGCCGTCGAACCCGCTCAGCTTCGGTGTCCTTGAGCAGCTCGGCGGGACGACGATCAACGTTCCCTCCGACCTCACCCTCGGGCAGCTCGCCGAGATGCGGGCGGCCAGCTCGGTGCCGATCGACTTGTACGTGGAGACGCCGGACTGGATGGGCGGAGTTGTCCGCGGCCATGAGGCCGCCGACCTGATCCGCGTGGCGGCGCCGATGTACGTCAAGTTCGGCCTGCGCAACTCCCGGCTGCTCTACCCGAGCGGCGTGCACCTGGTCGACGAGGCCGTGGCCATCGCCACGGAGAAGGTGCACCGGGCCGCCGCCGCGGTGGAGTGGATCGGCCGCAGCGGCATGGAGCTGGTCCAGTCCGGGCCGGGCGCCAAGGGCCTCGGGATCCCGGAGCCTTAGCCGTGACCGCCGCAGCCAGCACCCCTATGGCCAGTACCCCTATGGCCAAGACTCCGGCGCCGGGCGCGCCCGGCCGGTCCGGGCCGGGCGTGGCCGGGTCGGCGATGGCCGGGACGCTGCGCAGCCGGGCCTGGCTGGCGGGCGACGACGAGGTGGCCATGGCGCACCGCGTCGCGCTGGCCTCGGCCGGCGTCCACGTCTTCGGGAAGGACCGTGACGCGGCCGGAACCGGGCCGATCATCGGCATCGCCAACTCCGCCAGCCAGCTGAACCCGTGCAACCTGCCGCTGAACCAGCTGGCCGGCGCGGTCCGGGAGGGAATCGAGCAGGCCGGCGGCGTCGGAGTCGAGTTCCCGACCATCTCGCTCGGCGAGGACCTGATGAAGCCGAGCGCCATGCTCTACCGGAACCTGCTCTCGATCGAGATCGAGGAGATGATCCGGGCCAACCCGCTGGACGGGATCGTGCTCCTGGCCAACTGTGACAAGAGCGTTCCCGGCGCGCTGATGGGCGCGGTCAGCGCGAACATCCCCACCGTGCTCGTCACCGGTGGCGCCAGGCCGGTGGCCAGCTTCCGCGGCGGGCGGATCGGGACGGGCACGGCGCTGTGGCGGCTGTGGGATGAGCGCCGCGCCGGGCGGCTCGACGACGCCGCGTGGCGCGAGCTTGAGCAGTGCCTCAGCTGTGGCGTTGGTGCGTGCAACACCATGGGGACCGCTTCGACCATGGCCGTGCTTGCCGAGGTTCTCGGCCTGATGATCCCGGGATCGAGCTCGATCCCGGCTGGCGATCCGCGCTCGGCCGAAGCCGCCCGACAGGCGGGCCGGGTCGCCGTCGCCGCGGTCACGGAAGAGCGGCGGCCCGACGCGATCCTGACCCCCGGGGCATTCGCCAACGCCGTCGTCGCCCTGCATGCCATCGGCGGTTCCACCAACGCGGTGATCCATCTGGCGGCGCTCGCCGGGCGGCTCGGCGTGCCGTTCCCGCTGGCCGAGATCCGCCGGATCGGCCGGTCGGTGCCGGTCCTCGCCGACGTCGAGCCTTCCGGGTCGGGCCTGATGCAGGATTTTGACGCGGGCGGCGGGGTGCCCTCGTTGCTCGGCGAGCTGTCCGGACTGCTGGACACCGATGCGCTGACCGTCGCTGGGCCGACCATCGGCGAGATCGCCGCCAGCGCCCCGCCACCCACCGGCGTGATCAAACCCGCCGCCAGGCCGTTGCGGGAAGGCGGTGCGTTCGGGGTCGTGCACGGCTCGCTGGCGCCGGACGGCGCGATCATCAAGACCTCGGCGGCCTCGCCTGAGCTGCTGCGGCACCGCGGTCCCGCGGTGGTGTTCAGTGGTTACGACGACATGCTGGCCAGGATCGACGACCCCAGCTTGCCGGTGACCGAACGCAGCGTGCTGGTGCTGGCGGGCTGCGGGCCGGTCGGCGTCCCCGGGATGCCGGAGTGGGGCATGATCCCGATCCCGGCCCGGCTGGTGCGGGCCGGTGTCACCGACATGGTCCGAGTCACCGATGCCCGCATGAGCGGCACCAGTTTCGGGACGGTGCTGCTGCATGTGGCGCCAGAAGCTGCTGTCGGCGGGCCGCTCGGCGTGGTCAGGGACGGTGACATGATCGCCGTCGACGTCGCGGCCGGCTCGCTGGAGCTCGAAATACCCGCGGCGGAGCTGGCCCGCCGCCGGGCCGCCTTCGCACCGCCGCCGCGGGCGCACCTGCGGGGCTGGCCCGCTCTGTACGCCAGCCACGTACTTCAGGCCCCGGACGGATGCGATCTGGACTTTCTCCAGGCGCCCACCCCGGCGCACCGGAAATTCGTCGAGCCGGTCGTGGGGCGCTCCTGAGAGCGGCGCACGACCGGCACTAGAAAAGGAGAGAGCCGTGAGGCAATGGAAACTGGCTGCGGCGGCGACCGCCGCAGCAGCATTGCTGGCCGCTGGCTGCGGGAGCAGTGGCAGTAGCAGCAGCAGCGGGACGACCGCGAGTCAGGTCACGATCACCATCTGGCACAACTACGGAACCGAGCAGAACGCCACGGCGCTGACCAACCTGGCCAAGGCCTTCGAGAAGCTGCACCCGAACGTCAAGGTGAACGTGGTCAGCCAGCCTGCCAGCAACTACTTCGCCCAGCTGCAGGCGGCCGCGATCTCCAAGAACGGCCCCGACCTCGGGGTCATGTGGACCGGGCTGTTCACGCTGCAGTACAAGAGCTTCCTGAAGAACCTGAACGGCGTGGTCCCGGCGGCGGACCTGGCCAGAATTGACCCGAACGCACTGAAGTGGACCAGTGACAGCTTCAACGCGACCAACGGCCCGTATGTCATTCCGCTGGAGAACCAGTTCTACATCGGCTTCTACAACAAGAGCGCCTTCGCCAAGGCCGGCGTCACCTCGGTACCGACCGACTGGAACGAGCTCTACTCCGCGTGCACCAAGCTCAAGAAGGCGGGCTACACGCCGCTCGTCTACGGTAACGGCGGCCAGCCGCTCGGGGCCACCTTCTACCCGTGGTACGACATGAGCTACATGATGATCGGCGCCTACTCCGTGCCGCAGTGGCAGGGCCTCTACAGCGGGCAGATCCCGTGGACCTCGCCGACCGTGGCGGCCCAGCTGAGCAACTGGACCAAGCTGCACAGCTCCGGCTGCACCAATGGGGACGTGGTGACCAACACCAACAACCTCGGCCAGTTCGAGTCCGGCAAGGCCGCGATGATGGTCGATGGCACCTGGGACACCCAGAAGTTCACCAGCGCGCTGGGCAGCAAGGTGGCTGCCTTCGTCCCGCCGTTCTCCACCACCCCGATCAAGGGCGTGGTCGACTTCGCCGGTGACGGCATATCTGAGATGAGCTACTCCCAGCACCCGGCGCAGGATGCTCAGTTCCTTTCTTTCATGACCACCCCGGCGGCGGCGAGCATCATCAACGCAGCGGGCCTGATTCCGGCGATCACCGGCACCACCACGAGTAACCCGGTGAACCAGCAGATGCTGAACTTCGTCAGCACCAATCACATGACCGTGTACCCGATGCTGGACAACGTGGTGCAGGCCAACGTCGTCACCGCCGGCCAGAAGTTCCTGCCGGCCGTCCTGGGCGGCACGCAGACGGTCCAGGCCGCACTGCAGAACCTGGCGACGACGCAGAGTCAGTTGCCTGCGAACCAGCGCGGCAACACGTTCCCGTAACTGGTAACCACGATCATGGTCTCCGGCGGCGGGCAGCGTCGGACCGAGCGGCCGCCGCCGGAGGCCACCAAGCAGTGTCAGGAGAGCGTTCCGTGAGTCGCACCGAGGCCGGGTCGGCGACCGCCGCTGGGCCTGGCGCGGGCCGCCGCCGGAGAGGCGCCGGCGCCGGGGCGCGTCCCGGCGCCGGCTCGAGCAGGCTCGCCAGGCGCCGCAGGCGGGCGGGCATCCTGCTGTCCCTGCCTGCCGTGGCCCTGGTGACCGCGCTCCTCGGCGTGCCGATCGGCCAGGCCATCTATTACTCGATGACCAGCTGGAACGGCCTGATCTCGACCTGGATCGGGCCGAGCACGTACTCCACCGCGCTGCACGACCCGATCTTCTGGCGGGTGCTTGGGAACAACGGCCTGCTGCTCCTGTGCATCCCGTTCGCGATCGGGATCCCGCTGGGCATCGCCGCGCTGCTCAACGAGCACGTCCGCGGCTGGCGGTTCTTCCGGTCCGTGTACTTCCTGCCCACGGCGGTCTCCTGGGTCGTCGTCGGCATGGTGGCGCTTCAGTTCTTCGCCGCCAACGGCTCGCTGAACAAGCTGCTCGCGGACGTGGGGCTCGGCTCGGCGGCGACCGACATGCTGGCCGGGGAGCACAGCGCGCTGGCGGCGCTGGCGATCACCTTCGTCTGGTCGATGCTCGGGACCAACACCATCATCTTCCTGACCGGCATGGCGACGCTGGACCCGACCTTGATCGAGGCGGCCCGGGTCGACGGGCTGGGCCGCCGGCAGATCTTCTTCCGGGTGACGCTGCCGCTGCTCACCCGGTTCGTCCAGTTCGCCTTCGTGATCACGGTGATCAGCGCGTTCTCCGCACTGTTCAGCCTGATCTTCGTGATGACCGGCGGCGGACCGGGCCTGGGCACCACCACGCTTGAGTTCTTCGTCTACCAGACCGGCTTCGCGCAGGGCCAGTTCGGGACGGGCGCCCTGTACGGGATCATCCTGTTCGTCATCATGATTTTCGTCGGGCTGGTCCAGCTTCGGCTGATCCGGCCGGCGGACGAGGAGGGCCGGTAACGGTGACCGCGGCCCCTGTGACACCGGCCTCGCCGACCCCGCCTGCGCCGATGGCGCCCCCGCGGTCATCCGCCCGGGCACGCAAGCGGCTGACCGCTGGTCCGGTGTTCCTCGTGATGATCGTTGTCGCGATCGTTATGTTGTATCCGTTTTATTACCTGCTGGACAATGCGTTCCGCAATCAGACGCAGTACGACCAGCAGCACGGGCACTCGGTGGCCGGCTGGACGCAGCTCTTCCAGAACCTGCCCGTCGGCAGCGAGCTGCTCAATTCCACGATTGTCTGCGCCGCCGCCATCGTGATCATCCTGGTGGTCTCCACGGCCGCGGGCTTCGCGTTCGCCAAGCTCCGTTACCGCGGCAGTGGCACCGTCTTCCTGCTCGTGGTCGCGGCGCTCATGGTCCCGCTGCAGTCGATCATCATCCCGGAATATGTGAACCTGGCGAAGTTCCACCTGACCAGCTCCTACACCGGGGCCGTGCTGGTGTACGCCGCTCTGGGCACGCCGTTCGCGACGTTCCTGATGGCCACCTACTACCGCGGCATCTCCGACGAGCTGATCGAGGCCGCGGTGATGGACGGCCTCAGCTATGAGCGTACGTTCCTGCAGATCGCGCTGCCGCTGTCGGTGCCGGCCATCGCCACCATCACGGTGCTCCAGTTCATCCAGATCTGGGACGACCTGCTGGTCGGGCTGCTCTTCCTGCCGACGAATGACCGGACGATCACAGTGGGCCTGGCGGCGCTCTCGTCCGGGCGCACGACCGGCATCCCCGTGCTGATGGCCGGCTCGCTGATCAGCGCCGGGCCGGCGATCCTGGTCTATCTCATCTTCCAGCGGCACCTGGTCAAGGGCCTCACTCTCGGGATGGGCAAATGAGCGAGCCGGAGGGGCGCGGTGCCGCCTGGACTGAGGAGCGAGGAACGAGCGACGAGGGAAGGCGGCGCAGTGTAGGGGGAATGGGGAGGCGGGCGGGGCCCCGCAGGCGAGCGGGAGACAGCACATGAGCACCCCCGGGCTGGCCTGGGAGGTCGCCCTGCCGGCCCGCGCGGAGCTGGCCGAGCACCCGGTCTGGGACGAGGCCCGCGAAGGCCTGATCTGGGTCGACATCAACGCCGGGAAGGTGCACCTGTTCCGTGAGGACGCCGGGGACGAGGTTCTGGCCGACATCGGCGTGGCGGTCGGCGCCGCGATCCCGCGGCGCGCGAGCGGGTACGTGCTCGCCGCGGCCGACGGATTCCGTCTCACGGACGCCGACGGCTCGGCGGCCAGCGGGCCGGTGCGCCCGCCGGGGATGCCGGAGGACGTCCGGTTCAACGATGGCGCCTGCGACCCGGCAGGCCGGTTCTGGGCCGGCACCGTGGCGCTTGATCGGCGCGCGGGCGCGGGCTCGCTCTACCGGCTTGACGCCGACGGCCGCGTCGCGCTGGTCTTCGATGGCGTCACCGAGTCCAACGGCCTCGGCTGGAGCCCGGGCGGCGCGACCTTCTACTACATCGACTCGGGCGAACCGGAGCCCAGGCTGCGGGCGTTCGCGCACGATCCGGCGACCGGGGCGCTCAGCGGCGAGCGTGACCTGGTGAGGTTCGGGCCCGGTGACGGCATCCCCGATGGCCTGGCCGTCGACACCGGCGGGTGCCTGTGGATCGCCATGTGGGGCGGCGGCTGCGTCCGCCGGTACTCGGCGGCGGGTGAGCTGCTCGGTATCTTCCCGGTGCCGGTTTCGCAGCCCACCTGCCCCGGCTTCGGCGGCCGGGATCTTGATCAGCTCTATCTGACCACGGCGCGGGAGGGCATGGACGCTGGCCAGCTCGCGACCGAGCCGCTGGCCGGTCACCTGCTGCGGGCCAGGCCCGGAGTCAGCGGGCCGCCCGCCGCCCGGTACGCGGGCTAGGGGAGGGCGAAATGTCGCGGATCGTGCTCGAGTCGGTGACCAAGCAGTATCCCGACGGGACGACTGCCGTCCGGTCGCTGAACCTGCACGTCGATGACGGCGAGCTGCTGGTGCTGGTCGGGCCCTCGGGGTGCGGCAAGACGACCGCACTGCGGATGGTCGCGGGGCTTGAGGAAGTCACGGCGGGGACCATCTACATCGACGACCGGCCGGTCACCGACGTGGAGCCACGGCACCGCGACATCGCCATGGTCTTCCAGAGCTACGCGCTCTACCCGCACCTGTCGGTCTACGACAACATGGCCTTCAGCCTGAAGTACCGGAAGGTCGGCAAGGCGGAGATCAAGCAGCGGGTCGCCGAGGCCGCCCGCATCCTTGAACTCGAGCCCTACCTGCAGCGCAAGCCGCGGCAGCTCTCCGGCGGCCAGCGGCAGCGGGTGGCGATGGGCCGCGCCATCGTCCGGCAGCCACGCGCCTTCCTGATGGACGAGCCGCTGTCCAACCTCGACGCCAAGCTGCGGGTGCAGATGCGCGCCGAGATAGCCCAGCTGCAGCGCTCGCTCGGCACGACCACGATCTACGTGACCCACGACCAGACCGAGGCGATGACTCTCGGCACCCGCGTGGCGGTGATCCAGGGTGGCGTGCTGCAGCAGGTGGCCGCCCCGCAGGAGCTGTACAGCAGGCCCGCCAACCTGTTCGTGGCGGGCTTCATCGGCTCGCCCGCAATGAACCTGGTCGATGCCCGGCTGGAGCGCGACGAGCAGTCTTCCCGCCTCGCGGTGGTGTTCGGAACGCACCGGCTGCTGATCCCGCCGCCGGTCGGCGCGCAGCACCCGGCTCTTGAGCAATATCAGGGCCAGGGCGTCGTCCTGGGTATCCGCCCCGAGAACATGCAGGACGCCGCGCTGGCGCACGAGGCCGATCCGCAGGCGGTCATCCAGCTGCCGGTGAAACTTCGCGAGGAACTCGGCTCAGAGGTGCAGATCCACGGGGCGATCGGGACTGCCGCTCACACCAGCGGCGGCGAGGCGGAGGACGTGCGCTCGCTGGCGACCATGGTGGCCAGGATGGACCCGAGGACCGCCATCAAGGAGGGCGACGTCGCCCGGGTGCTGGTCGACACCGCCGCGCTGCACTTCTTCGACCGGACCAGCGGCGCCAGCATCCGCGGCTAGGGCAGGCCCGGTTCGCGATCAAGCGCCCAGCCGGCAGGCGGAGGTGTGCGTGTCCCCGGCCGCCGGCGTCCCGTGCCGCGAACTCATTGCTTGGCCATAAGGTCGCGAAACTGCTACTCTAACCTTGTTAGAGTAGCAGAATAAGAACTTTTGAGGTTGCATGGCTGCGTCGAGGACGCCGATCGCGGTGGCCAACGGCCAGCGGCGCATCGGCGACGAACTTGCCACCTGGCGGCGGCTGCGCCGTCTGACGGCAGCTCAGGTCGCGGACCGGGCTGGGATATCACGGCACACCGTCATGCGGATCGAGAACGGCGAGGGCGCCAGCATGGAAAACGTCCTGCGGGTCGCCAGAGCACTGGGCGTGCTTGACTCACTGGTGGCGGCGCTCGATCCGTATGCGACCGATGTGGGCCGCCTGCGGTCAGAGGAGGCGCTTCCCGAGCGGGTGCGGCCACCAGGGCGAAGATCGTGAGCACAGACGCCGCCGTTTACGTTGCTGTCGGTGAAAGGAACCTTCTGGCCGGCCGCATGTACTCCCACCGTCGTCGGGGAGTCGAATCGGCCAGCTTCGTCTACAACGATAGGTATCTGGCCGACCCAGACGCCTACGCGTTGGACCCGGCGCTGCCTCTGGTCACCGGCACGCTGCAGACGCCCGCACGCCGTGCGATGTTCGGGGCGTTCGCCGACAGCTCGCCAGACCGGTGGGGGCGGGCGCTGATCAATCGTGCTGAGCGGGCCTGGGCCCAGGTCGCAGGAACGGCCCCGCGCTCCATGAGCGAGTTCGACGTGCTGCTCGGCGTGCGAGACGACCTGCGTCACGGGGCGCTGCGCTTCCGCCTCAGCGAGGAAGGGCGCTTCCTCGCGCTTGAGGATTCGGGAGTCCCGGTTTTGACGGATCTTCCGGCGCTGCTTGACATTGCTGCGCGTGTTGAACGGGACACCGCCGACTACGAAGACCTCAAGCGGTTGCTGCGGGCCGGCAGCTCCCTCGGCGGTGCGCGTCCGAAGGCGCACGTCGTGGATGATGCGGGCCGCGTCGCGATGGCCAAGTTCCCTAGCGCTGGCTCGGACACCTGGAACGTGATGGCCTGGGAGAAGGTGGCGCTCGACCTGGCCCGGGATGCGGGGGTGACGGTCCCCGACTCTCAATTGATCCGGGTGGGAGACCGGCACGTGCTCGTCATCGACCGGTTCGATCGCCGTGTCAGAACCCGCATTGGCTACGCCAGCGCGATGACCATGCTCGAGGCCATTGACCGAGACCAGCGCAGCTACCTCGAGATCGCGGAAGTTGTTGAGGAACGATCCACGTCTGCGACAGCGGACCTGCACGAGCTATGGCGGCGCATCGCCTTCTCGATTCTGATCTCCAACACCGATGACCACCTCCGCAACCACGGGTTCCTGCACGAGCGCGGCGAGTCGTGGAGGCTGTCACCTGCGTTCGACCTCAACCCCAATCCCGATCCCGGCCCGAAGGACCTCAGCACCGCCATCGACTTCACCGACACGCGCGCCAGTGTGGATACCCTCATGCGTGTTGCTGACTACTTCCGCCTGGATACCAGCGACGCACTCGACCTGCTCGCCGAGGTCACACGGGCGGTTGAACGCTGGCGCACCGTCGCCGTTTCGCATGGACTACTGCAGCGGGACCTAGACGCCATGGCGCCAGCATTCGAGCATGCCGAGAGTGAGCGGGCCCGGGCAATGACAAGGGACCGACCGGCACACAGCAGTTGACCCTGCGTGAGGGCTGACCACGGGTGTCGGGGACCGTTAAGTCGGTGGAGCTTCGCCATCATCCGGGCGTTGATCGGCTCCGGCGGTGGTGAAGAGAAGGAAGCCGGTGCGACGGCGCGGTGATGGCTGGTCATGATCTTCCGGTCCTGGCGGTCCAGGCGATCGCGAGGCAGACGGCGGCGGCCGGGGGCCAGATCGTCCAGGTCGTTTCGGTCGCTGCAGGTGATCGTGTGGTTATCGTCCCCGGCACGCCGACGACACCGCAGGGTCCACGGTGATGCTGCGCCCTGTCCTCGCCCAGCTCGCGTCCGTGGAAACCATGGTCACGCAAGCCGGTGGGCCGGTGCGCCCAGCGCTGGTCCACGCCGCGGAGCAATGGGCACAGTTCGCGTCCTGGCTGTGCCGGAATACAGCCGACTGGGCCGGTGCCCAGGCACGCCAGATGCAAACGCTCGAATGGGCGGCGGAACTAGGCGACCGGACCATGATCGCGACCGCCTTAGCGGGCAAAAGCGAGACAGCCGCGTACGCCGGGCAGCCTGACGCGGCGATCGCCCTGGCCCGGGCAGCGCAGCGGGACACCCGCGCCGCTACGGGCCAACGTGCCCTGGCCGCCGAGTTCGAGGCACGCGGACACGCCCTGGCCGGTGACACCGTAGCAGCGGAACGCAAGCAAGGTGAAGCACAGGATCTCGCCGCAGCCTTCGCGGCACGCCCGGCCGACCGACGCCCATGGTCGTACTGGATGACACCGGCGTTCTTCCAGCATGAGGCGGGGATCACCTGCGCCCACCTGGCCAGCGATCCCCGCTGGCATGCCCGTGCGGTTACCCTGCTGGAACCTGCGACGAATGACGAGGGGATCTGGGCGTCAGCGAATAACTCGACCTTCATGACGTTCGCGCACGCCCAGGCCGGTGATGTCGATAACGCTTGCGCCGCAGGGCTCCAGGCGTCGGCGGCGGTCCGGGTCGGTGGGTCCGTGCGGAACGCGGCGATACTCGCCCAGATCCACGCGGACCTGGCTGCCCGCTACCCGGGCGACGCGCGGGTGAAAGAGCTAGCCGAAGCGCTCGCCTGACTCCTTACTTGACCGATCCGGCGGTCATGCCGGCGACCAGGAAGCGCTGCAGCAGCAGGAATCCGACGACTATGGGCACGCTCACGGTCAGTGACGCGGCCATGATCTGGTTCCAGTAGACCTGGTTCTGGGTGGCGTAGCCCTGCAGTCCCACGGCGAGCGTCCGGGTCGTGTCATTGGTGAGGACGGAGGCGAAGAGCATCTCGCTCCACGCCGTCATGAAGGCGTAGATCAGCACGGCGACGATGCCCGGGATCGCGGCCGGGATGACCACCCGGATGAAGGCTCCCATCGGGCCGCTGCCGTCCACTTTGGCCGCCTCGTCGAGCTCACGCGGGATCGTGTCCAGGTAGGCCGCCAGCATCCAGATCGCGAACGGCAGCGTGAACGTCATGTAGGTGATGATCAGGCCGGTCCGGCTGCCGTAGAGGTTGATGCTGGTGACCCGGCCGATGTTGACGAAGATGACGAACAGCGGCAGCAGAAACAAGATGCCGGGGAACATCTGAGTCGACAGGATCGTGATGGAGAAGACCTGGCGGCCGTGGAACCGGTAGCGGCTGATCGCATACGCGGCCAGGAGCGCGATCAGCACCGAGGCGACCGATGCCGTGGTCGACACGACCAGGCTGTTCTCGAGGTACCGCAGCAGCGGGATGGTCTGCCACATGTCGATGAAGGGCGCCACGGTCACGTGGCTGGGGAACCACCGGAAGGCGCCTTCCACGTCAGGCAGCGGCTTGAGCGACGCTGAGAGCATCACATAGACCGGCGTGAGGGCGAACAGCCCGAGCAGGGTCAAGACGATCACCCGGGCCCAGCGGAACCACGTGGCCTCATGCATGGCGTCCCCCCAGCCTTCCTGCTGCCAGGTATATGGCGGTGACAAGAAGCAGGAATAGCAGCAACAGCACCGACATGGCCGATCCGGTGCCGAAATTCCAGCTGACGAACGAGTTCTCGTAGATGTGGATCGAGATGATGTCGGCCTGAGACGGCGGGGCCGAGCCGAACAGCGTGAACGGCACGGAGAAGTCGTTGAACGTCCACAGGAACAGCACCAGCAGCAGGACCCGGTTGACCGGCCGCAGCAGCGGCAGGGTCACGTGCCGCACCTGGCCGATGGCACCCGAGCCGTCGAGGGAGGCCGCCTCGTACAAGTCGGTCGGGATGCTCTGCATGCCCGCCGTGAGGATGAGGAAGGCGAAGGGCCAGCTGCGCCAGATGGCCACGACCACCAGCGAGTAGAAGCTGTTGCTGCCTATCAGCCAGAACGGCCGCGAATGCACCAGGTGCAGGTCAAGGAGCAGCTGGTTCACCATGCCGGTGTCCCGCTGGAGCATGAAGTTCCAGGTGATGACGGAGGCAAAGACCGGCAGGGCGTAGGGGATGAGGAAGACGGTACGGATCACGCCCCGGCCGCGGAACGCCCGCTGGGTGAAGACCGCGGCCGCCATCCCGAAGGACCAGGACACCGCGAGGGCGATCACCGTGTAGAGCACGGTGATGGTGAACGAGTGCAGCAGCGCCTGGCCGGTCGCGCCGTGGATGTTCAGGGCGATCCGGTAATTACTGGTGCCGGCGAACGGCGCGGCCCGCCAGTTGCTCAGGTAGAACTCGGTGAGCTGCAGAAAGCTGATTCCCACCCCGACCAGCATCGGAATGATGTGGATCAGCAGCTCAAGGATGACAGCGGGGATCAGCAGGACATAGGGCAGCCACCCGCGCCGCCACTGCCGCTTGTGCGGCGGTGACGGCGCGGATGCGGTGACACCCTTCTCGGCTCGGATGGTGTCAACCACCGAGGGTCAGCCTCCTAGCTGCTGCTGGGCCGAGGCGAGAGCCTGCCCGATCATGCTGTCAGTCACGGCCTTGCCGGTAGCCGCGTCCGCGTAGAGGTGGATGATCGCCGTCCCGACCGCGGTCTCGAACGCGCTTTCCTTCGCCACCGGCGGCATCGGCGCGGCGCTTGACTTGAGGATGCTCAGGAACGTGTTCACGGCCGGGGTTTGGAACGCCGGGTCGCTGTAGGCGGCGGAGACCGTAGGCAGCGATCCGTACGTGCTGTTGAGGGACTCCTGCTCCGGGGTGCTGGTCATGAACTTCACGAACTGCAGCGCGGCGGACATGTTCTTGGTGTTCTTGAAGACCGCCATGTTGATCCCGGCGACCATGCTGGTAACCGGCTTGCCGCCAGCCGGCACCGGGGACGGCAGCGGGACCGGGACGACGCCGATGTCCGCGGAGTTCATGCCCAGCTGCTTGAGGGACCCGGAGGCAGCCTGCCAGATCACCATGGACGTCTTCCCGGTCGCGTAGTCGACGAGAGCCTCGGTACCTTTGGAGTACTGGGCATCGCTCGGATTGGTGAGCTTGTCGGTCTGGATGAAGTCCATCATCTGCTTGACAGCGGCCACGTTCTGCGGGGTGTTGAACGTGGGCTTCCCGGCGGAGTCGAAGAACTGCCCGCCCTGCTGCTGACTTAGCTCGAACGCCATGTGAATGTTCTCGGCCACGCTCCCGCCCTCGATGGCCAGGGGCCAGTGACCATTCTTCTTCAGCTTCACGCCGTCGGCAATGAGCTCCGCCCAGGTGGTCGGCGGGCTGCTGATGCCGGCCGCGGCGAACTGCGCCTTGTTGTAGTAGAGCGCGTAGGCGAGGCTGTACAGCGGCACCGCTGTCGGTGGCTGGCCGGGCGCTCCGGTCGCTGACAGGCTCCCGGCGAGGAACCGGCTGGATCCGCCGATCTGGCTCATGACCGAGGACGTGAACGGCAGGAGCGCACCGGTCGCCTGCAGCGACGGAGACCAGGTGTTGCCGATGTTGAGGACGTCCGGGCCTTTACCGGAAACCGTCGCCGCCGTGATCTGATTGAGGACGGTCGTCCACGGGATGACCTGGATGTTGACCTTGATGCCGGTCGCCTTGGTGAACTTCGCGATCTGCGGACCGAGCACCTGCTGGTCGGCCTGCAGGCTAGTACCCTGGTTGGTCGCCCAGTAGGTCAGCGTCGGGTGAGTGGTAGAGCTGGAACCGGAGCTGCCGCTGCTGCTGCAGGCAGCGAGCGGCGCTGCCGCCAGCGCGGCGGCAATGGCCAGGGTTGAGAGCTTCGTAGGTCTCATGCGGTGTCCTTCCAGGAGTGGTCGCGAGCACACACGGGCCGCGCAGGACAAATAGACAAGATCTTTTTTATCTTCCTACAAGCCGTAAATTATGCTCTGCCCAGTCAGGTCAGGCTGTCAACGTTGCGACAGTGTCCGTTTCCGTTTTGTGACCTCGGTTGGTCAGCCGGTCCGTGTATCGCCGTCACCGCGGCTGGTGTGCATCGGGCCCTCCGCGCACTGGCCAACCGCATCCGCCAGGCGGCGTCCCCGGCCTGCACACGGACCGGTTGAGCGGCTGCTTGCGCTGGCATCGCACCGGTGGCGTGACCCGTCCGCGCGGCTGCTTGCGCTGGCATCGCACTGCTGGCGTGACCCGTCCGCGCGGCTGCTTGCGCTGGCATCGCACTGGTAGCGTGACCCGTCCGCGCGGCGGCTCCACCCCGATGGCCTGCTGCCCCGCGAGACCTGGTGCCGGTCATGGTGTCAGCGCCGACTTATTCCAGGCCTTAAAGTAGGGGGGGTCCGTACCCCACTGCCGCGGTCACTTCGTCGGTCAGGCAGGTCGATGCCCAGGCCCAGAACAACCACCGTGCGGGATCTCCGCAAGAGCAACCGGTCGCGTGCGCTGTGGCAGGTCTTCCTCAACGGCCCGCTGACGCGGCAGGAGGTCGGGACCCTGGTCGGCCTGAGCCCAGCCACAGTGAGCAACCTTGTCGTGGCCCTGGAAGCGGAGGGCGTCGTCGTTGAGGTGGGGCTCGAGGATTCCAACGGAGGCCGGCCGCGCGGGCTGCTACAGGTCAACCCCCGGTACGGCTATGTCATCGGCGTTGATGTCGGGGAGACCGCGTTCCTGGTCGAGTTGTTCGACTTCGGACTGCACATGTGCGCGCGGCATACGTCGGTGACCGACATGACCGTGCTCGATCCCGAGGACGCGGTCAGCCACATCGTCGAGGGCATCGAGTCGGTGATCGCCGGGTCGGGCGTGGACGCCCGTGCCATCCTCGGCGTCGGAGTCGCCGTACCCGGTCTGGTCGAGCATCGTGAGGACGCAGTCGTGCATGGCCAGAGCGTCGGCTGGCATGCCGTCCCACTCGAGGCTATGCTGCGCCGCCGGATTGACCTGCCGATTCTCGTTGACAACGGCGCGAAGACCCTCGGCCAGGCGGAAAAGTGGTTCGGCGCCGCCCGCGGCACCGACAACGCGGTCATCGTGCTGCTGGGAATCGGCGCCGGGACATGCATCATCAGCAACGGCGAGGTTTACCGCGGGGCGACCAGCAGTGCCGGGGAGTGGGGTCACACGACCGTGGTCGTGGGCGGGCGGACCTGCCGTTGCGGGGCGGAAGGCTGCCTGGAGGCATACGTTGGCGCCGGGGCGATCGCCGCCCGGTACCAGCAGCTCAAGCACCGGCACGTCGCGATCAGCCCCGGTGAGCTTGAACGGCGGATCGCCGCGATCATCGACGCCAGGGACGGCGACCGGGCGGCCGCCCAGGTGCTCGACGAGACGGTGACCTACCTGGGTGCCGGGATTGCTGACCTGGTGAATCTCTTCAACCCCGAGCGCGTGGTGGTGGGCGGCTGGCTCGGCCAGGCACTGAGCGACGAGTTGCTGCCGAGGATCTGCGAGGCTGCGGGACGCCACGCACTGCACCTGCCGTTCAGCCGGGTCCAGATCGTCAAGGCCGACCTCGGCAAGGACGCAGTCGCGCTCGGCGGCGCGACGCTGCCCATAGCCAGGCTGGTCACTGCCGGCGCGATGGCACCGGAGCAGGTCGGCGCCCGCCGCCGCGGCCAATCCGTCACGTCACCCGGCTGAACCGCAGGCGCGCAGGCCAGGGCCGTGCCAGCCACACCCAGCCGGGCAGACGCTTGACAAACTTTGCTTAAGACTTAGCCTAAGCACTAAACTAAGAGTGTACCGTCGTTGCGAAGACACAGCCGCCGTAGCCATCCCTGATGCGCAGTGAAGGAGCAGCCGGCATTGTCCATGCGCTTCCCACCAGGCTTCCTCTTCGGTGCAGCGACCTCCGCATATCAAATCGAGGGCGCTGCCGACGAAGACGGTCGAACACCCTCGATTTGGGACACTTTCTGCCAGGTTCCTGGTGCGGTGACCCACGGTGATACGGGTACCGTGGCCTGTGATCACTACCACCGCGTCGACACCGACCTTGATCTCATTGCCGACATGGGCCTGACCGCCTACCGGTTCTCGATCGCGTGGCCCCGCATCATCCCCGATGGCACCGGCACGGTGAGCCAGAAGGGCCTCGACTTCTACCGGCGGCTGGTCGACGGCCTGCGCGCCCGGAACATCGAGCCCGTGGCGACGCTCTATCACTGGGACCTACCGCAGCCCCTGCAGGATGCCGGCGGCTGGGTCACCCGCGACACAATCCAGTACTTCTGCGACTACGTCCAGGTCGTGCTCGACTGTCTCGGCGACACCGTCCCGCTCTGGGTAACCATGAACGAGCCTTTCTGCTCGGCCATGATCGGCCAGCTCGAAGGCCGGCATGCACCGGGAATCGTCGACCTCAACTCGGCGCTGACCTCAGCGCACCACCTCCTGCTGGCGCACGGCCAGGCAGTCGGCATCATCCGGCGCAGCGCGCCCGGAGCGCGCGTTGGCATCACGCATCTTCTCTCTGACATCAGCGCGGCGTCGGGGTCCTATGCCGATCAGGCCGCCGCCTGGCGGCGTGATGGGTATGAGAACCGCTGGTTCCTCGACGCAGTCCTGCACGGGGCGTATCCGGCGGACATGCTCGACTGGTACGGGCAGCAGGTGCCGATCAACTTCATCCGAGACGGCGATATGCAGGTCGTGGCGGCCCCAACGGACTTTCTCGGCGTCAACTACTACGAGACCAAGACGGTGGCCGACGATCCCAGCGAGCCCTACCACAACGCCCGCGTCATGCCCATGACCGGGCGCCTTACCGCGGGCGGCCTCGACGTGAGGCCGGCCGGCCTGGGCCGTATCCTGCGCCGTGTCCGCGACTACACGCCCCTTCCGCTGTATATCACCGAAAGCGGCGCCGCCTTTCACGATTACGTTGATCCCGAGGGCGGCGTAGACGATCTCGAACGGGTGTCTTACCTGAACGACCATTTCAATGAAACGCTAACGGCGATTCATGATGGGGTCGACGTGCGCGGATACTTCGTCTGGTCATTGCTGGACAATTTTGAGTGGGCCGACGGATACAGCCGCAGGTTTGGCCTCATATACGTAGAATTCGGCACTCAGGCTCGCATCCCGAAGGCCAGCGCCCGCTGGTATCAGCAACTTATCGCCGCACAGGACAGTCGCTGACGCGCCTACTACGGTCGGCCGGCTGTCCTTCCGGGCCGCCCGATGCGCATGGGCCCGCGTTCGCGTTTCCGGGATGCGGTGGCCAGAAAAGTGAGCTGGCTCAGCCGAGGTCGATGGCCGGGTAGAGCGGGTAGCCGGCCAGCAACTCGGCGGCCTGCTCCGAGACGCGGCTGGCCACGGCGGGGTCCAGCGCATAGTGAACCTTCGACGGCGTCCCGCTGGAATTGGTGCCCGGCCGGGTCTCACTGAGCACCGCGGCGATCAGGCTGGCGATCACGTCCATCTGATCGGTGCCCAGCCCGCGAGTGGTCAGTGCCGGCGTGCCGATCCGGATGCCCGAGGTGTACCAGGCGCCGTTGGGGTCCTGGGGGATCGCGTTACGGTTGGTGACGATGCCCGCTTCCAGCAGCGCCGACTCGGCCTGGCGGCCGGTGAGGCCGTACCGGTGAACGTCGATGAGGGCCAGGTGGTTGTCGGTGCCGCCGGTGACCAGCGTGGCTCCGCGCCTCAGCAGGCCCTCGGCGAGAGCCCGCGCGTTGGCCACGATGGCCTGGGCGTAGTCCTGGAAGTCTGGGCGGCGCGCCTCGGCGAGCGCGACGGCCTTGGCCGCCATCATGTGCGGCAGTGGGCCGCCGAGCACCATCGGGCAGCCCCGGTCCACCTGGCTGGCGAGTCCGGCCTGGCAGAGCACCATGCCGCCGCGTGGGCCGCGCAGGGACTTGTGCGTGGTGGTGGTCACGATGTGCGCATGCGGCACCGGGTCGAAATCGCCGGTGAACACCTTTCCGGCGACCAGGCCCGCGAAATGCGCCATGTCCACCATGAAGACCGCGCCTATCTCATCGGCGATCTCCCGCATGACCGCGAAATTGACCTTGCGGGGATAGGCGGAATACCCGGCGAGGAGCACGAGCGGCCTGAACTCCCGGGCGGTGTGGCGAAGCGCCTGGTAGTCGATCAGCCCGGTCGCCGGGTCCGTGCCGTAGGCGCGCTGGTCGAACATCTTGCCGGAGATGTTCGGCCGGAACCCGTGGGTGAGATGGCCGCCCGCATCGAGCGACATCCCGAGCAGCCGCTGATTGCCCAGCTCACGGCGCAACTCGGCCCAGTCCCGCTCGGTCAGGTCGTTCACCTGCCGCACCTGGGCCTTCTCCAGCGCGGGCGTCTCGACCCGGTCGGCGAGGATCGCCCAGAAGGCGACCAGGTTGGCGTCGATCCCGGAATGCGGCTGCACGTACGCGTGCGTCGCGCCGAACAACTCGCGCGCGTGCTCGGCAGCGAGCGCCTCGACCGTGTCCACGTTGGCACAGCCGGCGTAAAAACGCCGCCCGATGGTGCCCTCGGCGTACTTGTCGGACAGCCAGTTACCCATCGCCAGCAGCACGGCCGGGGAGGCGTAGTTCTCGCTGGCGATGAGCTTGAGGGACGCGCGCTGGCCCGCCAGTTCGGCCGTGATCGCATCGGCCACCCGGGGCTCGGCGGCGCGAATGACGTCGAGGGCGCTGCGGAAGGCGGTGGATTCGGTACTCGGTGACGGCATGGGACCTCCTGTGGCGGCGGAAGAGGCCCAGGCGCTCGGCATGCGTCGTGATGACGGGACCGCTCCCCGATGGTGATCCATCCCAGCGCGCCAGTCACGGCCCACCGGTGATCCTACCGGGTCACCAACGGCCCGTCACGCCCTTCCTGGCCCGTCACGCCCTTCCTGGCCAGCCGCCCGTCACCGCGTTGCTGGCCCGTCACGGCGTTGCTGGCCCGTCACGGCGTTGCTGGTCAGGCTCGGCGCTCGGCGACCCGGCCAGCTCCTCAAGGCCGTAGCGCTCGATATGCTCGCGGTCGGCCAGGCTGATCGTCCGGAGTCCCTGTGCGGCCAGCCGCTCGTTGATCTCGTCGAGGTGCTCGCGTACGAGTTGCTTCTCCGCGTCCGTGATCCTGCCCTTGTGGGGCTTGCCGGCGTGCTCCACGCTGGCGTAGTCGGTGCGATCACCGCGGGCCGGGCTGGGCGTGCTGGCCTTGGAACTCCGCCTGGCTGGCCGGGCGGCGATGATGAGCTCGCTCATCGTCTTGTCGGTGGCCAGCTTGTCGAACGAGTCCACGTCCATGGTCACCCGGTGCGGCTCGTCCTCGCCGGCGAGATAGAGGTCAGCCACGGCGACCCGCAGGGCTGCCTTCTCCATTGCCCTGGCCTCATCGATGAGAACCTCGATCTCCACCGGGCTGTCGCCGAGTTCGGGGTGCTCGTGGATCACGACGCGGGCCAGCGCGTCGTCTTGGGTGATGATCTCGCCGCTGAGGTCGCTGAACCGGACGGTCTTCTGACCCACTGGGTATGCCTCCCTGCGTCTGGGTGTCGCTGCCGTCCCGCGGCGTCAGCCGCCTGAAGCTTCGCGGACCCCACCGGGGCGCCGGTCGGCTGGGGCTAAGGTCCTGATGACGGCCGCCTGATCGTGGAACACGTGGATCACCTTGCACCAAGAGCGGCCCCGCTGTCAAACGTATGTTCGATACCCGCACCTGTGGCAGGAGGGCCTGGGCTCGGCATCGCTCGCCCGCCACCAGGGCGGTATCAGGGGGCAAACAGCTACCTGACCATCACTATCTTCTTACGCTGCCGATCTCTTCGGCCTGCACGATCGTGCGGTGTTTCACGAAGTCCAGAACGTTAGTGGGCCAGCAGGTGACGAGCGTCAGGGTGTGCTTGCTCCCGACTGGATTGAGAACGCCGACATCGGTGTACAGCACCCGGTAGGGCTGACGGTACACGCGGTAGGTCGTGACGCATTCCTTGGTCGTGATGACGATCGTGTCGCCGGTCCGCAGGCCGTCGAGGTGAAGGAACGCGTTGCCGGCCGTCACGTCGTGGGCGGCTATCCCGACGTCACCCGCCTGGCTGGGCAGCGCGGTGCCGAGGATGTGGCCTGGGCCAGAAGCCAACTGGGTCAGGGTGGTTCCCTGGATAACGGTGAACTTCCAGGTCGGGCCGAACGCTGGGATCTGGATGATGGCGAACACCTGGCCGACCGGTACGTTCTGCCGCGGAGCTACACAGAGTGCTGGGGCGGTTGGCTTGGAAGCTACCGGAACCGGTAGCGCGGAAGATGAGCCCCAGGACTTGGCCAGGGCGATCTGGGCCGTGTGCTGCCTGGCGCCTGCGAACGGGTCCCACACCCGGTAGCCGGACCAAAGCAGGACGCCTGCCGCTGCCAGGAGGCAGAGGCAGGCGACTGCACGTCTCATCGTGACCGGCGGTGGAACCTGGGCACGAGCCGCAGCATCGCGCAGCCGACGCTGATCAAGACGAACGCGGTGAGCAGCGAGTACAGGACACTGATTCCGGTGGTCGGTAGCGCTGTTCCCAGCCCTACCCCCGTGCCTACCATCTTGTGGTACATGACCCCTCCAATTCTTTCGGTTACCAGCTAGTGCTAGTACGCAAGGCCGTGCCAGCCAGAGCGCGAACGTGTACAGCCTGCAGAAATAGGTCGTAAATCCATTCCCCAACGAGTGTCAGGGAAAGCATTGAGATCCTCCAGCCACGGCCGCGGATCGTAAACGCCCTTTCAAAGGCGTACAGGACGGTGATACCGAGGAACAACGGCCGGACGTGAACTCCGCTCATCAGCGGAGCCGCGAGCAGCAGGCCAACGTAGGTAATCGAGCAGACGACGCCGATGAAGCCGACCAGCTGGCGAAGCCATCCGCCTACGGTCTTGCGGCTCACACCGAAGCTGAGCAGGTCCTCTATGGCGCCGCGCTTCCAGCGGAGACGCTGCTTGCCTAGCTCGCGCCAGGTCAGCATGACCTCGGTCGTCATCGTGGCGTCCGTGGGCGAGATGACCTTGTGGCCCAGCTGCCTGAGCGCCATGGTCATCCAGTTGTCCTCGGTCAGGGTGGCATAGCTGTAGCAGTAGCCTCCCCCGGAGTCCGGCAGGCTCCCGTCCGCGATGGCCCGCACAACAGCGCGGAGTGCGGAGACGGTGAACATGGTCCCGACCCCGGTGATGCACAGCACTTTCCCGCCCTTGTGAGCAGTCTCGCGCTTGTACCTGTGATACTCATTCCGCTGGAATGCCCCGCAGAGTCCGCCACCTTCACGACCCCGGAAATTCCCGCCCGCTGCACTGTAACCATCATCAAGCGCGGCCATCGTTGCGGTGACGAAACCGGGGTCCAGGAAGCTGTCAGCGTCCTGGACGAGAATGCGATCTGTCTCTTCCAGGCTGGGTAGCATTGTCTTCAGGGCGTAATTCAGCGCACCAGCCTTCATATGCGGGTTGTCTTTCATCACGATGACCTCCGCCCCGTAGCTGGCGGCCACGGCGGCGGTGTTATCGGTGCAGTTGTTCGCGATGACGATGATCCGGTCTACCGGAGTCTCTTGCGTGGCAAGTGCCGTCAGGGTCGGCCCGATGCTCTCGGCCTCGTTGTAGGCGGGTATGAGCGCGATAGTGGTCATGCGAATCGCCCGTCAGCCAGCGCGGTCATGAATTGCGCCGGTGTAGTGGAGTCATCGGTCTCGAACCGGTAGCGCATATGATCCGCTGCGGCCGCGGTCCCCAGCAGCGCGACAGCAGCGATGCACGCGCCGACCCAGTGGGCCTGACTGCCGGCTCTGAGCTTCAATGCGATCTCCTCTTTCTGTGCTTTGGCCAACCCTGTATCGAGGGAAGCCGTGCCATAGCGAACTGCCATTCTTGGCTAGTGATTTGCTGCACCGTTCATGTGCGGCGGGTATTTCCACAGACTAAGAGAAAGAGTGATCGAGTCTCTGATTCGTTAGGGGTAAATGACCTCACTCAAAGTGATGAGATGAGCCAGGAAAACACCCGGATGTGTCGTGGAGTAGTTGTACGATTACTCAAAGTGATAAAATGGATGAGAACCAATGCCCCGTACCAGGCTGTGGCGGCGTAGCACGCCCGCGGGCTGCCGGGCTGCCAGGCGCCGGGTTCCGGGCACGCCGGGCTGGCTGGGTTGTCGGGCCAGGCCAGGGGCGGGACGCCGCCAGCTTCGTGCGGACCGTCACGCTGCGATGATCGTTCAGAAGGTATCTGTGTCAGGCTGGGTGATCTCTACCGCGAAGAGATAACTGAGCGGAGATGCGCACGTCGTGGTGAGGAGCATCGGACGCGGCGAAATCCAGCAGGCGCCGTGCTTCTTCGATGATCGCGCCTTCGTCTGGCAGCGGAACGAAGGGCTCCACGTGTACCGTCGCGTTGTCCTGGTGGCGGGTGATTTTCCAGGTTCCGCGGAAGAGGCCGTCGACCAGCAGCGTGCCGGAGCGCGCGCCGTGGCCGGGGGGGAGCGGGACCGGACGGGCATCCGGGATGAGGCGCGACCGGTCCGCGAGCGAGAGCAGGACGTTGTCATACGCGGGCAGGAAGCGCGGCGGCGCTGGGGTGTCAGGGTCGGGTCGCGGCGCGTCGGGCAGGTCGTAGACCTCGCTGCCGTGCTCCGTTCGGAATGTGCGCAGGCGGGGCCGGAGCCGCTCGGTCACTTCGCTGAGCCGGGTCAGGCCGGACCAGGTCTGCACGTCCATGACGGTGGCCGGGCCGTAGGCGGCGAGGTAGCGCAGGACCAGGTCATCTGGTGGCACGTCACGGTCGAGCGGGCGGCCGATCCAGGACTCAGCCGGGACCATAGCGGCCGGCCCGCCGGTGCCCCAGACGGCGCGCGGCGGTACCTGCACCGCCGGCACGAGGTAGGTGATCGCGTGGGCCAGGGACGTCGGGTCTCGATCGGGCCACTGGGTGGCCAGCAGCCGGCCGATTTCGGCTCGGGTGCGCGGCCGCTCGTCCAGCAGCGCGTGCCCGGCCGCCTTGACCGCCGCCATGTCCAGGCCGGCGAGGTTGCGGGCGAAGGCCTGACTGGAGAAGCTGCGCTCCAGGACGACCTGGACCCACGGCCGCAGCGCCGCGCAGTCACGGGCGGTCACCAGGTGCACGGTCGCGCGCATCAGCGGCAGGCGCACAGCGCGCCGGCTTGTGATCAGCTCGGCCAGTTCCGAGGCGTGGAATCCGTTCAGCCGTGTCCAGAGGCCCACATAGGGCGCCTCGGGCGCCTGGGCCTGCATACCGACCAGGTGTTCGATGGCGTCCGCGGCTGTCATCTCCGCCCGGAGCAGCAACAACTGGCGGGCCAGCGTCGCGCGGTTGAGCGCCCGCGGGCCAAGGATTGTATCGGCCATGTCCCTGCCTCCCCTCATACAGGGAACGCTAGAACCTAATGCGGAAA
The DNA here is from genome assembly GCA_036394075.1 of Streptosporangiaceae bacterium. Classification (GTDB taxonomy): domain Bacteria; phylum Actinomycetota; class Actinomycetes; order Streptosporangiales; family Streptosporangiaceae; genus JAWWPY01. The sequence continues at coordinate 42,412 of DASWFT010000309.1, forward strand.
GCCTCATTCCGCGTTAGGTGGCCCTTCCATGATCACGGAAGATTGGTGGTCGTATATGACGGGAATCTTCCGTGATCATGGAACGACCGGTCACGTTCTTACTGACCGCACAGTCGCCGTCTCAGGCGAGCGCGCCGACTAGCTCCTCCGCGCTGTCGGCGAGAGCCGACGTTGTGTCCTCGGCCTTGATGCGCCGCGTGACACGGCGGAGAAGGTTCGCGATGCGGGTTGAGCCCACTTCGGCGGCGGTCTCGACAAGGCCCGCAGTTACGGGCTCGGCCTCTCGCCACGCCCCTACATGGACGAGCGCGTTCAGCAGGTGGGCGGTGTCGTTGTAGCGGTCGCGGGCGCGCGCGTGTGCGTTACGCCCGGCCGACGAAGCCCGGAACAGCGCCACCGCCGCCGGCCAGTCCCCAAGCTCGGCGTGCGCCATTCCCTCGTGCCACGCGAGTTCAGGCTCGTCGATCCACCATGTCCATACCGGGTCGCGTCTGGTGATCCCGTCGGACAGGAGGCTTCGCGCCTTGCCGATCGCAGCGAAGGCTCGCGGCCTGTCGCCCAGCTGGGCCAGCGCCCGGCCGCGCCGCAGATGGAGCAACGCCGTTACGCGTACGGCGAGTTGCGGACCGCCGAGCATGTCATCAGCGATCCGCAGGGCCTCCGCGGAGCGGTGCAGGTGAATGCTCTGCATGGCTAGGTGGGTGAGGTCGAACAGTTCCATGCTGCGGTCACCAGCGAGGCGGCTGACCAGCATTGCCTCCTGGCAGAGAGTGCGCGAAAGCGGCTGCTGATCGGAGTCGTAGGCAACCCACGCGGTCACTTCCCCGGCTTCGCCAACCGCCGCCTGCAGATCGCGCTCGGCCGCCGGGACATAGCCACCCGATGCGAGACGGGAATGCGCCGCCCTGAATGTGCGGGCTGCTATAGGGAGCACATCGCTGCCGCCGTACCGGGTTTCCAGTAAGGCGAACTGCTGGACGGCCTCCCGCAAGTGAGTTACGTAGTCGGCGTCGGCCAGCGGGTATCTGATCACAGGTTCGAGAGCGAGCGTGCGGCCGTCTGCCCTGGGCTGGGCAGCGCTCGATGGATGCGGCGAAGGTAGCGCGAGCGCCATCAGCTCCCCGCCAGCACCTAACACCTGGTCGAGCTTGCAGGCCAGATTCGCGGACGGCTGCTGCTTGCCCGTGCGGTAGCGGTAGATCAAGCTTCTGTCGCAGTAGACCCTGCGGGCCAGCTCACACCCACTGATGCCGCGCTCGTCCATGAGCGTGATCAGTGCCTGCGCGAAGTCCATCGGTGACACACCCAGTCGTGTGCGGACTGCCTGCGGACCTGGCGCGGACACCTGCCTGATCCCAGTTTCTACAGTAACCGGCGGGTCGCCACTGTTAAGCCATGGCGAATTTAGAAGCAGACATCGCAGCCTTGGAGAAGCTCGCCGCCGAGCTCACCGCCCGCGGCTTCGAGACCCGGCTTGCCGTCCCGCAGGGACACGTCCCGTCGTTCCACGCCGGATGCCTCGCGAACCGAGCTGTGGCGTCTTTTGGTGCTGTACCGCCAGCACCTCGATCTTGAGTCGTGGAGCTGCTTCGGCCTGCCGGGCCCCCGGGTCCGGTCGCCCGGCGATCACCGCGTTAGCGTGGTTGTGCCGACGGCGGGGGAGCGGCATGAGGGGGATCGCACTGGCGTGTACCGCGGTGGCGGCCGGGCTGGCCGTCGCTGCCATTGGCGTCGCGGGCTGCGGGCCGGTCGAGAGCCGGGCCGTAGCGGACCAGGCCGTCGGGGTTCCGGCCAGGCAGCTGGACAGGAGCGTCGCGAATGCCTATTCGTTCCTGAGCCAGATGATGGACAGGTACGCCGCAGGCACGACCCCCCGCCTGGTGCAGAGCTTCACCGGGGGCGTGCTGGGCCAGCAGCACTTCACGGCCTCAGAAACCTACGATGACGCGCTGCTCATCGACGCGTACCTGGCCGCAGGCACCGCGGCCGCGCGGTCGCGGGCCAGGGTCATCGGCGACGGGCTGCTGTACGTGCAGGCGAACGATCCGCGGCACGACGGGCGCGTCCGGGCTGCGTACGCGCCCACCCCGCTGCGCAGCCCGGCCGATGTCACGGCCACCGACCCGGCCACGCTGTGGGCGGCATGGCGTGGGCCGGCCAGGCCCTCGTCCGCCTCTACGCGGCCACGGGCGGGAGGGCCTACCTCACGGCCGCGGAAGCGATCGGGAACTGAGTCCAGGCCCACTGTTACGACCCGCGCGGGCCAGGCGGGTACACGGGCGGCGAGACCGCGAACGGCCAGAAGATCGGGTGGAAGTCCACCGAGCACAACATTGACCTTTACGCCCTCTTCGGGCTGCTCGCCACCGAGACAGGCGACTCGGCCTGGTCGGCCAGGGCGGGGTGGGCCAGGCGCTTCGTCGTGAGGATGTGGGACGCCGGGCAGAGCCGGTTCTATGTCGGAACGACCAGCGATGGGTTACCCCCAACAACAGCGTGATGCCCGAAGATGTCAACAGCTGGTCATACCTGGCTCTCCGGGATCCTGCCTATGCGGCGTCGCTCGGCTGGGACATGCGTAACCTCGCCGTCACCGCTGGCGGGTTCAGCGGCGTGAGCTCTTGCCGTGAAGACCGCTCGGGCGTCTGGTTCGAGGGGACCACGCATCTCGCCGACGCGCTTGAGTACCGCGGCAATCCCGGGGACGGCACGTGGGCGGCAAGGTATGTGTCGGTCGTCTACTACGCCCAGGCGCACGGGCTCAACCACGATGGCCTCGGGATCATAGCGGCCTCGAGAGACGGGCTCAGCGACTGCGGCGGCGGCTCGTACTACGCGTCACTCCATACCGGAGCGACCGCCTGGTACATCCTGGCCGTCCGGAGGGTCGACCCCTTCTCCATGATCCCCGCCCGGTGAGGCCGCCGGGATCTGGCCTCATGTGATCGGCGCCTCGGCCGTCGAGGGACCAACGTGGGTGTCGAGCCAGGTGCTCAGCGGCCGGCTGGCAACCAGGAAGCCCGCGATGTGCTTCCGCGCCTGCGCGGTCCCGAGCCAGGGTTCGACCGGCCATTCCTTCCAGGCGATCAGCCCTTTGTGCCGGAGCAGCTCGATCCTCACGTGATCCGCCGGGTATCCCCGGGGCGCGGTCTTCAGGGAATTATGCCCGTGGACACCGATCCCGTGCTTCTCCACGGCGAGTATGACGCCCTCCAGCTCCTCTCCGGTGGCGTCGCTGGCCACCGCCTCGCGGTACCGCTCCAGCTGGCCGGGAGTCATGCCGTACATCCCGTCGCCGACCGCCAGGCCCCTCGCGGAGAGCTGGATATAGCCGCTGCCGACGAGCGCTCCGATGTTGGTCTTGTACGGCGACTTGTCCTTGCTGAACCGGACATCCCGGTACGGGCGGAAGATCTTCGCGTCGCCGAATTCGGGCGCGAGCTCTTCCACGAGCTCGGTCATCGGGCCGAGGACCTTCTCGTCGTAGACCGCCTTGTGCCTGGTCCAGTAGGTCCGTGAATTGTCCGCTTCAAGGCCCTCGTAGAAGTCCAGTGCCTCTTCCGGCCACCCCTGGAATGCCATCCCGGGTTCCTCCCAGCCCACGTCGCCCCGGCTCGCCCGTCCAGGACACAACATACTTCCGTCCGCGTCAGCCGGAGGCAATCCCGCCGGCGCGAGGCGCACGTCCTTGAGGTGGAGGTGGCGACCCTAAAGTGGCATCTGAATAATCTGTGGCGCGGGATGGGCGAAGCCCCAGTTCAGTCCCGGCGAGGCGCGTCCGGCAGAGAAGGGTTACCTGGGCGGCAGCAAGGACACCACCACCAGTAGAGCCTGATCTCAGGAGAGGACCGTGGCAGAGCAGGATCTTGTCGCGATCGCCAGGGCGATCATCGACAGCAACAGGTATATGACGCTGGCGACCGCCGACGGGGAAGGACAGCCCTGGGCGTCCCCGGTGTTCTATGCGGCGGCGAACTACACCGAGTTCTACTGGATCTCGGCCCCGGAGGCGACGCACTCGCAGAACCTCGCCCGGCGCCCGCAGTTGAGTATCGTGATCTTCGATTCCGGAGTTCCCGCGGGCACGGGGCAAGCCGTCTACATGTCGGCCACCGCTGAGCAGGTGGCCGCCCACGACCTCGGCCCGGGCCTCGCCGTCTATCCCGGCCCGGCCGAGCACGGTTCGGACCCCCTGACTCCCGAGCAGGTCCAGGCGCCCGCCCCCTACCGCCTGTACCGCGCGACGGTTTCCGGGCATTCGGTCCTGTGCCCACGGGACAGTGGGCCGTGCACGCTCCACGGCCTCCAGTTCGACCACCGCACCCCGGTGCGCGTGGCCGACCGGTCCCGGTAGCCGCCCGTCGGGCTGGCTGGCCGGGTGTGCTCTCAGGAGCGGGGGGTCTGAGAGCACATCGGGCCAGCCAGCACCGGCCGGGTTACCCCGGGGAAGGGCTCGCGCTCGCCGACGGCGACGGCGACGGACTGGCGGACGCCGCAGCAGGCCCTCCTGTGGACGGCGTGCCAGGTGGTGTCGTCGGCGCCAATGAGGACCGTGCCGGGCCTCCCGTCGATGTCTGCATAGCGGCGCTCAGGGCCGCGTGCGTGGCCACGCCGTTCGCGTCGAGGGTAAGCGTGACTGGGTCGGTCAGGCCGTAGTTCTTGCAGTTGAGGTTGCCGAACGAGGCGGACAGCCGCGCCGCCAGGAAGGTGAAGAGGTTGTTCCCGAGCGATGGGACCGGAGACGGAGCGCCGGCCGTGAACGCCTTGTCCAGATCGAGCCTGGCGGTCTGGATATTGACCATGTCCGTGCAGTATGCCTGCGCGTTCGCGGTCGTGTTCGCGCCGGCCGGGAGCAGGGGCTGGTCGACTCCCTGGCGGTACAGATTGGTCTTCCGGACGCTGAACGCCCCGTTTTCCATGGTCATCGGGTCATTGACCGGTGTCAGGGCGATCGATGCGGTCTGGGCCGCCGCGGCGGCCAGCTCGTCCAGCGCCTGCGACGTGCCCATCTGCCCGGGATTCGAGAGGTCAGGCGCTGTGAACAGGGCGCATCCGAGCGCCGGATCGAGGAAGAAGTTGACCAGCGCGTTGTCGCTTCCGTTGGTAACGGTCGTGGCACCCGCGAGCCTGGCGAGGTTGGCGGTGTTCTTCTGGGCCGTCTGCCCGTTCGCCGTCAGCAGGTAGCGCGTCGTCACGTTGTCGCTCTGGTCCTGGTCGATCAGGGTGAAGCTCCGCGTGGTCGGGCACTCCAGCCCGTCCTTGCCGGTGCCGGCGGCCGGGATCTTCAGCTTGCCCACCGCGACGGCGGCGTCCGCGGCCTGGAAGAAGGCGGCCCCGTTGCAGTAGGAGACCTGCCCGAACGGCGAGCCGTCCAGGCCGCTGACGCAGCCCGCCTGCCGCAGTGAGTCATTGGTTCCGACCAGGGTCAGGATGTTGCCGTTGAAGCCGAACAGCAAGTTGACCACCGCGTCGGCCGGGAGCCGGGGGACGACCGGCGCGACCGCCGGCGTCGTCCCCGCCGTGATGACCAGCGGTTCGTACACCGCGATCTTCCCGGTGGCCGGGTCGAGAATGGTCGCCTGCACGAACGCCTGAAGGTCCGGGTTAGCCTCCGAGCAGCCGCTGCCGATCTGGTACGGCGTGGCCAGCCCTCGAGGGCTGAGCGGGTTCGCGGGCACCGTGAGGATGCAGTCCATCGCCGCGGCACCACCCGGCGCGGTCGGTGTCGGGCTGACCGTGGGCTGGGCGGTCGGCTTGGCGGTGGGGTGCGGGCGCGGGTGGTGGGGGGGTTGACCATGATGAAGGCCCAGGTGGCCGAACGCGCTCTGCATGAACGTCGTGTGGGACATCTGTGCCGCTACGAGCAGCCCGACGATCAGGCCAAGCGCCACGAGGGGGACGACGGGGAACTTGAACTTCGGTATGTACTCCCTGTCGTCGGGTACCCAGTCCAAGTACGGGTCCGGGACCTCCCAGTCCCGGTCCGTGTTTGAACGCCGCCGCCGGTCAGACCGGCGCCTTGGGTACATCCAGCTACCTCCACCGCATAAGGCCCTCGCGGGCAGACGATAGACCGACCCCGTGACCCGAGGGTTATGAAACCGAAATATTCATACTTCCGTAAGAACTCTCGGCGGAGGTGCCGAGAAGCCCTGACCGTCAAGCCCGCACCCGTAGTGTGAGGGGTGTGCCATGGCCGACAGGCAGTGCCTGGCCACGAGGAGGAGCAATGCCGACCCGCAGCGCCCAGACGACATGGACAGGCGGCCTTCAGGATGGAACCGGCACGCTCGAACTGCTCAGTTCGGGCGCCGGCACCTACGAGGTCTCGTTCCCCAAGCGGGCCGCCGATGACGCCGACGGCACGACCAGCCCGGAAGAGCTCATAGCCGCCGCGCACACCGCGTGCTACGCGATGCAGTTCTCGGCGCTGCTCGGCGCGGCCGGCGGCAGTTCGCCCGCCCTGACCGTCAAGGCTGATGTCACGCTGGCCCCGGATCCGGCGGGCGGATTCCGGATCAGCGGCATCAAGCTGACCGTTCGCGGTTCCGCGGAAGGCATCGACCAGGACACGTTCCAGAAGATCGCCCAGGACGCCAAGGACTCATGCCCGGTAAGCAAGGCCCTGACCGGCACGACTATCACGCTTGACGTCGCTGGGGTATAGGACGGCGGCGGGCGGGCCCTGATCGCCCGCCGGGCGGCACAAGCCCGCCGGGCAGCATAAGCCCGCCGGGCAGCATAAGCCCGCCGGGCGGCACAAGCCCGCCGGGCGGCACAAGCCCGCCGGGCAGCACAAGCCCGCCGGGCAGCATAAGCCCGCCGGGCGGCACAAGCCCGCCGGGCGGCACAAGGCGGACAGGTGTCGTTGCGTTGTCAACTATATCGGTACACTGGACGCCATGGATGGGGTGCGGTGGCTGGACGCGGCGGAGCAGCAGGCCTGGCGGGCCTACCTGGATGCCACCCGGCTGCTTATCCAGGTCCTCGACCGGCAGCTTGAGGACGACGCGGGGATCTCGTTCACCGACTACGAACTGCTGGTGCTGCTGTCCGAGGCAGCGGACCGGCGGATGCGCATGCGGGACCTGGCCAACGCGGCGCTGTCCACTCGCAGCGGGATGACCAGGGCGGTGACCCGTCTGGAGCGGGCGGGCTGGGTTCGCCGGGTGGAGTGCGAGGAGGACAGGCGCGGCATGTTCGCCGAGCTGACTGCATCCGGCCTGGCCAAGCTGACCGCTACCGCGCCCGGGCACGTCGCGGCGGTCCGTGCGCGCGTCTTCGACAAGCTGACGCCCGCGGAGTGGAAGCAACTGGGCGCCACCTGCGCTCATCTGGCCGAGTCTTTGCGCACCGGCCGGTGACCGCTCGACTGGCGGCGGCCCGCGATGCCGGTGCCGCTTGACTGGCGGTTATTCCAGGCCGTGCTCCAGGGCGTAGCGCACCAACTCCGCCTTGTTGTGCAGCTGCAGTTTGACCAGCGTGTTCTGCACGTGGTTCTGGACCGTCCGGTGTGAAAGCACGAGCCGCTCCGCGATCTGGCGGTAGGTCAGCCCGGTGGCGACCAGGCGGAGCACCTCGCTCTCCCGGGGCGTCAGCTGCGGCGTGCCAGGGGCCGGTGAGCTGGCGAGCCGCCGGTACTCGCCGAGGATGAGGCCGGCCAGCCCGGGGGTGAACACCGCCTGGCCGGCCGCTGTCGCGCGGACCGCGGTCAGCAACTCGCTGAGCTGCGCGGATTTCACCAGGTATCCGCTCGCACCGGCGGTCACGGCGTCGAGCACGTCCTGGCGCTCGCCGCTCGCGGACAGGACGAGCACGCTGCCGCCGGGGTCGGCGGCCAGGAGCTGGCGGGTGACCTCGGCACCAGAGATGTCGGGCAGGTGCAGGTCGAGCAGGATCACCTGGGGCCGAGCCGCACCGGCGATCCGCAGCGCCTGCCTGCCGTCGGCGGCCGTGCCCACGACCAGGAACCCGGCCTCGGCCAGGTCGCGGGCGACGCCGTGGCGCCATATCGGGTGGTCGTCGACCACGAGGACCCGCACCGGCCGGTCAGCCTCTGGGCACACGGAGCTCCACCTCGGTCCCCTGCCCGGGCACGGATGTCAGAATCGCTTCCCCGCCCACGCCGCGCAGGCGTCCCACGATCGACTGTGCCACGCCGAGCCGTCCCGCCCGCGCAGCCGCCGCAAGCCCGGCCGGGTCGAACCCGGTGCCGTCGTCGCGCACGCTCACCGCGACCGCCGCTCCCTCATCGTCCACCAGCACCCAGGCCCGCGCATCCGGTCCCGCATGGTTGCGCACGTTGTCGAGTGCCTCGCCCGCAGCCGAGGCGAGCGCCCGGGCCGTCGCGTCCGCCATCAGAACGGCGGTCGCCGGGCATGACACGGTGACCCGGTCGCAGGCGAACGGTTCCACCAGGAGCCGCAGGTCGAGCTGGCCTATGGGCGCGGCAAGCGGGCCAGGGGACACCAGCGACCGCAGTGCCCGCTCCTGTTCACCGGCCAGGCGGCCCAGCTCGGCCGCCTCGCCCCCCAGTTCACGGCCCCGCCTGCTCACCAGCGCGAGAACCTGCAGGACCGAGTCGTGGATCTCGCGCGCGATCCGGTCCCTTTCTGCGGTTGCCGCCTCGCTCCGGGCGGCCTTGTCCACGGCTGCCTCCGCGCGCAGGCCGAGCCGCATGACATAGCCGCCAACCAGCCCAGAGATCAGCACGAGGAAGACGGTCCCGTTCAAAGAACCCCGCGGCAGCCCCTGGCGCTCCGCGAGATCCGCCGCTGCGATGGCCAGACCGCCGGCCAGGCCCGCCCAGGGTCCACCCGCGACCGCGCAGGCCAGGACCGACGCGGCCGCCCAGAAGGTCGGCAGCGTCGGCGCTCCGTGGTCGATGCGGGCGGGCGTGTCCACCCACCGCGTGGCCATGATCAGCGCCGCGGCGACCGCCACATCGGCGATGACGAGCCACCGGCTCCGGCGCCCGGGACGGGCATAGGCCACGATGGTCACCGCGGACCACCCGGCCATGACGGCCAGAACGGCAATACCACCCGCCGGATGCGCATAACGATTATGGTCGGCGATGATCAGCACGGCCGCGTACCCGAGCGCCAGCACACGGAAGACCGAGACCGCCCGCCACATCCGGTCTGACATGCCCGCGGACCCTCAGCGCTGCCGCTTCAGCATCGCGGCATCGAGCGGCGGGGCGGGCAGGGGCTCCCACTCAGGGCCGGCGACCTTCCCGAAACGGAGCCCGCGTCCCCAGTCCTGTGCCGCCTCGATGATGTCGTCGGCGGTGCGCCCGACGAAGTTCCACCACATCAGCACTGGCTCGCCGAGTGGCTCGCCGCCGAGCAGGAAAAGCGTGCTGCCCTCGGCCGCGGCCAGGGTGACCGACTCGTGCCCGGTGCCGAGGTAGAGCAGGGTGCCGGGGGCGAGCGCGGCCCCATCGACCGTGGCTGCCCCCAGCGCCGCGAAGATCACATGCTCGTGTCCTGGCCGCAGGGGAATCCGGGCCTGGGCGTGGCGGCGCGCGCCGATCTCGGCGCCGACGATCGCCGAATGCACCGTGGCCGGGGACGCCGCGCCGGCCAGCGAGCCCGCGAACACGGTGACCTCGAACCCGTCGAGGCCGAGCGCGGGCAGGTCGGCGTGGTGCTCGAAGGCCGGCGCCATCTGCCGGACCCGATCGGGCAGCGCCAGCCAGAGCTGGACGCCGTGCAGCCGCGGGTCGTGGCCGTCCGGGGATTCCTCGGAATGTGCGATCCCGTGACCGGCGGTCATCAGGTTGAGCTGGCCGGGGCGGATCATCTGCTCGGTACCGAGGCTGTCCCGGTGCAGAACGTCGCCATCAAGCAGCCAGGTGACGGTCTGCAGACCGATGTGCGGGTGCGGTGGCACCTGCATCCCGGCCACACCATCGACCGACATCGGCCCGTAGTGGTCCACGAAGCACCAGGCGCCGACCGTGCGGCGGTGCCGGAGCGGTAGGAACCGCCGCACCGTTATGTCGCCGACCTTGGCCTCACGTGCCCCGGTGAGTTCCGGGCTCGCCGCCATGGACCGAACGATACCTTTGCCGAACGATACCCGTGAGCGCTGCCGGAGCGGCACCCCGGCCAGCCTGCCTCTACCCGGCTAGCCTGCGGCGGCCCGCTGGCCGGCGGCGGTCCGGCTGGTGGCCGGCGCCGTCGAGCCCCGCACCACCAGCTCGGGCTCGAACAGGAGTTCCTCGGGGGCGACGGTCAGCCCCTCCACCTGGTGCACGAGCGTGCTGACCACGGCCCGGCCCATCGCGTCGATCGGCTGCCGGGTGGTGGTCAGCGGCGGGTCGGTGCAGCTCATGAACGCCGAATCGTCGTAGCCGATGACCGACACATCGCCTGGCACGGTGAGCCCGAGGCGGCGCACCGCCCTGATCGCGCCGAGCGCGAGGATATCGCTGCCGCAGATGATGCCGGTGACCCCCGCGCGCACCAGCCGGGTCGCAGCGGCGTGCCCAGCCTCCAGCG
>DASWFT010000310.1:0-11226 GCA_036394075.1 Streptosporangiaceae bacterium
GCCCCGTCCCTTCGTGCCCTTCGTGTCCCGCCGGGTGCGCGCCGCGCGCGCGACGGGCATGACGGCCGTGCTGGCCGTCTTGGTCCTCGGCCTTACCGGCTGCACGAACAACACGTTCACCCGGCTTGGCATGCCGGTGCCGGTCACCCAGCAGGGCAAGACCGTGGTCAGCCTGTGGCAGGGATCCTGGATCGCGGCCCTCGCCGTCGGGTTCCTGGTCTGGGGGGCGATCCTGTGGGCGGTGATCTTCCACCGCAAGCGCACGGACCGGCCACCCCACCAGGTGCGCTACAACCTGCCGATCGAGATCCTGTACACGGTCGTGCCGTTCATCATGGTCGGGGTCTTGTTCTTCTTCACGGCCCGGGACGAGAACTACATCGACAAGCTGTCCCCGAACGCGGATGTCACGGTCACCGTCGTCGGCTACCAGTGGAGCTGGCAGTTCCAGTACCCGCAGTACAAGGTGCCGAGTTCGCCGACCGGGGTGGTGGTGGAGAACGGCGAGCCCTGGCCGGGGCAGCAGCCGGTGCTGGAGATCCCCACGAACGAGACCGTCCGGTTCAACCTCGTCTCGACGGACGTCGTCCACTCGTTCTGGATCGTCCCGTTCGAGTTCAAGCGTGACGTCATCCCCGGCCACCCGAACCACTTCGAGGTGACTCCGATCAAGACCGGGACCTTCACGGGCCGCTGCACCGAACTGTGCGGCGTCTACCACAGCCGGATGCTGTTCACGGTGAAGATCGTGACCCCGGCGCAGTTCCGTCAGTGGATCAGCGCGCAGCAGCAGGCACAGCAGAAGTCAGCAGGGGGCGCTTGACAGTGGCCACGATCGAACACCCCGTCCAGGCACCGGCCGCCGGGCCGTACAGCGGCCGCAAGGGATCGCTGCTCGCCGACTGGCTGTCCACGACCGATCACAAGGTCATCGGCCACCTGTACCTGATCACATCGTTCGGCTTCTTCATGATCGCCGGCCTGATGGCCATGATCATGCGCATCCAGTTGTTCGGCCCGGACAACCACGTCGTGTCAGACGAGCAGTACAACGAGCTGTTCACCATGCATGGCACGATCATGCTGCTGCTGTTCGCCACCCCGCTGTTCGTCGGGTTCGCGAACGAGATCATGCCGCTGCAGATCGGCGCGCCCGACGTGGCGTTCCCGCGGCTCAACATCCTGAGCTACTACATGTTCCTGTTCGGCGGCCTGATCCTGGTGGCCAGCTTCCTCACTCCGGGCGGGGCGGCCGCGTTCGGCTGGTATGCCTACTCGCCGCTGACCAGTTCCGTGTACTCGCCGGGGATCGGCGGTGACATGTGGATCATGGGCCTGACGCTGTCCGGGCTCGGCACGATCCTGAGCGGCGTGAACTTCGTCACCACCATCATCTGCATGCGGGCCCCGGGCATGACCATGTTCCGGATGCCCATCTTCACCTGGAACATCCTGCTCACCAGCATGATGGTGCTTATCGCCTTCCCGGTGCTGGCGGCCGCGCTGCTGGTCCTGGAGATCGACCGCAAGCTCGGCGCCCAGGTGTTCAGCGCCTCCAGCGGCGGCGCGGTCATGTGGCAGCACCTGTTCTGGTTCTTCGGCCACCCCGAGGTCTACATCGTGGCGATCCCGTTCTTCGGCATCGCCACCGAGATCCTGCCCGTGTTCAGCCGCAAGCCCATCTTCGGCTACAAGGGACTGGTAGCCGCGACGATCGCGATCGCCGGGCTGTCGATGACCGTGTGGGCGCACCACATGTTCACCACCGGAGCCGTTCTGCTGCCGTTCTTCTCGTTCATGACCTTCCTCATCGCGGTCCCGACGGGGGTCAAGTTCTTCAACTGGGTCGGCACGATGTGGCGGGGCCAGCTGACGTTCGAGCCCGCCATGCTCTTCATCCTCGGATTCCTGGTGTCGTTCCTGTTCGGCGGGCTCACCGGGGTGATCCTCGCCTCGCCGCCGCTGGACTTCCATGTCAGCGACTCCTATTTCGTCGTCGCCCACTTCCACTATGTGCTGTTCGGCACCGTGGTCTTCTGCATGTTCGGCGGGTTCTACTTCTGGTGGCCCAAGTTCACCGGGAAGATGCTGGACAACACGCTGGGCAAGTGGCACTTCTGGATGCTTTTCATCGGCTTCCACATGACGTTCCTGATCCAGCACTGGATCGGCATCGAGGGCATGCCGCGTCGCGTCGCCAACTACCCTGACCTGCCGCTCGACGTGACCACGATGAACCAGATCTCCAGCATCGGCTCGTGGATCCTCGGCGCGTCCACGTTCATCTTCCTCTACAACGTGTACAAGACATGGAAATTCGGGGAGCAGGTAACCCAGGACGACCCGTGGGGATACGCGAACTCGCTGGAATGGGCGACGTCCTGCCCGCCACCGCGGCACAACTTCACCCGGATACCCCGTATCCGCTCCGAGCGGCCCGCGTTCGACCTGCACTACCCGCACATCCAGTCGGGCCGCACGTCCCGTGAGCGCACTGAGGCGGGCCAGGGCCGCGGGCGTGCGGGCACAATGACCGGTGGGCGCGGCGGAGAGGTGTCAGATGAAGGTTGAAGGACGTCTGTTCATCGGCGTCGCGGTGTTCTTCGGCGGCACGGACATCGTGTACTGGTATTTCTCCAAGGACCCCACGGGCACGACCGCGCTTGCGTTCGCTGTCGGGCTCGCCTTCCTGACCGGGTTCTACGTTCTCTTCAGCGGTCGGCGGCTGCCGCCGCTGCAGCAGGACAACCCGCGGGCAGAGATCAGCGACGGCACCGGCGAACTTGGCTTCTTCAGCCCGCACAGCTGGTGGCCGCTGTTCGTGGGCCTGGCCGCGGCCACGGCGGCGATCGGCGCCGCGATCGGATGGTGGCTTTTCCTGATAGGGGTGCTTGCGTTGTTCTTTGCCACGATTGGCTTTGTCTTCGAGTACTACCGGGGACACTACGCACACTGAGGAGCTCGCGGCCTGAGCCGCACAGCTGGGAGCTGTCCGGTCCGGAACGTGCGTAGCCGGGAGATGCGCGGCCCAGCATCCAGGCCAGGCCATACCGGCGATGTGCCCCGGTAATCACCCCCCTGCTAGATGCCCCCGAGGCGGGCGTATTGTTTTGCCTGTCAAGGCTACGCAGAGTATTGACAAGATAACTAAAAATTACCTTTGGGCGAGTATTCCGGGGCCGCTGCGGGAAAGAGTTGGTTGCGAGAAGGGCTCCAAGGGGGGTTGCAGACGTGTCGGGGAACGTCATCGTAGCTGCCTTTCGCGCGCGCGTTCAGCGCGGGCGGACAAGGCAACGGAGCCTGGCCGTGGTCCACGCGCTGATGCGCGCGGACCACCGCGCCAGGTCGGCCGTGAACACGCGCATCAGCGCGGATCATGCTATTTCCGGATCAAGCAAAGACAATTCCGGATCAAGCAAAGTCAGCAATTCTCGGCCCGGGCCCGGGCCCGGGCCAGGCCTGGCCCGGGCCGGCCGCTGCATTGCGTCCGCGGTCGCCGCGTCCGGCCTGCTGATCGTCGCGGCGTGCCAGGGCGGGATCGGGGCGTCACAGAAGGCGGTCGTTCATCCGCCGCCGAGCGTGACCATCACGACGGGCAACCTCACCTTCACGAGCACGGCGAGGAGCGGCCGGGGGGCGAACGAGGCGGCCCAGGCGGCGAGCGGCCGCACCGCCGTGGCCCGGTCGGTCGCGGTCGTGCCGGTCGACGAGCGGCCCGACCTGGGCATCAGCGTGACCGCCCGCCAGGGCGCGTTGTCCCGCGTGACGGTTATCAGCGCGGCGGGCGGGAGCCTGGCCGGGGCGTTCACCAGCGGCGCTAGCGCCTGGCATACCGCATGGGCGCTGGCGCCCTCGCAGACCTACCGGGTCACCGCCACGGCGGTCAACTCCCAGGGCAAGCGCACGGTCACCACGGGGACCTTCCGCACGCTGACCCCCGCCCATACCTTCAGCGCCACGGTGGATATGACCACCGGCCAGACTGTGGGCGTGGGCATGCCGATCATGGTGACCTTCAGCAGGCCGATCGAGAACAAGGCGGCGGTCGAACGGTCATTCGAGATCTACTCCAGCAACGTGGTCACCGGCGCCTGGTACTGGATGAGCAACGAGGTCGTGTGGTTCCGGCCGCTGGATTACTGGCCGGCGCACACGACGGTGACCTTGACCGCCCATCTTTCCGGCGTGCTGGCCGCCCCCGGGGTGTACGGCAGCCAGAACCTGTCCCAGCACTTCACGATCGGCGATTCGCTGGTAGCGGTGGCGAGTACCGCCACCCATTACATGAAGGTCTGGTGGAACGGGAAGTTCGTGGGCAACTGGGCGATCAGCACCGGGCAGCCCGGCGATGACACGCCGAACGGGCAGTACCTTTCCTTCGCCATGGGGAATCCGGTGGACATGAATTCGGCCAGCTTCGGCGTGATGCCCGGCGACCCCGGCTACTACAACGTGATGGTGTATGACTCCGTGCAGTTCACCTTCAGCGGGGACTACGTGCACAGTGCGCCGTGGTCAGTGGGGGAGCAGGGCTTCGTCAACGTGAGTCACGGCTGCGTGAACGTGGCTCCGGACAACGCCGCCTGGTACTACGACCACTCCGTGATGGGGGACCCGATCACGGTCGTAGGCAGCCCGCTGGCGGGAACCTGGGGTGACGGCTGGACGATCTGGTTCCTGTCCTGGCCGAAGCTGCTGGCCGGGAGCGCCACCGGGGACGCGGTCGTCGCGGACAACACGGGCAGTGAATTCGTGTCCGCACCGTCAGTCACGCCGGGCAGCCACTCGGTGCGGCGGGCCGCGACCGCATTACACCTGCCTCGTCCTTGCTAGCGGTCCGTGAGGGGGTCACAGACCACTAGGCGGTAGCCCGAGCCGGCCGCCGCGCCAGTGCCCCAAGGTGCTCGGCGCGGCGGCCACCAGCCACGCCGCCGAGCCCAGCCTTGGGGGCCCGCTACGCGCCGCTCAGGGCGTCTCTGAGGAGCCGTCTGCTCCGGGTCCGGCCGAAGGCTCAGCCGAGTCCCCAGTGGTGATAGCGGCTCGCTCCGGCTCGCCGTGCCCGTTGCCATGGCCGTTGCCGTGCCCGTCACCGGTCGGCAGCGGGACGCTCTCGGTGAGCACCCGGTTGAGCCTCAGCCGTAGCTTGCCAACGGCGTGCCGGGTCGCCGGGTCGGGAACGCCGTTCTCGTCGTCCTCGCCGGGCGCCGGCAGTGGCAGCGGCGCCGATGCCCTGGCCGTCAGCACGGCGTAGGCATCTTCGGAGACCGGGCGGGTCACCTCGATGTACTCGCCGTCGGGCAGTTGCCTGATGATGCCGGTCTCCACCCCGTGCTCGAGCAGGTGGGCGTCCTTGCGCTGCAGGCCGAGGCAGATCCGCTTGGTCAGCACGTAGGCGATGACCGGCCCGAGGAACGTCGCGAACCGGGCGATCCACGTGATCGTGAACAGCGGGATGCTCAGCTGATCGGCGATGATGTCATTCGCGCCCTCGAGCAGGAGAATCCCGTAGAACGTGACCGCCGCAATCCCGATCGCGGTCCGGGTCGGCGCGTTGCGGGGACGGTCGAGGACATGGTGCTCCCTGTGGTCCCCGGTGACCCAGCTCTCGAGGAACGGCCAGATGGCAGCGCCGGTGAAGATGATGCCGAGCGGCACCAAGGCCGGAATGAACACGTTGAAGGCAAGCGTGTGCCCCAGGACGTTCCAGCTCCAGCTGGGCCAGACGCGCAACGCGCCTTCGAGCATGCCCATGTAGAAGTCAGGCTGGGAGCCCGCCGAGATCCCCGAGGGGTTGTACGGGCCATACACCCAGATCGGATTGATCTGCGCGAACGTGGACAGCAACGCGAGCGCGCCGAACACGTAGAAGAAGAACGCCCCGGTCTTCGCGGCGAAGTACGGGTACAAGGGCGCGCCGATCACGTTCTGGTCCGTGCGCCCCTTGCCCGGCATCTGGGTGTGCTTCTGGTGGAACATGAAGAACAGGTGCGCCGTGATCAGGGCGAGCAGGAGGCCCGGGATCAGCAGCACGTGGATGATGTACAGCCGCGGGATGATGTCCTGGCCCGGGAACTGACCGCCGAACAGGAAGAACGTGAGATAGGTGCCGACGATCGGGATGGAAAGCATGACGCCTTCCAGGATGCGCAGCCCGGTGCCGGACAGCAGGTCGTCGGGGAGCGAGTACCCGAACAGACCCTCCAGCATGCCGAGCACGAACATCGTGACGCCGATCAGCCAGTTGATCTCACGGGGCTTGCGGAAGGCGCCGGTGAAGAATATCCGGAGCATGTGCGCCATGATCGCCGCCATGAACAGGTCCGCCGCCCAGTGGTGGATCTGGCGCATGAGCAGGCCGCCGCGCACGTCGAAACTGATGTTCAGGGTGGAGGCGTACGCCTCGCTCATGTGCACGCCGTCAAGCTGGGTGTAGGTGCCGTGATAGACCACGTCGGTCATGCTCGGCTTGAAGAACAGCGTGAGGAACGTGCCGGTGAGCAGCAGGATGACAAACGAGTAGAGGGCGATCTCACCGAGCAGGAACGACCAGTGATCCGGGAAGATCTTCCGCAGCAGCGTGCGCGTCCCGCGGGCGACGCGGAGCCGGTCGTCAAACCACTTCCCGGTGCCCTCAAGCGCCTTGTCGATCGTGCTCATCCCCGCTCCCAGAAGCTCGGGCCGACCGGTTCTTGGAAGTCGCTCTTCGCGACCAGGTAGCCCTGCGCGTCCGTGGTGATCGGCAACTGCGGCAGCGGCCGGGCCGCCGGGCCGAAGAGCACCGTCGCGCCCCGGGGGGCGTCGAAGGTGGACTGGTGGCACGGGCACAGGATGTGGTGCGTCGTCTCCTCGTACAGCGCGGCCGGGCATCCGACGTGCGTGCAGATCTTGGAGTACGCGACGATGTTCTCCACGGTCCAGTTCAAATTCGTGGGTGCCTGAAGTTCTCCCGGCGCGAACTTGATGATGATCGTGGTCGCCTTGGCCAGGGCGTCCAGGTCGTTCTGGAACCCGTCGGGGACGACGGTGATCATCGCGCCGGGGGAGCTGAAGTCAGCCGGCCGGATCGGCGTGTTCGGGCCGTAGACCAGCAGGCGCATGCCTTTGCGCCACACGGTGTGCCGCAGGCTCGTCCCCGGCATCGGGCCCATGTCGCGGAGCAGGACCACCGGAGCGAGCGCGAGCGGCAACGTGGCCGCGATGAGTGTCCGGCGGACTATGGGCCGCTTGACGAACTGGCTCGCCTCCGTGCTCTCGGTGAACGTCTCGGCGAATTCCTGCCTGTCCTTCTCGGATGAGGCCAGCGGCTTGCGCGGCTCCGTGAGTTCCACCTGCGGCATCAGGTTACGCACCCAGATGGTGGCGCCCACGGCGAGGCCGAGCAACGAGACGGACAGCGTGGTCCCGAGGGCGAGGTTGGAGCGCAGCGTCGTGTTGATCCCGTGCACCCCGATGCCGACGTAGGCGACGATGAACCCGAAGCCGGCCAGCGTAGCGATGATGAAGCACGCACCGACCACCCGTTCGGCCCTCTTGGCCTTTACGGGGTCCTCCGGGTCGGCCGGCAGTTCGCGCGGGGCCGGCGGAGGCGCGTCCTCGTCGCCGTCGGCGAGCAGCATGTGCTGCTGCGCCGGCGACGGGGTGCCGATCACCCGGTGTGGCGCGCGTGTCTCCTCGGCCCCGGCTGGCCCGTCGCCTTCCGGGGGAAGACTGTACGGGATGTCCTGAGTTCCGCTCATGACTCACGCCGCCTAGCTGTGATCCAGAGAGCCGCGAAAACTAGCAGCCCCATGCCGCCGAACCAGACCACGAGGCCCTCGGTGACCGGCCCGATTCGGCCCAGGCTGAAGCCGCCCGGATTCGGCACCGAGCGGACCTGCGTGACGTATGCGATGATGTCCCGCTTCTGGCTGGGAGTGATCGTCGTGTCGTCGAAGATCGGCATGGCCTCCGGGCCGGTGAGCATGGCCTCGTAGATCTGCGTCGGTGTCGACCGGGTGAGCGCGGGCGCGTACTTGCCCTCGGTGAGCGCGCCGCCCGCGCCGGTGAAGCTGTGACACTGCGCGCAGTCGGTGATGAACAACTCCTGGCCGAGCCCGGCGTTGGCGCCGACCGGGGTCACCTGCTCGGGGCCGGGGATGGCCGGGCCGCCGCCGAGGGAGGCGATGTAGGCGGCCACCTGGTGGGTCTCCCGCATGTTGAGCACCGGCGGCTTGCGCGGATTCTCCGCGCCGGGCTCCTTCGCGGGCATCCGGCCCGTGCTCACCTGGAAGTCCACGGCGGCGGCGCCCACCCCGATCAGGCTCGGCCCGTTGGCGGTGCCTTGGGCCAGCCCGCCATGGCAGCTCGAGCAGTAGTCGGTGAATATGTGCTTGCCCACGGCGATGTCCTGGCCGCCCGCGGCCGGCGCCGCGGCGGACGCCGGGCTGCCGTGCGTGGTGACCGCCGCGTAGACGATGCCGATCGCGATCAGCCCCAGCAGGACGACGGCATATCCGGCGGCCGGGTGCCTTCGCCGCGCGGTGATCCAGCTCACTGCTGCCCTCGGTTTCCGGTCAGGGGATGTAATGCATGTCGTTCAGCGGATTCAGTTTGCGTGCGGGCATCTAGTGGATCAGGTAGATGGTCGTGAACAGGCCGATCCACACGACATCCACGAAATGCCAGTAGTAGGAGACGACGATCGCGCTCACCTGCTGCTCGTGGGTGAACGTCTTCGCCGCGTAGGTGCGGCCCAGCATGAACAGGAACGCGACGAGCCCGCCGGTCACATGCAGCCCGTGAAATCCGGTGGGGATGTAGAACACCGAGCCGTACGCGCTGGAGGACAGGGTCAGCCCGTCGTGGATCAGGCCGAGGTACTCATATCCCTGGCCGAGCACGAAGTACAGGCCCATCAGGAAGGACAGCACGTACCACTCGCGCAGGCCCCACTTCCAGAACTGCCCGATCCGGCCGGCCCGGCGGATCTGGCCGCGTTCCACCGCGAACACCCCGAGCTGGCAGGTGACGCTGGAGAGCAGCAGCACGGTCGTGTTGATTGACCCCAGCGTGAGGTCCAGGTGCGCGCCCGGCCAGCGGAGGCCTTCGCCCTTGTCCACGGAGCGGATGGTGAAATACATCGCGAACAGAGCCGCGAAGAACATGAGTTCCGAGGACAGCCAGACGATGGTCCCCACGCTGACCAGGTTCGGCCGGCTGGTCGGCCCGCGGGGCGTCGTCTCGGTCACGGTTGCTGTGGCCACGGGGTCATTATTACGACACCACGTAGGCGAGCGTCGGGCGACCCCCCGGGTCGGTACCATCCTGTTTCATGAAGGTCGTTGTGTACAGCCATGACGCGGACACGCGCGCGCGGGTGCGCCTGGCCATCGGGCGCCGTCCCGCACCGGATGTCCCTTTGGCCGAAGTCATCGAGGTGGCCACCGAGCCGGCCCTGCTGCGGCTGCTTGATGCCGGCGGCGCGGACGTCATGGTGCTCGACGGTGAGGCCCAGCCGGCCGGCGGGATGGGCATCTGCCGCCAGGCCAAGGACGAGATCCACGATTGCCCGCCGGTGCTGCTGATCGTCGGCCGGGTCGATGACGGATGGCTCGCCACCTGGTCCGGGGCCGATGCGGTGACGAGCCACCCCATCGACCCGGTGGCGCTCGCGGAGGGCCTGGCTGGCCTGATGCGCGAGCGGGCCGAGCACCTGGCGGCCCAGGCCTGACCGGTCCGGGCGCCGGTCACCCGGTCAAGACCTCGCTGACGGACGCACCCGCCGCCGCCCACTGCCTCACCCGTCCCGAAGGGGCCGTTATGGATTCCCGTACCACGTGGCCCGCGCTGATCGGCGCGCTGATCAGGGGCGAGACGCTGACCTCCGGCGAGGCGGCGTGGGCCATGAACGAGATCATGGACGGCGCGGCCACCACGGCCCAGATCGCGGGATTCGGCGTCGCGCTGCGGATGAAGGGCGAGACGGTCGGCGAGGTGGCCGGGCTGGCTGAGGTGATGCTGGCGCACGCCACGCCGATCAGCGTGCCGGGGCCGCTGGTCGATCTGGTCGGCACGGGCGGCGACGGGGCGCACACGGTCAATATCTCCACGATGGGCGCGATCGTCGCGGCCGCCGCGGGCGCCCGAGTGGTCAAGCACGGGAACCGCGCCGCGTCGTCCGCGTGCGGCGCAGCGGACGTGCTTGAGGCGCTCGGGGTGGCCATCAGCCTGCCGCCGGAAGCGAGCACGCGGCTCGTGGCG
Organism: Streptosporangiaceae bacterium; assembly: GCA_036394075.1. Classification (GTDB taxonomy): domain Bacteria; phylum Actinomycetota; class Actinomycetes; order Streptosporangiales; family Streptosporangiaceae; genus JAWWPY01. Next base: position 10,240 of record DASWFT010000310.1, read on the forward strand.
GAACTCGGCATAGCGTTCCTGTTCGCGCCGCTCTACCACCCGGCGCTGCGGTACGCCGGGCCCGCGAGGAGTGAGCTCGGCGTGCCGACAGTCTTCAACTTCCTCGGGCCGGTGGCTAACCCGGCGCGGCCCGGCGCCCAGGCGGTGGGCGTGTCCGACCCACGGATGGGCGAGGTAATCGCCGGTGTGCTCGCCGGGCGCGGTTCAAGCGCCCTGGTGTTTCACGGCGATGATGGCCTCGACGAGCTGACCACGACCGACACATCCACGGTCTGGGTGGTGCACGCCGGCACGGTGGCCGCGGCTACGGTCGACCCGATGGCCCTGGGCCTGGACCGGGCCAAGCCCGGTGACCTGCGCGGCGGCGATCCGGCCCACAACGCGGCGGTGGCCCGCGCCGTGCTGGACGGCGAGTCAGGCGCGGTGCGCGACACCGTGGTGCTGAACGCGGCAGCGGCGCTGGCTGCCGCGGCGGGGGTGCCCAGCGTGGCCGAACTTGACCAGGCGCTGGCGGACGGCTGCGCCCGGGCGGCCGCGGCGCTGGACTCCGGAGCCGCCGGCGATCTGCTGCGCCGCTGGATCGCGGCCAGCCAGCGCCTAGCCTCCAGCGGCACCTGACGCCCAGCCTCCAGCGGCACCTGACGCGGCCGCCGACCGATCCCAAGACCCCCAGACCGCCGAGGCCTCCCAGGAGCCCCAAGGACCCCCAAGGACCCCCAAGGACCCAGGACCCGGCCCCCAGGACCCCGGCCCCCAGGCCCCCAGGCCCCCAGGCCAAGGTCTTCCTGTGATTGCGGTGGATTGCTGGCCGCCGACGACCACCTATCCACCGCGATCATGAAAATGACCCACGTCAGGTCGAGTGGCGCGGGTCAGCGGGGGACTCGGGGTAGCCGAGGGCGAAGGCGGCTTCGAGGTCGTGCCGCGAGTAGGTGCGGAACGCGATGTGAGTCTCGGTATGGGTGACCCCGGGAACCCGGTTGAGGG